>NZ_JABBDR010000079.1 GCF_018854495.1 Acidithiobacillus ferruginosus
AGATTTGAACCCGCAGCGACAGGATAAAAAGGCTGCTTAAAAAATGGGAGACGCGACAACTACCTTGACAGACGCCGACGCAATCGCTTCCCCCAATCGGAAGGATTAGTTATCATACACCTGATTCGTAATCCTGCGAAATAAGATTAACCTGTCTTCATTCTGGTGCGCCCCTTCTCATGGCCAGTCTTTCGTAGATCCCGTGTGTCTGCTTCGGGTCGGATGATGTCATATGATCGAAGCCAATGAATGGCCGCAATCAGTCTGGGCCCGCCCTTCGGCAGAAAACTCTACAGGAGGTATCTAACCAGAGAGAGCTCAGATAAAAGTTTCACAAACTGTACACCATCTCACTCCAACCAGAAAGCTTCTGCACACACTCCTCACAGACATTCATCTTCCAACCCATGGCGCAGCAAGTATCGTCAGGGGTTTGGACACTGAGGCCATAGGTTTCCAACCAGATTTTGCATATAGCCCGGATTTTCTGCTTGAACTGGAATTTTAGCAGAGATTATGGCGATGAAGGGCTGTTCTTTCCTTGCATCCCGGCCCGATAAAGCTATACCACGATCGCCCGATCTATACCCCCCAGTCGAAGATTAACTGCGCTGGAGAGTACGATGCCCGTCCCCGTCCCGTCCCATTCCGGGAACAACACCGAAAAGAAAGATCCCCGTCTTGAGCTTGCCGACAGGCTGATTGAACAGATCGAGGCAGGAACCGCCTCCTGGCAACGGCCCTGGGAAGCCGGCGACGTGTTGGCCCCGGTCAATGCAGTCACCGGCAAGCCTTACAGCGGGGTGAACTACCAAAATCTCATGATGTTCTCTCCGGACCCGTCCGATTCGCGTTGGTGTACCTACAAGCAGGCCCAGGAGCAGGGCTGGCAGGTGCGCAAGGGTGAGCATGGGATTCCCATCGAAAAGTGGTCGCGCTACGAGCACAAGCGCACGGAAGAGGAAATGGGCAGGCTACGGGAACAGGGGGCAGCGGACCCTGAGCCCACAGAAATGCGTCTTGGCGTGCGCTACTACACGGTGTTTCACGCATCACAGATAGACGGCATTCCCCCGCTGGAGCGGTCCCCGCGTCTGGAGATCGAGGGAAAACCCGATGATCGGCTGCCGAAGCTGGCGGAGAATATGGGCCTGGAGGTAGTACATACTGGCGGCCGGGCCTTTTATCGCCCCTCTGAGGACCGGGTATACATGCCGCCGGTAGAGCGCTTCGAGCGCGCGACGGGGCACGACACCACCCTTCTGCATGAGCTTTCCCATGGGACAGGTCATGAATCTCGGCTGAATCGAGAGGTCCGGAACCCCTTTGGCAGCCCGAAATATGCTGTCGAAGAGTTGCGGGCGGAGATGTCAGCGGCCATGACCGCAGCGAGTTTGGGGATCGGCTTCGATCCCGCGTCCCAGGACCTGGAAGAAGGCCGGGAGCTGGGCAATTCCGCAGCCTATCTCGCCTCATGGCTCAAAGCCCTGCCGGAAAAAGAGCGCAAGCAAATCCTGATGCAGACCATCAAGGATGCCCAGGGGATCAGCGACTATCTGATCGAACGGACGCCGGAATTGCTGGTGGAGCAGGAGCGACCAACTGTCTCCCGTGGCGATTACGTTCGATACAGGAATGAGATTGGGCAAGAGATGGAGGGCGTGGTGCTTGACGCCGCTCAGCCCGGTGAAGCGACGCGACTGAGGCGCATCTACTGGTGGCCCAACGGCACCCCCGGCATGGACGGGGCGGACCACATCGCGCCCACGGTACTGCCGGACGACCTGGTGGAGCACATCCCGGGCGCCGTCCAACCTGGGCCGGATCTGGACGCCATCGATCCGATAACCGATGCGTACCAACGCACCATGGGCATGGACGATTCGCGCGCCCGGGCGGGCCGTGCCGTGCTCATGGCGGTCGAAACCGCGCGCGGGCAGCCTGAGCAGGCGGCAGCCTTGCAAGCGGCAGCCGTGCCGGAACGCTCCCTGGACCCCGATCTGATATCGTTTCTTGAAATACGCAACCGCGTCCGGCAAGGCGAACACCCGGACTTTGCCGGCCTGAGCGATCCCGTCGCCAATGCCGAAGCCTTCGTTGAGCGGCAAGGCCGTACCGATCCCCAGCGTTCCGCGCAATGGGCCAGAGCGCTACAGGAAAGCCCGGTGGCCTATGGTGAGGCCGTGGGCCTCAGTCCAGCCACGGTGGGTCTCGTCGCGGCTCAGCTGAATGCGGGGGTGCAGCGCATGGAACGGCCCCAGATCGGCGATCTCGTGCGTTTTGAGCCGCATGAGCCTGGCGTAACGAACAGTCCCTTCTCGGGTCGTGTCATTGCGGCGCTGGACACCAATACCGGTGACGTTCGTTACCACCTGCGGGCGGAGACGGGGCCAGATCAGGGTATTGAGGCCCGTGTCTATGGTCGGGACGGACAGTTCCGCGAGATCGCTCTGGATCAGGCCGTGGGATTCGACCGGGCTCTCGCTCCAGAGGCAGAGAAAGCTCCCCAGATTCAGGTCGGAGACTTTGTGATAACCCGGAGAAATCAATTCGGGGCAGACTGGAATACTCCTTCCATCGTTACCCGCATCGATGACTCCGAAGTCCGGCTGCAGGACCTCTACCGCTCCGGTCGGGAATGGAAAGTCACCCCAGCCGTCCGAACCATGGCTCGTGAGGGTTTCGATGCCGCTCTCAGTCATCAGGTCAGTGGCGTGGTGCCGCCCGAGATCGCATCAGAAAAGCTGGATTCCGCCTCCCGCGGGGATTCCGCCTCCCGCGGGGATTCCGCCTCCCGCGGGGATTCCGCCTCCCGCGGGGATTCTGCCTCCCGCAGGGATCGCATCGCGAGTACGGTCAATGCCTTTGATGCGGAACACAGCCTGACATACGGCAAGCCGCTGGAGCCTGTGGCGAGGATTCCCGACGAGGTGCGGCCGTTCCTTGGAGGCCAACAGGCTTCGGTGACAGATCGGTTGCTCCGCAGCAGCAAGGAAAAAGGCTTTTTCTCGGACAAGATGCAGGAGCTACAGGAGATCATCCGGCAGATGCCGGCGACCTATGAGACCGACGGACTGCCCGATGCGGAGCGCCCAGTCTCCCTGCGCTATTTTGGTCCCAATGGTGCCCAGTGGTTCATCATCGAGAAGGATCGCGGAGATCCGGCCAATGAGGGGAACGGCTTCCCGAACCAGACGCAAGCCTTTGGTCTGGCGGACTTGGGTCTGGGCCATCCCCAAGAGGGCTACATCAATATTCGGGAGATCACCCGTGCCGGGGCGGAACTCGATTATCACTTTGAACCCCGGACCCTGCTGGAAATCAAGCAGCAGCACTATCCGGATATTCTTCCGCCAGAGCATCGCCCAGTGGATCTGCGCAAGGAACAGGCGATTCAGGAGTACCAGGCGTTTTACGCCCAGTTGCCACAGCGGGAAGAGAAGCTGGTGACGGAGGTTCGCGAGCGCTCTGGGCGTCTGGCTCCAGCGGATTTCCGGGGCTTCTCCGACATGATGCGGGATTTCCGCAAGGGCGTGGACGATGCCTTTGGGATCATCCGGGAGGGAGAAAACCGGGGATCGTCGGTCCCGGAATTGCGCCTGACGCAGGCATTCGCTACGGAAGAGATCTCCGATCTGCCCGTCGTCAAAACCGCTCTCGACCAGGCAAGACGGCTTGGCGAGCGATTCCACGATCTGGACCGGGAAATCCGGGACACCTTCAAGGCGCGGCTCAGGGAGCATGGCAAGTCACTGCTGGAGTCCGGCACCCTGCGCGAACCCCGGGAAATCGTGCAGGCAACCTACTGGAAGCACGGGATTGAGGCAAGCGCGGACAGTCCCATGATCGGGAAATTCACGGATGCGATTCGGGACAAGGATCTCAAGACCATGATGGGGCTCATTGGTCATAACAGTCTGAATCCGGCATCGGAGGAAGCCTTCTCCCGAGTCACCGGGATAAAGATGGGAAAAACCCAATCGGCGCGGGTCGCACAGTTGCTGGAGTGGGCCGGTCCTGAAAAGGCGCAGGCCCTGCGGGATAGCAATGCGCTGGCGGAGCGGGAACGGGAAGCTCGGAGCTTGCGGGATGGCATGGTCAGCGCCTGGGCGGATCTGAAGGGCCTGCGCGTGGATGTCGGTGGCCAGGTGGTGAATGGACAGGAGTATGTGACTCTGAAAGTCGCGGGCGGCCAGGATCGCATGGCTTCTGGCAAGGAGGGCGCGGCAACAACGTACCACCTGGTCAATGACCGGGGCGAGTATTCCCGCGTCAAGGACGTGCGTTTCACGGCCTTTGCCAAGCGCGTTTTGGCCATGGACGCCGATGGCATGGTGCGTAATGCCCTGGAGAAGGCGGGCATTGTGCAGGGGATTGCGCCGGAAGAGGTTACCCCGAAACCGGCTGCCGATCTTCAGAAGGAGCAAAAAGCACCAGAAGCTCCCGGGAAGAACGCCTACGAGCAAAAAATCGAGGCTCGCAAGGAACGGTATCGCGCCCTTTCTGAAAAGACGCGGGCGCGGGCGAAAGCGCACGTCGAGCAGGCCAGACGCATGGCGGACGCCATCCCGTTTGGTCAGCCGATCCTGGTTGGCCACCACAGCGAAAAGCGCGATCGAAAGTTTCGTGAGCGCATCCACCAGAACTTTGGCAAAGGCTTCGACCTGCTGAAGAAGGCGGAGTATTACGAACGCCGCGCCAAAGGCGTCAACGACTACGCCATCAGCGCGGACGATCCGGATGCCGTGAAAAAGCTCAGGGAGCGGGTGGAGAATCTGAAGTCTTCCCAGGAGCGCATGAAGGCGGCGAATGCCGCTATCCGTAAGCATGAGAAAAACGGACCAGAGGCGCAGCAAGCGGCACTGGAGGGCTTGGGCTTCAAGCCAGAGCAGGCCAAGAGCCTGCTGACCCCGGACGTTATGGGCACGGTGGGCTTCGCGTCTTATTCCCTCAGCAATAACAACGCCAACATCCGGCGGCTGGAAGAGCGTATCCAGGTCCTGGAAAAGGCCCAGGCCATGGAGGACCGTGAGACACCGCATGCCTGGGGAACGGTTCGGGAGAACAGGGAGATCAACCGCATCCAGTTCCGGTTCGATGGCAAGCCTGACGAAGAGGTCCGCAATCTCATGAAGTCCAGCGGTTTTCGTTGGGCGCCGTCTGAAAGCGCCTGGCAACGGCAGTGGACAGGCAATGCCGTACATGCCGCGCGGGATGTCATCAAAAAGCTGGACGCGCTGATGCCGCCTGAGCAGACGGTGGCAGCACCAGAACCGGTCCAAAGGCTCGACACTGTGCCGGTTTCCCAGATCCCTGATGTGAGCCCCGGTATCGCTGTCCGCGACCCGAGCGCCGCGCTGGCTGCGGCCATCAAGGACCGCGACGGCGACTGGTACAACCTTTCCGTGCAGGAAAACGATGGCCGTCTGGTGGGGACCTTGCAGCGGCGCGATGTCCAGACGGGTCTGGTGGAGACGATGCCAGCCGGTGTTTTTCAGCCTGACGTGAATTATGGGGTGGTGGCCAAGTTTGAGCGCGAGTCCGGGGAACTCCTGGCGGTTGGCCTTTCCCGTGGTCGGGATGGCGGTGTGGATATGAAGATCTTTTCCCAGTCGAGGGACGCCGCAGTCTTCGCTTGGCAGCGAATTCATGAGTATCCGGGACACCTGAGGGCCAATGAAGCGCTCCAGAAGATCCCGGATCACCGGGAGGGCAAAGTGATTGAGCAGGCTTTGGGCGTGGACCTGAAAATGCTCAATCCGGCGCGTGTTGCCCCCAAGGCCCCAGCCCGACCGCCGGAGCAGCAGAAGCAGCAGAAGCAGCATGGTGTGGAGATATAGAAACAGTTCGATATCGGAGTTTTTGTGAGCAATTTTTGCTGGAGACAGAAAGGAGAAAGTGATGGCTACCCGAATGATGCAACGGAACAACCTGGCGGATGCTTTTGTGCTGGTCAACGACGAACAGACGAACGCCGCACTGAAAGCCGCGCGAGAACAAATTGGGGACGCGGAATGGAAGAAGGGGTACTCCCCGGAGAACAAGGCGATTGTCCGCGACGCTCTGAAGGAACATGGCGCACGGTACGAACAGGCGCTGAAAGGCAATCTGGTGGGTGCGGAGGTAGCTGAAACGCAGGCCAATGGGGAGACCTTCAGGAAGCTGCGCGTCACGCTGGAGAACGAAGCCGGCAGGACCATCCTGTCGGCGGACATGGGCTCCGAGTTTGCCCAGCGGCTGATCACCAAGCTCGATACGGCAACTCGGGAACATGCCGGGGCCGAAGTCAGCATTGGCGCTTTCGCCAAGCAGACGGAGCGGGATGATCGGACTTTCGTGGATCATGTTGCGACCATGAAGGGTCCTGACGGGCAGGAAGTTCCGGCTACTCCCGGGCACTTCGAGAAGGCCCGGGAGCGGGTGGAGGCGGCGCAAAAGCCGATGCTGGATGCCGGTATGAAGGACAGGAAGATCCTGAACCAGATCGCCGCCAGCACCAGGGAGAGCTACTTCGCCGAGGTTGCCGCTGGTCTGTCTGAGCGGATGGTGGAGCAAGGGATCGCGCCCAAGTCCGTCGCGAACGAGCGGGGAGCCTTGCAGGCGGCAGCCTTCCCGGCACTGGAGTCCGGCATCAAGGACCATGACGGAGTCTGGCACAACCTGTCCATCTATGAGAAAGACGGGCACCTGGTGGGGACCTTGCAGCGGCGCGGCGGTCAGCCTGGCGAATACGAGAAAGTACCGCTGGAATTTCACCCGGGAGAACTCGGCGGCTTGCAGGCGGAGGCGCAGTTTCCGGATGGGGCCCCACTACTGGTTTCGCTGTCCCGGTCGGAACCCTCCGAGACGCAGCCGTCCAAGGTGGATGTGCGCATCTTCGCCAAGGGCCAGGATCTGGAGGGTAAGGACACCCTGGAGCAGATTCATGAGCACCCAGGGCGTCTGCGGGCCAATGAGGCGCTTCAGAAGATCCCGGATCACCGGGAGGGCAAGGCCATCGAACAGGCTTTGGGCGTGGACCCGAAGATGCTCAACCCGGCACCTGCGCGTGAGGCCCAAAGGGCTCCAGCTAAAGCACAGGAGAAGCAGCATTCCCAAGGGGTGCAGCTATGAGCCTGGCCGAAGAACTACTGGAGTGGGCCGAGGAAGAGCTGGAGCGAGGGGATACCGCGCACCGGGAGCGGGTTGCGCTGCTCCTCGCGCAACTCCGTGAACTGCCCGACCCTGAATCGCTCCCGGTCGGCTCCACCCAGCGATTTCTCGCACAACGGCGTGTGGACAAGCTGGCCGAGAGAGCCGAAGAGCTGGGTTTTGAAACGCCCGGCAAGGCGCTGAAAAAGGAGATCGGCAAACAGATTGCCGGTCATGCCTTGGGCATAGAACTGTAAGGAGTCGGTTATGTTTGGATTTTTCAAGGCGCTGACGGGGTCCCGTCAACGCCCGGAGGGGGAGGACCAGTGCAATCTGAGGATTGGCGGCCACCCGGATCATCTGCGTCCGGTGGACGATCCCCAGGGGTTGGGCGCGTATCAGCTGGCGATCGAGGCGCTGATTCGCGATGAATCCCCCGAGGTCATTTATCTCCGCTCCGACACAGAGGATATGTCAGTGGTGCGCAAGGCCTTGGGGTACCTTTCCCGAATCGGCGGGCAGGTCGGCGTTGCCGATCAGCTTCCGGACGAGGAAGTGGCTGCCATATTTGGCGTCGATGTCCGGTCGTACCAGTCCGCCGTTGTGAATCCACAGGGGGATGCGGCGGCATTCGTAGACAGCCGGATCTTGTCGTGACCAGAACAGTGGGCCTCTCCGGGCCGCTGCTTTGGCGGTTCCGGGATATGAAATCGCTGAAAGCAGACCCGGATTACGAGTCCGCCAAGGCGGGCGGCCTGGACGCCGCCGCGAGGCTGGTACTGCGTTGTGCAGATGTAGACTTCCTGGAGAAGGCCAGTCAGGAATTTGGTCGGGACGTTGTCTATGTGTCGGTCTATGCGGAAGAGGCTCAGGGCAAGAACAAGATCCCATTGGCCTTGGCAAAGCACCTTTCCATAGAAACCGGAGCAGGGCTGGATTTGGACATCGTGCAATCCAACCGGGCCTATCATACCGGCGCGAAGCCCATGGAGCGGTTACTGGCGCGCGCAGAGTTTGCGGGTGAGGTCCAGCCTGGGAAGCGGTATGTGCTGGTGGACGATGTGACCACCATGGGCAGCACACTGGCCGATCTTGCCAGTTACATTCAGGCCCAGGGGGGAGAGATAGCAGGATCACTGGTGTTGACCAATGCTATGCGAGAGCTGACAATGGGGCCTGCTAAGCAACTTGTTCAAAAACTGGAGGTGCGCCATGGACAACCGATCCGTGAATTGTTTGGCATCGAACCAGAAGCCCTCACCGCCAGCGAAGCAGGATACCTTATTGGTTTCCGATCGGCTGACGAACTCCGAAATCGAGCTGTTAAGGCAAGACAAGAAAGAAGCGAGCGCTTTGTTGTCAAATCTATTTCGCGAAATGAAGCGGAAATAATCGGGCCTGAAAACAGCACCCAGCCTTCCGAAGTAATCCCCAACCCCTCTGATGATCTCCAGGCGCAACGTCTGGAGAGGGATTTGTCTCGCCCCACGCAAGGGGACGTCCTCGACATCCCACATACACATCCCCCACCGGGAACCGTCACCTTGCCGCATACCCAGACATCACCTTCCTTCCAGTTCTTGGAGAATCCCATGGCAGCACAACCAAATCACCTTTTGTCCTACGGCCCTATGGATGTAGTGGCCAGCAATGATGAGAAGAACCCAGGGCTTCACGTCGTCCACATGGACGCGGAAAACCGCGCGTTCATTCCCCAGGATGACCCGCTGCATCGGGAAATCAGGGATCTCATTGAAAAGAATCCGCATAGCAAGGGCTTTGTGGCGAACCAGGTCCATGCGCGTCTTGAGCAGGAGGGGCGCTGGGATGGGCCGGGGTTGCACCCTGCGAAGGGGCATGACGCCGAGGGCCTGAGTTTCGGGCCATCCATGAACCCGGAGCAGGAGAAGGGCGAAGCCCTGAATGTCGGAGAGACTCTGGACCAGGGGGCTGCAGACCCAGAGATTGTGGAACCCGCACAGCCAGTGCCGGATAAATCGGCTGAAGTGGAACTTGCGGACGCGACAGGGAAAAAGCCCGATCAGGAGCCGCAGCAAAAGACGATAACGGAGCCCGACCCTCTTGCGGATTGGCCAGGTACATCGCAGAAGACCCCTGAGCCGCCCATGCCGCCGGAGAAGTCGCGATTCGAGCGCAAGAACCCGCCGGAGGTGCTCTTCGCCAATCCCAAAGGCAAGCCCTATGTGCTGGATCATGGCGACAAGGTGACGGTGACGAACCGCGCGATGCTGGGCCTGGGGCATGAAGCGGCGGAGAAACGGAAAAAAGCGGTCGAGATTGGCCTGAAGGCCGCCGTGGACCGATTTGGGGAACCGGTGCGCTTCCAGGGCAATCGTGCCTTCCTGGAAGAGACGGTGAAAGTTGCCATGGAGCGTGGGATTGCCCTGGAGCCCGGCAGTCCAATGGCTCGGGACATCTACGAACGCGCGATCCAGGAGCGCGGGAATCAGCTTGGCCCGTCGAAGGATGCCGCCCCATATCGGGCGCCGGAGAAGAAGCGGGAAGTGGACAAGGGCAAAGGCATCGGGCTCTGAGGTCGGTTATCCCTCTGTGCGCTGATCTATACCCTGTCGATGCTCTGGATGGTATGACGGGAGGAAAATCGGTATGGACCACGAGGCTATTTTGGATAACCGGGCAGATCTAGCCAGTGCTGACGCACAGGATTCTTCTGTGAATGAAGAGGAGATGGTTTTTGCGCTTCAGGATCAACATCACAAGTTTTCCATGGGGTTATCTACCATTCTCCAATGCCTGCGAATGGCGGAACAGGAAGGCGGGATTCCCAAGCTCCCGAGCGATTGGTGGATTCAGGTGGCGAGGCGGTACTCTATCATCCTGGATTGAGGCTTGAGGGGTGAGAATGGACGTCTACAAACTGCGGCCAGAAAACGCGGGATCCCAACATATCGATCGGGAAACCTTCGAGGCGCAGACGCTGCGAGATAAGCCCTGGTACCGCCAAAACGGGAAAGGAGAGGACGTGCAATATGCCGTATGCCCAGCCTGCGACAACCCCATTCAAATCATTGGGCTGTATCGGTTGCCTCCGAGGGTCAACAATCCCTTCGGGAGGCACACAGGGCAATCCGTGCCTGATTTGGCAGAACTCGATCCAGAAGAGCGGGACAATTGCCCATATTTCAAGCCCAGGCCGCGGGAGAAGAGTGCTCGGAGGCGTTCTCTGACTCCTGTGTCCCAAAAAATCCTGAGAACACTGATCGAACAGTTCGACCGCGTAGTGTATCTGCTTCGGAAACAGACGGGTATCCAGTTTTCTCGAAACCTGCTGCGCAAGATGCTGGAGACCTACCGCGCTGAGAAAGGGTATCTATACATCGGTGCAACACTCCTGAATGTGCCCTGGATTTTTGCATATATGTCCAACTCTCAGTCGATTGTTGGGCAATATCTTCGGGAGGATTCGGACCCGGATCTGATTCTGGCAATCCAGGATCGGGCACCTAACGCCATGATCAGTGATGACCGGCAGATCTGCCGAAAGACCAAAGACTTCCTGTCCCTTGCAGTTTGCTTCATTCATCATCGGGAGAGCAAAGACCGGGACGACGGGGGATTGATGGAATCCATGAAGATGGTCGTCTCTACGGACCCTGACCGCTGGGTCCATCAGAAGGTGATTCCTTTCGACCACCAGGAGTTTCAGCGACTGGTCCAGATCCATGGCGAAAAAGCGCGTCGTCAGATGGACCTGGTGGAGATGGCGAAAGAAGTCCTGGGCGACCTCCTGTCCTGAAAGGCATCGGGCTCTGAGGCCGGTTATCCCTCTGTGCGCTGATCTATACCCTGTCGATGTTCTTGATGACAGGGTGTGGCCATGGATGAACTGGACGAAATCGCACAACTGGAGGCGTCAGGCCAAAAGCTGATGGCAGAACCTGCCCCCCCGCCGCGAAAGCGGGAGACGGCAGATGCAAAGCGGGCGTCCACCGCAGGGCGCAAGCCCCCTGCAGGGCGCAGCCCCAGGGTGGTAGAGCGGCAGCCGATGACGGAGGACGATCCCGCCCATGTCGAAAGCCTGCTCGCGGAGATCCGTGATCGCCTGGACCTCCTGTTGCAGGCGAATGCCTCGCAGCCCCCCATTACCTCGGGGCCGGACCTTCCGGCGACTGTCGCCGATGAGTCCGATGAACTGAGAAAAGCATTCCCGCATGAGGATGATGCAGAAAAAAACCCTCCGGCGAAGCCTGTCGGGAACCAGCATGAGGGGACAGAAAAAGAACCGCCACCATCGCCTGCTGTGAACATCATGATTTCCGAAAAGGATATGGCGCAGTTGCTGGCCGTCGTCGAAGACCGGGTGACCCGTCATGCGCTGACCCATCATTCCTCTGTCGTCGTCCTGCTGGGCTGGGCGATGGCCCTTCTGGCGGCTGGTCTGGGCATGGGATACGGCGCCATCGTCGCGTCTGGCCGATACCCATTCTGGGGTCCAACGGCCCATGCCAGTGTTCTTTCCCGGATTGCCGCCGCAGTTCTCGGTGCCCCAGTTGGGGTGGTCCTGTTACCCATCGCGGGGGCAATCCTCTGGGAAGCGAGCAAGGAAGCCAGCGATGAGAAATACCAGGCGATATGGAGACTGGCGGCTATCGGGGTATTTCTCGCGGGTATCGCGCTTCCCTTGTCTTCGCTGTTCTGATGAAACCCAAAATACCACCTGGGCAAACCCGCAAGGGGCGCTTTCTCTCATCCACCGAAACGCTGGACGATCAGCTTTCTCCCGACCGATCCCCGCGGGGGCACAACCGCCCGGTCGCATCCCGTGTTCACAACAAGGTGCATCGAGTAAGGGGGAAACAGGGATCTGGGGCTGCACGCGCCCTGATCAAGCGCCTGCTTCCCCATGCCGGGAGCAATTTCTACAAGGCCCCATCGTCCCGAGGGCCGGCGTTGCAGCAAGCCGGGCGTCGCTGCACGGTAAAGGTGTCCTATGTGCGGAACAAGGGGCCGGATCAGTGGCAAGCCCACGGCAAGTACCTGAGCCGCGAAGGCGCGCAGCAGGACGGAGAGAAAGGCCAGGGCTTTGACCGGGATTCCGATAGCGTCAACCTGTCGTTGCGTTTGTCTTCCTGGCAGGAAGAAAACGATCCACACCTGTTCAAGGTCATTCTGGCACCCGAAGACCCACTGCGGCCAGAGGCCCTGCGGGACCTGACGCGCCGGTTCAATGCGCGCATCCAGCGACAGATCGGGCGAGACTATGAGTGGGCGGCCATCGACCACCACAACACCAGCCACCCCCATGTTCACCTGCTGATTCGTGGCAAGGGCAAGCTCGAACTGGAGCCGGATCTGATTCGTCGGGGAATGCGCGCCGCCGCCCAGGAGATTCTCACGGAAAGCCTGGGATATCGCAGCGAACGGGAAATTCAGGCGGCGCGGGAGCGGGAACTGGATCAGCGACGTTTCACCGCCCTGGATCGGCAAATTCTCGACAAGGCGACACCCGCGCCGCAAGACGACCGCCTGCAAGGCTATTCGCTGGTGGATGAGTCGCCTGTCAACTTATTGGATGACAAAGAACGCGAAAACCGCCGACTCCGGCTCGCCCGACTGGAAAAGCTCGTGGAAATTGGTGTGGCCGACAAGATCGGGCCGAATCTCTGGCGGCTGGAGCCTGGTTGGGACAAGGCTCTCAAGGAACTGCAGATATTGCAGACCCGGACGAAGATGCTGGCCGAATCCCGGGCGCTGATGACGGAGCCGCGTTGCCCGCCACAGGTCACGAAGATCCGGCCAGGCGACCGCCTGGTGGGGCGCATGCTGGGTACGGGACTGGATGAGCAATATGACCGGAGCTTCGTGCTCATCGAGGGCGTCGATAACCGGGCGCACATCGTCTACCAGACGGGATCGATAGAGAAGGCCCGTGGACGGCAGGATCTGGGGCTTCGGCATCTCGTCGCCCTCACCGGCCTCGACCGCGGCGTTGTCGTCAAGGACTACGGCATCGAGATCCCGGACCAGGGCTGGAAACGGACGGAGATTCCCGAAGCGGCACTGAATGATCAACTGGCGCATGAACGACGGAATCCGCCCAAGGAAATGCTGGACCCTACTACCGGCTTCGCGGCGGAATGGCATCGCCGGCTGCTGGATCGGCGCAAGCAAAAAGAGAAAGAACGGGCACGACAGAAAAAACAGGCACGGGAACAGGCAAAGCCGCAGCGGGGATCGGAGATCGAGTAACGATTTGGGAGTGGGAATGGACAAGATTGGGGGCTTCGCGTTCAGTGCGTTGGTATACTCTTGCTACTGGATCAGCCTTGGCGTGGAAAGGCGTCCAGGCAGCGCCGAGGATCGTGTTTTGCGATACCAGTCCGAAGTATATGGCTCCGTGATCGACACCCTGGGTGAACCGCCTGCGGGCTGGCGGGCTTCGGGATGGTTGTACGGTAACTGAGCGGCGTACTCCTCACAACCGAATCCAGCGGCTTGACAGGTGTATAATTTGGGATACACTCCTGCACATGATCAGCATCAAGACGACGGCGACTTTTGATCGCTGGCTCCATGGCCTGCGGGATCGCAGGGCGAGGGCGCGCGTTCAGGTGCGAATCGATCGCATGGAGTTGGCCCATTTTGGCGACTGTGAACCCGTCGGAGAGGGCGTATCCGAGATGCGCATTCATTACGGTCCCGGCTATCGGGTGTACTTCAAGCGGTTTGGCCTGGAACTCGTCGTGCTTCTGGCCGGAGGCGACAAATCCACGCAATCGGCCGACATTGCCCTGGCATTGAAGTTGGCACGACAACTGGAGGGGTGAATCATGGAAAAATTGGAATTGCACACATGGGACAGTGCCGAGCACCTGAAAACCGAAGAGGACATCGCGGCTTATCTCGACGCCTGTTTTGAAGAGGCGGGGGATGACGCGGCCTTCATCGCCAAGGCGCTGGGTACCATTGCCCGCGCGCGCGGCATGACCCGGCTGGCCCATGACGCCGGCATGGGCCGGGAAAGCCTCTACAAAGCCCTTTCTGGAGAAGGCAACCCCAGTTTTGCCACCATTCTCAAGGTAGCCAAAGCCTTGGGTGTGCGCATTCGCGCCGAAGCTCTGCACGTCTGACCGGATCATCGCCGGGGTCATTCCGGCATCCTGTCGGCGGCTTGGCGCATCCAATCCTCTGCCACAGGTGGTTTTTGCTGTCATAGTGTCACCACCACGTTGTTGGCGTTGATCTCGCTGGGCCTTTCGAACCGCCCAGACTACGCCGCATTTGAAGCTGTAAAATCGTTTTTGTTTGCCTACGGATTTCTGGTGTTCTCTTCCCTGCATGCCGCGCAAACTGCGCCTCGCTTTTTGGAGACGGTAATTTTGGCGTTATCACTCTATTTCGTGCCAGTCGTATTTCACGGGATGCTTGCCGCTTTTGGCGGATGGAGTCAGAAACAAGACGATCTCATGGCCTACCCGGTGTCTGTTTTGTTGCGGGATATCCGAATCCTCAAAAAGCAAAGAAAACTGCTTTCCTTTGACTGACGGGCGGGCTTTCGTTCGCGTCAGATCCCTGCGCAGATCCCTTTGCGCATAGCCCAATATCTGTCCCAACGAATCGGCTGCTCCCTGGGGCAGCTATCGACTCCACGCCCGATCTATACCCCAATGGAATAATAGCGATAGGGATAGATTCATGGCACTGCCCATCACGGCAAAAATCAAACTCACGGGCACCTACGCCGACAAGGTGCGGGTCGAAGCAGCATCCCGACGCATGTCTTTGGCGGCCTTGACCGCCGAGTATGCCATGCGAGGGCTCGACGCGGAGGCGGAAGATGGCAGCGAACTGGCCGGTTTTGAGCGCCGGATTGCTGCCACCATATTGGCGTCCAGAAGTGACCTCGAAGCCGTACAGGCCGAGCTCGACACGGTGGCCGCGATGCTCGACACCTTCGTCAAACTCATGCTGGTTCACCTGCCGGAACCGGGCACGGAGAAGGAAGCCACCCAGGCTTCCGCACTGGCCCGGTATGAACGATTCATCCAGCAGGTCGGCATGGCCTTTGAAGGCGACCGGCCGCAGGCCCTCAAAAAAATCGGAGAGCTGATTCAGCAGCGGATCGGGACGGCGGAGGAAAATCAGTGAACATCACCGCGCACGATCAGCAGGAACAGCAGGCCCATGCCCGCCGGATCGAGCAGATGCGGCGTATTCTGGGGCCGGAGATCGCCGCCCTCTTCGATGACACTGGTGTCGTCGAGATCATGGCCAACCCCGACGGACGGGTCTTCGTCGAGCGTCTGGGGTCGGGAATATCCCTCCTGGGCGAGATCGATGCGAGCCGTGTCCAGTCCCTGTTAGGCCTCATGGCCGACTACCTGCATACCACGGTGAGCCGTGACCGGCCCATCGTCGAGGGGGCCATGCCCATCGAGTTCCTGCGCAGCCGCTTTGCTGGCGCGATTCCGCCCATGGTGGAGGGCGCGTCTTTCAGTATCCGTCTGCCAGCCCGTTCGGTGTACACACTCGATCAGTACGTTGAGGCGGGCATCATCACGGCGGCGCAGCTGGACATCCTTTCCGATGCCGTGCTCTCCCGCAAGAATATCCTGGTGAGCGGTGGCACGGGATCTGGCAAAACCACCCTAGCCAACGCCCTCATCGACCGGATCTCCAAACTATCCGATATCGGCACCCGCATCGTGATTATCGAAGATACCCGGGAACTCCAATGCACCGCTCCCAACGTGGTCCAGTTCCTGACCGATGATGATGCGGGCATCGACATGACGCGCCTCTTAAAGCTCACGCTGCGCTATCGGCCCGACCGCATACTGGTGGGCGAGGTCCGCGACAAGGCGGCCTTGGCGCTGCTCAAAGCCTGGAACACGGGACACCCGGGCGGCATCGCCACCCTGCACGCCAACAACCCCGAAGCGGCCTTATTGCGTCTCGACCAGCTCTGCCAGGAAGCGGGTGTTCCCGCACAGCAGACACTGATCCATGAGGCGGTGGATATCGTTTTGCAAATTGCCCGTGACCCGAATCATCCCGCTGGCCGCAGGATGGCGGCCATCTTCAAGGTGAAAGACGGCGTGCTGATCTCGTGATTCCTCAAACGAAGTGACATTTTGCTGGCCAGTCGGAGGTGGTAATGTAATGAATAGGCAAACGAATACGTCTATGAGTCGGTTCATGATGTTGTGGCTCATAATTACATGGACGATTCCGATGGTTTTGGAAATATACCGTCCAGGAGGTCCTCTTTGGATAGGTATAGTAGCGGCTGGTTCACCTTTACCCTTCGTATTTTTTATCGTCTTGACAAACAGGGCGCTGATTGTCAAATACTATACGCAAAGAGCATACGCCATCACCATGCTAATCACTGCTATCCTAGCTATAATCTCCAGAATGGTGCTCGTTGTAGGAGCTTGCTGGATAAACATGTCTATCCTAGTATATCTTATATCTGTGATAGGATTTATTACCAGTGTCATCGCATTATTGCTTTTTAACCACGAGGCTTTTGAATATTGACATCTGCTGATCTGTCGGAACGGTTGAAAATATAGCGACGCCTCTCCTCTGCAGAATAACATAGTCTTCAGAAACCTTAAATATTTTGCCAAAAGACCAGGAGCAGAAGCAATAAAATAAACGTACAAAATAACAATAAGCCCTACAATAAATATATAAGGAGCAAGTATTATCACTCCCGCCAATGTCGACGGCGCGTAATGTATTTGAAAAAGATAGGCGAATACAACGATAACGCCATAAAGTGAAGCCGCCCTTATCACCACCGTAACTATAGGCGCATAAACATGTTTGTGACGTCTGATCATGTCGTCGATCAGCATCATTATGGATCTTGTATTGATCATTTGTTTTTCCTAATGCAACTCAACTTGAGTACCATCAAGCCTCCCAGTCGTGAATCGTGATTCACCCGCCTTGAGACGGGCGGAATCAGAGGCTGCGCGAGCGGGCCTTTGCGCCTGATCCTCTTGCACCGCTCATGGTATACCAAAACCCGCCGATCTATACCCGCGCAAGGACAAATGAGTGTCCGTCCACGAAAGGGTGTTCACATGAAAAAGCGGTTGAAGGCAATGTTCTCTGGAGTTCGCAAGGTCGGCGCAGCGGGCCTCATGGTCCTGGCCCCCGGCATGGCGTTCGCGTCCACGTCCGGCGGTGTGTTTTCTCCCATTGCGGGGCCGCTGAATACGGTCCTGACAGGTATGCAGGATATGGGCGGGCTGGTCGCCGCTGGCGGCGTGGTGTCTACGGGCCTTGCCTGGTGGCATGGCGGCGAGCACAAGAAGGCCATGATGATTGGCCTGGGTGCGACGGTCGGCGGCATTGCCATGGCCAATGCGAAATCGCTCGCCACCAGCATCACCGGCGGCGCCACGATGGGTCATGTGGGCATCATGGGCCTCGCCGCATCACACGCCCTGCACGTCATGGGGCTCTAGGCCATGGCGGCGGAGCTTACCCGCCGTCTCCCGCTCCACCCCTCCCTGACCAAGCCCATGCTCGTCGCGGGGGGTGAGCGGGAGGCCACATTTGCCCTTTGGTTCGTCTGTCTCTCTATACCGGTTCTGGTCTCTCTCTGGTTCATCCCGGTGGGTCTCATCGTCGGCGGAGTGGGGCAGTCGTTTCTGCGAACACTCGCAAAACACGACCCGCAATCCTTTGGCGTGGTGCGTCGCCACTGGAGCCAGCAAGCCGTCTACCTGAGCGGGGCCAGCGCCTATGCGCCAGTCCAATACAAGGCCCCCAAAGAGCAAACGCAAAGTGCCGCGTCTGGCGGCCTACTCAAAGCCCTGTCGAAACTCATGAGGAAGAAGAAATAATGCGCTCCCTGAAACAGTACCGTGATAAGGCCCTGGGCCTTCCCGATCTTTTGAATATCGCCTTTCTGGTGGATGGCTGGCAAACGGATGCCGGGGAAATGGCCATCGCGCTGCAAAAAGACGGGAGCTTTCTCGCGGGGTTCCGCTATGACGGGCCTGATCTCGAAAGCCAGTCCACGCAGGATCTGGAGGCGCTTTCGGCCACCTGGAACAACGCCATCGCCCGGCTGGGCACCGACTGGGGTGTGCATGTCACGGCCATTCGCGAGCCGGCCGACGGCTATATCGACGAATCGGAGTGCGCCTTTCGCGACCCGGTGTCGCGCCTCATCGAGGCCGAGAGACGGGCGCAGTTTGGATCGGAAACCAATCACTATGTGAGCCGCTATGCCATCACCATCACCTGGCGAACGCCCATCGACGCGGAAGTACAGTTGGCACAGTCCATGATCCAGAAAAAAGCCGGCAAACAACCCGAGCAGCTGGCCGATGCGGCGTTCCGGGACACGCTGGCTCGCTACCGGCAGGTGATCGAAGTCATTCTGGGTATTTTCCGGCATGGATACCGGGTGAAGGCCATGGATGCCGATGCCCTGCTTACCCATATACATGAGTGCCTGACCGGGGCCACGCATCGCGTCAATGCGCCCCGGATTCCGGCGTATCTGGATGCCCTCATCGGGCACCATGATTTTGTGGGCGGGCTGGAGCCGTCCATCGACGGGGAAGAGATCCGCGTCGTAACGGTTCTGGGCTATCCGGGCATGACTTTCCCCGAGATGCTGGAGCATCTGCACAGTCTGCCCATTTCCCTACGTTACACGCTCCGATTCCTGCCCCTCGATCAGCCGGATGCGGTGGCGGATATGGCGAAGATCCGGGATCGCTGGTTTGGCTCCCGGGCCAACATGAAATCCCTGCTTACGGAGAAGATGACGGGCGAAGCCCAGGGACAGTTGTCCGCCGACGATACGGTGGTGAACCTCGCCTATGACGCCAAGCAGGCCGTCAACGAGGCGCGGGAGGGCGCCGTGAAATTTGGCAACTTCACGCTATCCGTCGTGCTGCGTTCTTCCAATGAAAAAGTGCTCGCTGATCGGATAAAGGCGATCAAGACCTTCTTTGACAATGCGGGCTATGTCGCCCACCTGGAAACGACCAACACGGTAGAAGCGTTCCTGGGCAGCATCCCGGGTCATCTCTATGAGAATATCCGCCGGCCACTGATGCACTCGCTGAATTTTGCGGACTTTGCGCCCAAGACGGAAATCTGGGCTGGTGAAGCGCGTTGCCCGAGTCCGCTGATGAATCTGGCGGATGGCGGCAAGGCCCTCGCAGGCGGCAAGGCTCCGCCATTGCTGTACGCGGCGACCACGGGAAATACGCCATTCCGCCTGAATCTCCATGTCGGCGATCTGGGGCACAGCCTGATTGCCGGCATGACGGGGGGCGGCAAGAGTACGCTCCTGGCCCTGCTGGCGGCGCAATGGCAACGCTATCCAGACAGCCGGGCGATCGGCTTCGACAAGGGTATGAGTCTCTACGCCCTCACCGAAGCGATGCGGGGGCAGCACTATGACCTGAACGGCCCGACCTCCAATCTGTTCTTCGCCCCCCTGCAGCACGTCGATGATCCGGCCGAGGCGGCTTTTGCTGCCGATTGGGTGGAGGCGTTGGCCACCCTGCAGGGCATGACGATCACCGCTACGGAGCGTTCGGCCATTCGTGACGCCGTGCATGGCCTGGCCAGGGAATCCGGACGTTCGCTCACGGCGCTGGTCCAGATGATCCAGAACCAGAAAATCAAGGATGCGCTTCAGTATTACACCCTGACCGGGCAAACGGGAAAACTGCTCGATGCCGAGAGCGACGGACTGTCGATGGCCGATGCCGGCATGATCACTTTCGAGATGAGCCACCTGATGAATGGCAGCCCGGCGGAGCACCGGGTAACGGTTCCGGTACTGCTGTATCTGTTTCACCGGATCGAGCAGATGCTGGATGGGCGGCCAACCCTCATTTTGCTCGACGAAGCCTGGACCTTCCTGGACAGCGAGATGTTTCTGGCGAAGTTGCGGCAATGGCTGAAGGAACTGCGGAAGAAAAACGCCGCCGTCGTTTTTGCCACGCAGTCGCTGAATGACCTCAAAAACAGCCCCCTGCTTCCGGTCCTGAAGGAATCCTGCCCGACGAAAATCTTCCTGCCCAACCGGGCAGCCACCAGCCAGGACCTCAGACCCCTGTATATCGACATGGGGCTGAATGATCGGCAAATCGAGCTGTTGGCGTCGTCCACGCCGAAGCAGGACTACTACCTGTCCACACCCGAGGGTCAGCGCCGGATTCAGTTTGGCATGGGTCCGGTCACCCTGGCTTTTTGCGGCGTCTCCGATCCGCGTGAGGTCAAGCGGGTAGCGGAGCTGAAGACACAGCACGACGATCTCTGGCCGATAGCGTGGCTGAAAGAGCGTCTGTCACCCAGCATCCGGGATGGTTGGGTGCAGTACGCGGAAGCTTTGTTTTAATACGGGAAGGAGAAAAACCATGACCAGAGGTGTGAAATTTGCTGTAGCTTGCGCGCTGCTGACCACATTACCCGTTCTGGCGTTCGCGGGCGACGCCGCCACGTTGGCCCAGTTGCAGGCGGAAAATGCCGCCGTGGCTGCTGGCAGCACGACGCAGAATCCCCAGGCCGCCTTGCAGGGCCTTTCCCCGGTGGGGCAAGGGAGTGGGACGGTCTCGGCGGACTTGCAGGCCGTCCAGGCGGACAATGCACAGATCCAGCGGCTTGCGAGTGATTGGGGGAGCGTGCAGCAACAATCCGCCAATTATGCGCGCCTCGCGTCTTACGCCAGTCTCTCCGGCATCGGCCCGCGCGTTCAGACGCCATTCGGCATTGAGCAATGCCATAACGTGCGATGGGACGACCAGATCCGGCAACTGATCACGGGCGGATTGAATCTCGCGGGAGACGCGGAGGCGGAAACCTATGCCATGCAGGCAATCGACACGCAGATTGTGCAGGATGTCGCCGACCTGATGAAC
Organism: Acidithiobacillus ferruginosus; assembly: GCF_018854495.1. GTDB lineage: Bacteria > Pseudomonadota > Gammaproteobacteria > Acidithiobacillales > Acidithiobacillaceae > Acidithiobacillus > Acidithiobacillus ferruginosus. Next base: position 21,024 of record NZ_JABBDR010000079.1, read on the forward strand.
GCCCAGGCGGGCCAGGTGTTGCGGACCGCATCCGCGCCGAACCTGGCCACCGTGCAGGCGGAATCGAAACAGGTGGAATCGGCGGCCAGCGCCCTGGACAGTCTGCTGAACGGAGTGGGGCAGCAGATTGCGGCGGCTTTTGGGCCAAACAGTACGTTCCAATCGCTTCCTCTGGCGGGCAACTCGCACCCGGGCATTGGAAGTTATCCGAATCTCTCGGCGGTGCAGTGGATTCCGGGACCCGATGATGGGGCGCCGATTGGCTGGTACATCGAGTATTCGGGTGCCGTCTTTCCGAGACTGGAAGATCGTTGCCCGACCGGATCGGCCAACATCCCCGAGATTCCGGCGTCCACCATTCTGGCTTCTGCCCAGCAGGCGGTGACGGATGAACCGGCTCTGGCGCCTTTGCTTTCCAGCCTGGAAGGCGGGTCCGTGTGGAGCCTTGCAGGCGGCAGCCTTGCTGGCGGCGGCCTCGCGGCGGTTGGGTCTTTGACGGGCGGGCAGTACACAGAGCGGATGCAATTGGTGAAGGCATTGGGGTACGACCTGAATCAGGTCAGCAACTACATGGTGCCCATAAATGGCAACGTGGCGAATTTCGCGGCTAGGGCCAATGCGCTGACGCAATCGATTTCGCAGTAGGCGACAGCATCTTCGCCCAGCCCTGATCTATACCCATGGAGTCCAGATCATTGCGCCGGGATCGGCGCAGGGAGGTTTTCTATGAGCATCCAAAGCAAGGCAGTCTTTTTGAGCATGAGCCTCGCTCTATTGCCAGCGCCCGCCTTTGCCGTCAGTGAAGTGGCCGGTGCCACTTTCCCCGAACAGATTGTACAGGAAGCGACGTCTGTTCAGCAGTTGGCGAAGCAGGCGCAGGAAGTGACGACACAGATCAGCATGTACGCCAACGATATCGAGCGCTATCAGAACATGGTGACCAACACCCTGAACATGCCGGCGGCCATGTTCGCGCAGATCTGGAATCCGCTGGTGGGATCCATTCAGAAGCTCACGTCCATTTACAGCCAGGCGCAGGCCCTGGGATATGCCGGGCAGAATATCGGAGCACAGCTGGCCCAAGAGTATCAGGGAGCGGGCAGCTCCATCCAGAACCTGTCCTCCGTCTATGCCAACTGGAACCAGACGACCAACACCGACATGGAAGACGCCTTGCAGTCCCAGCACTTGGCGGCGCAGAACTTCGCGACACAGGATGCATCCATGCAGACGATCCAGAATGAAGCACAAACCGCTCAGGGCCGGGAGCAGGTGGCCGCTGCCGCCGTGGCTGCGGCCAACGTCACCACCAAGTCGATCCAGCAACTGGAGCAGATCACCATGGCTGGACAGGATGCGGTATTGGCGTATCAGCGGCAGAAGAAGGCGGAAAAGAACGTGACTGCGCAGGAGGCGTCAGACGGGCTCTTTTCCGGTGGCACGAACAACCCGAGTCTTTTACCTTAAAAAGGAGATGGCCGTGAAGAAAACGCTATTGCTTGCAGTGCTGGGCGCCATGTTGGCCGGTTGCGCCCACCAGCCCGTGTACACCGCGCATTATTATCGGACGCACAAGACAGCGTTCAAAAAAGAACTCGCCTTCTGCGCCAAGGCTGAAAAGCTGTCAGGCAGCGAGGAAAAGAACTGCCAGACGGCGCACAGGGTGCAGTCGGATGAAGAGGCGGCGGCTGGACTCTTCTCTGGCGGCACGAACAACCCCGCATTGCTGCCATAAGGAGAATGACCTTATGCGAGGGCTACGCAGGTTTCCGTGGGTCGTGGGCATGTTTCTGGGTGCCGTCCCCGCCATATCATTCGCCGCGGGTTCGGGATCGTTGAGTCAGGTACAAAGCCTTTTGCGAGGCAAAATTCTTCCCTGGCAAAGTGTCATGCAAACGGCGGCCACGGATCTGTTCTATGTCCTGGCGGCGGTCGAGTTCTCCGTCCTCTTTCTGAACCATGTCCTGCAAAAGCGTGGCCACGAAGATCTCTTTGCCGGTATCATCAAGAAGGTGGTGACGCTGGGGTTTTTTCTGACCCTGCTGGACAACTCCGGGACCTGGATTCCCGACATCATCAATGGTCTGGCCGGTGGAGCGCACGCGCTTGGAGTGACGGCGGTGACGCCCGGGCAGATCGCGACGGAGGCGCTTCAGGCATTTCTCGGGATCGTGATGTCTCCAATAGCGGCCGCCACCCACAACCTGGGCAATACCTTCAGCGATATTTTCAGTGGTAACTTCTCTGCGGCTTTCTCTTCTGCGGCCAAAACGGTCGCCAGCAGCGATCCGGCATCGCTCCTGGTAGAGACCCTCCTGGCGGGAGTCATCGGCCTGCTGGCAGGACTGGGCATCCTGGTCATGGCCCTGGAGTTCCTGATGGTCCAGATCGAGAGCTATCTGGTGATCGCCCTGGGCGTGATCATGCTGGCCGGCGGCGGGCTGCGCTGGACGGCCAAGTATGTCGGCAGTTACTTCGATTACGCCATCAATGTGGGTGTTCGTCTTTTTATCCTGACCGCGTTGGCGTATCTGGTGACCTACAGTATCGTGCCGCTGATCAAGACGATCCTGGAGAACGTCACCAATCCTCTCCAGGCGGGATTTGAGGTGCTCATTCTGGGCGCGGTCATCGCCCTGTTGCCCCGCAAGGCATCGAGTATCGCCAGTAGCCTCCTGTCCGGCAACTCATCGTTCTCCGGCGGAGAACTGGCTAAGGAGGGCGGGATGATCGCCGCTGGCACGGTAGCGGCTGGAGCGGGAGTGGCGGCCCTGGGCGTTGGCGCGGCCGGCGGCCTCGCCGCTGGTGGACTCTCCGCAGCTGCGGGTGCTGGAGGCGGTGCGGCCGGAGGCGCCGGCAGCCTTGCAGGCGGCAGCCTTGCAGGTGGCGGCCTTGCCGGAGCGGCGGGTGCGGGAGAGACCAGCGCGGCGGCTGGTGTGGCGGCCCCGGAAGCTGGAGCGATGTCCGCAGGTGGTGGTGCGAGTTCCGGCGCGGGCGCGGGGAACGCCGTCCAGGCCCCCAGCGCTGGCGGTTCGACGGGTGATGAGGCTCCACAGGCATCCAGGGCTGTGCAGGCTCCAGCGACCAGCACGCAATCCACTGGCCAGCAAAACCCATCCAAGGGTGTCGAGGCACCGATCCAGGAAGCTGGAAAGGAAGCGGGCCAGGATAAGCGGAACGATCAGGAAATGAGCGCAAGCGAACCCTTCGCAGGGGGCGAACCCCATCCCGACGCGTCGCCCGTCCCGGTCAATGCCGTTCCGGCTCCGAGCGCGCCCGCTAGCGGCGGAACATCGGGACGTTCGGCCAGCCCGGCCCCGTCATCCAGCGCGGGTGCGGGAACTGCGGGAACGTCTCCAGGTGCCCCTGCATCTGTAGGCAACACACCAGCTTCGGCTGGTGGCGAAGCTCCGCACTCGGCCAGTAGCCCTCCGGCTCCGGCCCCGGCCGCTCCAGACACGCCAAGCGGCGGCGGTGCCACAATGGACGATGTGGTCGAGCAATTGAAGCAGATGCAGGGGCAAAAGTCACTGACGCGAAAGGCGGGAGATGCGTTCCTCGGGCACGCAAAAGATCAGGTTCTTAAACCGGAAGAATCGAAGGTTGGTGTAAGCAAAATACAGACGGATCATGGGAGAGATTTTGATTGACAACCGGGGCTAACCGTTTTAGGTATACCGTTCGTGTGGTAGCTACCCAGGGGAGCAGATGACATTTCGCTATGATGCTTATGGCAACAGGGATTACTGCCTGGAAGAACAGGACCGGATACTAGAAAAGAATAATGCGCGTAGACGCAGCAAACCTACCAGTCCTGGTCTTATCAGCCCAGAGGTGGACAGGCGACTGTTCATGATCATGGCCGCGTCGGCGGTGATTGTTATATTCCTCCCCTTCCTCCCGGCCTTCTTCCTTTGGCACAGAGTTGGGGGGATAGGGAAAGTGGGGCTGGTCCTGCTGGGGTTCTTCCTATGGTATCCCTGGATCTTCGGCGTCGGGCTGTTGGCGCAATGGGCTGGAGGAGGCGCGTAGGCCGCGGCGTCCCCTAGGGGCGGGAACCTGGGCCATCCCAGTCAGTTGGTCAAGAAGACCGGGCGGCGAGTTTGGCGCTTACCAAGCGATTCAGGCTCACGCGCTGCTCGGCGGCCTGGATCGCCAAGTCGCGGTGGACCTCTGGCGGAACACGGACGCGGAACTCACCGCTGTAGTGTTTTTCCGCCAGTGGAATGGGGATGGTTTCGCCGGCAGCCTCCATATCGGCGACCGCCTCAGACACCAAGCGACGCACGCCTTGCAGGGCCGCATCTGGGGACTCATCCAACCAAGACAACGAAGGAAATTCGGCGCACAGTCCGACATACTCGCCATCATCGGCGGACCAGGTAACGCGATAGGTATAGTGGTCAGTCTGCATTGTGCATACCCTCCAGTTTTTCGATGGCCAATAGCACCTGCCGGACTTGATAAGGTTTGGCAAGCCCTTTGGCGTTTTGAATGTTGATCCTGGGATCGCCCGCCCAGGGGGTCTTGAAAATGGCATGGCTGGTGCCATGCTGGCGCGGTTGCCCGAAGTATTCCTCGCACACCTTCCTGATGTCCGCAAACCGTACATTGGCCGGTTCGCGTCGCATCTGGTCAAGGATTTTTTTAACGGAAGCCATGCAGGAATGGTATCATTATAGACACCACTTGGCAATCGATGTCTGGGCGTGGTCGCAATCCAACATCCCCCAATCATACTTACGAACTCGCCATCCCAGATGACGCTCCCGAGCGTGAGGACCTGCTGGCGGTATCAGAACAGATTCAGACTCGCCGGGCGGCGAGTAACGACTCTGGTTAAGCCCCTGTAGCCGATGGGTGACTGCTTGTGTGTGCTGGTTGGAAGGAAAGCCGCAGGCCGAGTGCCTGGGTTATTTTCAGTACCGTTACCAGGCTCGGGTTTCCTGTTCCGGAAAGGGCCTTGTCCAATCCTTGGCGGCTCATGCCTATGTCGCGGGCAAGCTGGCTGAGGTTGCGGGCGCGGGCAACGTCTCCCAGCGCTGCAAGAATCAACGCGGGGTCGCCATCATCCATCGCGGCATCGAGATAGTTCGCAATATCGTCCTCAGTCTTGAGGTAATTCACGGTGTCGTAGCGTCTGAATTGCACTTCCATCATCATTACTCCTTCCATTGCGCTGCAATGGCTTTTGCCAAAGCAATGTCCCGTTCCTGGCTCCCCTCTTGTCTCCGCCGCACAGAAGCGCCACCACAACTGGTCCGCGCCTCATGAAATAGGCGCGATAGCCAGGACCGTAGTCAATCCGCATTTCCGAGATGCCTTCACCTACAGGCTTCACGTCTCCAGGATTCCCAAGGCTCAACCGGCGCATCCGCACCTGAATCCTTGCGCGGTCTTGGTGGTCGCGCAGACCTTCGAGCCATTCTCTGAACACGTTGGTTTCTATGAGTTCAAGCATAATATGACAACCATAGTTGCCATACGCTCGCATGTCAACCGCAGTTGACAGATGTTGATCATGCCCCCGCGACCATCTCACCAGGCCCCGATCTATACCCTCTCAGGAATCATCTGAGGGGCCAGTTGCGTGTCCAGTTTCCCACTCCGCTGTACCATACTGGGGCAATTAGCCCTGGGTGCATGGTTGATTCTCGTCGGTATCGGAAATTGGGCACATGCCCACTCTGCGCAGGTGCTGTCCTGGTATATTGCGTTCTTGCCCCTCCTGGTCTTCCTTGCCATTCTCTTTTTCTCGGACTGGCTTGGGGAGTACGTGATGGGTTCATGGGGCATCTGGGAAGCCCGCAGGGATCTCTCCCGTCTTGCGGATGATCTGGCTGTTCTGGAAGCGTGGCGTCTTGGTGGTGGACTCGGGGTTCGTGTCTTTCTGGTTTTGTTCTGGTTGGGCATATTCGCCCTGGCCGCTTTTGGTATCCTGTTTTTGTTCTCTGGAGTTTTTGCTTTTACCGGAACGCATGCCCCATGGCTGCATTCCACGGTGGAAACCGTACTCAACATTTTCCTGGCATGCCTCATCCTGATCTGGTCAGGATATGCTGCCTTCCTGCTGTTTTACCGACGCAAATATCCGGGTCCACCCATTCCGGCGGATAGCGAGCCCAAGGTTGCATCCTTATCTGCCTGGCGAAAGGAAAGACTGCTGCGCAATAAGGAGGAAGCCATAGCCTTTCTTGCCCTGTTTCATGAGGCCTGTCCTGAGGTTGCCAAGCCAAGGGGATTCCCCTGGAAAATCCTGCTGTTCACCATCCCCGAATTTTGCTGGCATTTCTATCGCTGGACCGGCGGCGAGGTCAGTCTTCCACAGGCAGCATCCGCCAGTATCGGATTGTTTGGTGCAGGAATGGTTTTCTTTAGCCTTTGGCGTATGGTCCCATGGGCTCTTGCCCAGACCAGTGCGCTCCTGCACCCGGAGCGCGTGTCCTGCTGCAAGTATCTGCCGATACTTCGTTTGCGAGAGTTGGCGGAGAAATTGGCTTCCTGAATCACGCCCCGGTTATCCCCCCAACCCTCGATCTATACCCTCTGGAAAATCGCCTTGGACAATCATGACGGGACTGCATATCATTTTGAGCGCCTTGTTTTTCTTTCTGATGCTTGGGGGAATGTTCTGGATGGGGCAATTCATCTGGTTCCCTGGTGGTGAGAGTCTTCTGGGACTGCTTGTCCACGACGCGGAACCCCCAACCAAGGCGAACGAAGTCTGGGCGATGGATTTATACCAAGCAACCTTCTCTCCGGATTGCGGGGCACGCTGGGTTCAGTCTCTTATGGTTGGCGTTTCTTGGACATCGTGGATTTTCCTGCTGGTATTGGCCATGCTCGGTACTTTATCCGTTGCGGGTCTCCTGCCAAAAACGCCCATAACGTTCTGGCTTGTAATAAGTGATTTTTTACTCTGGACGATAACCATGGCACTGCTTCCGATTCTTCTGTTTGTGGAATTGGTGCTTCTGAACCGGAAAGGTGTGCTGCTGAATTTCCGTTCCCGGAAGGCTCGGTGGATAGACGGCCACCCTGCACCGAAAAACAGTTGGCCATCGGGAAAACTGCCTTGGTGGTTCTGGTTGGATAGCGGTGGGTTTGAAACGCTCTTGCGTATGACGGTTTTCCTAGGCGGTTTCCTGGCATCGATTGCAGCAATATTCTATTTTTCGCACGCGAGCGACCCTAAGGTGATCACCATAGAGGGTTTTTGGAGCGTTCTATCGCTCTGGGTGTTGGCCATAATATGGCTTACCATCCCCCTTACCATCTGGCTATCGCATCTTGACTGGACACATCGCAATCGCGAACTCCTGCTCTTGTGGGCGGGGAAGCAACGGTAGAAGCCATGATCCCTCGCTACCTGTAATTCGCCGGTCTCGCCCTCCCCGATTATCCCCCCAGCCCTCGATCTATACCCTCTCAGGAATCATCTGAGAGGGTTTTTTCATGTCGAGCAATCCCGATTATCTGGCCGCCCGCCAGGAATGGCTTGAGCGCTACGGCTCCTACATCGCCCAGGCGCGGAACTGGCGCATCGCTGCCCTGTCGGCCATCGGCATTGCCGCCCTGTTTGGGGCGGGTATGGTGTACGAGGCAGACCGTGTCCATGTGGTGCCCTATGTCGTCGAAGTGGACAAACTGGGCAAGGCTGTGGAACTGGCGCAGGCCGTGCGGGCCGGTTCTTTCGCCCAGCCGGTGGTGCAGCACATCGTTTCCCGCTTCACCTGGCTCGCTTTCACGCGCAGCCCGGACAAGTTTGTGCAGAAGCACTTCATCGATGAATCCTATCATTACATCGCATCGAGCGCGGAATCCTCGCTGGATGCCTTCTATGCGCAGCACAATCCCTACGCGGCCTATTCCAACAAGACGCAGGGCAACACGGTCACGATCCAGAGCGCCGTTCCCGTTGGGCAGGTGACGGGCAAGGGTGGCTCGTACATCGTCGATTTCCTGGTAAAGCACTATGGCCCGCATGGCGGCGTGGATGGCGAGCAAAACTGGCAAGGCACGGTCACTTACGCGACGGTCCCGCCATCGAACAACCCCAATGTCCTGAAAGGCAATCCCTTCGGCATCTACATCACGCACTTTGCGTTCAGTCCGCAGGTGTAAGGAGAAGATGACATGAAAACCAAGACATTGCTTTCTTTGGGGCTCGCCGTCCTTCCTGGCTTGGCGCTGGCAGGCGTGGATACCAGTCTGCCGCCGGTGAAGCCGGTTTCGCAGGTCGCACGGCCCGTTACCACGCCGGCGGGCCAGAAGGTCCCGGCCATCTCCCCGGAGGCCGCAGCGCAGATAGCGTCGGCGCAGGTGTGGCAACAGTCCATCGCCACCCCGCCCGAGGGGCCAGAAAGTGCTGCAACCAGAGTGCTGGCACGTCAGTCGCTGGCGGCGTCAAGGGCAATGGACGACACCCTTCCCGTGATCGGCGGCGCGAACGGAACCGTCACCAGCCTTGCAGGCGGTAGCCTTGCCGGTCGGCCCGTGCTGGTCTGTTCGCCGCTGCACACCTGCATCATCGAGCTGCCGGAAGGCGTCAAGCCCGTGACGACCGTCGGCATCAGCAAGTCGGAATGGCGTGTACAGCAGGCCATTGTCGGTACCCAGCCTGAGATTTTTCTGAGCCCGAAATTCAAAGGTCTCCACCAAAACATCGTGGTGGCCGCGACCGACCAGGGCAGGCCCATCAACTATGAAATCCGTCTGGTCAGTGACGCGGTGCGCTACATTCCCGCCCTGAAGATCGAGGATAGCGGGGGCGAGGTCCGTTCCTGGAAAACTGGCTTGCAGTCAGCAGCCTGGCAGACGGCAGCCTTGCAGACGGCAGACAACGCACCAATGGATCAGTCGGCTGCCGACCATAAAGGCAATGTACTGCCTCTGCCCAATATCCGTCTCAACCACGTCAATCTTCGCTGGTCCATTCATTGCGGTGGCGGCGGATGGTTCCGTTCCAGTGACTGCAAACCGATCCGTCCATTGCGCGTGTATGACGATGGGACCCATACCTTCATCGACATGCCCCAGGGGCTGGCGAGCCACGGAGGCTTTCCCATCCTGCAAGCCCGCAATGCCAGCGGACACCTGATCGGAGTCGATACCCAGATCCGGGGCAACACCTATGTCGTCGATTCAGTTCCTGCCGAGATCCTGTTACGGCTGGGTTCTGAGGTGGTCACCATCCAGCAGGAGGGGAAGTAACATGCGCTACGGGGCAAAAACGATGAAAAAACGGTCGGTGTTGATTATGGCCACCATTGCCATGGCAGCAAGCGTGCCCGCTTCCATGGCGTCCACGGTGAAGGCGCCGGGAGTTGCTGGGCGGTCCTCACCGATTGCCGGGACTGTGAACACCGCCCAGATTTTTCGGCGCAGTCTGAACATCCATTATGGCGAGCCCATCCGGGCGGTGGAGCAACAATCGGTGCGGGCCTTTGCCCTGGGCACGCTCTCGCAGCTCCCCGTATTCACGCGCCCGGGCGGAGAAGTCATCGTGCCACTGGGTCAGGTCCTGCCGGTGCTTCAGACCGCCCCTGGCAACTTCTCCGTGGTCATTCTGGGGAAGGGCGTCAAGCCGGTATCTCTGGTCGGCGCCCCAAACGCCGAGTGGGTCGTGAGGAAGACCGCAGCCGGCAGGCATCCCATTCTGGAAATCATGCCCCGCTTTGCCGGACTCAAAGGCAGTATCCAGATCGTAGCAACCAGCCCCCACGGTTACCCGTTGACGTACACCGTGGGTCTGGTCAGCGGTGCCTCCCGGTTCACGCCGGTTCTGTCCTTCTATCGTGTCCCTCACGTTATCCTCCAACCCCAGGAAGTGATAACACCCGACCAGGACAAGCAGGCCACGGCCCCCATCGCCAATGCTTCGCATCCCAATACTCCGCACGTGAACGCCACGCATGCCGATCTCGACTGGAAAATGCAGTGTTTCACGGGCGACTGCAAGCCTATCCGGCCGATCAGCGTGATCAGCAACCAGAAGGATAAGGTGACCTACATTCACCTGCCCACCCGGAAAACCCCGATGGTTCTGGTGCGCAACAAGTCCGGCAAATCCTTGCTGGTGGGCTACCGCATGGAAGGGCACACGCTTGCCGTGGGGGCCGACCCCTACCGCATCGATCTGCTCACAGGCAAGTGGAATCACCTGGCCGAAATGCGCCTCACGAACGAGGCAGGAGCGTAAACATGAAAAGCGGCAAAGACTTTTTCTCCGATTTGTTCCAGAAAAAGAAAGGGCTGCCGCCCGCAGGGCAACAGCCCGCCGTGGATAGCAGCAAAGGCCCTGGCGGGCAGCAAGGCCCGGGCAGGCAGCAAGCCCCTGGCGGGCAGCAAGCCCCACAAGCCGGTCAGCCCGGGCTCGCGCCCCGCCAGGGGATAGAGGTCAAGCCGGACAGGGACCAGATGGCGACGCGCATCAAGCGGACGCCACTCTATATCGCGGCTGCGGTGGTCGGACTGGGCGCCTATGGCGGCTATGAGTATCTGCAAAGTCACCCGATGTTCGGGAACACCAAACCACAGGCGCAGGCCAAAACCATCCAACCGGCGAGCGGGACTGGCGCACCTGCCGCCCCGGCACACAGGAAGCAGTACCACAAGCCCACCGCTCCCGGAGATACGTCGGGCACACCAGCGACATCGCCCACGAACAGCGCGGGCGGGTCGTCCCAGTCAACGCACAGCAAGGCGTCCACAGGACCCAAAAAGAATCCCTACGCAACGCAGGACGCCGCCTTCGCGTCCGCCCTGGGTACGGGGAACGCGGGAAGCGGGTCCGGTGAGGGCCTTGCCTGGAAAACGCCGGAGCGGGCGCCGTCCGCGCAGGCCCCGACGGCCCTGTCGGGCGCCGCCCTGGCTGATGCAGAACAAGCAGCCCATGGCGCCAGGAAGACGAAGAAAAAGGCCTCGCCGCCCCTGGTAACACGGGAGACGAGCCCCTACGAGATTCTTTCCGGATCGGTCATCCCCGCCGTTTTGCAGACGGGAATCAAGAGCTATCTGCCGGGAGAGATCACGGCGGTGG
>NZ_JABBDR010000008.1 GCF_018854495.1 Acidithiobacillus ferruginosus
ACCCAGATTGTGCCACGGCTGGCGGATGAGGGGGTCTATCTGGCATCGGAGTCCACTTTCTACCGGATCCTCAAGGCCGAAGGTATGGACGCACGACGGGGTCGTGCACACCCGCCCCGTAAGGTGAAGTTACCCACCACCCATACGGCCACCGCAGCCAACACCGTCTGGTCTTGGGATATCACGTACTTGCCGTCGCCGGTGCGTGGGCAGTACTACTATCTCTACCTCTTTGAAGACCTTTACAGCCGCAAGGCGGTGGCCTGGGAGGTCCATACGGAGGAGAGTGGCGAGTATGCCGCTGCGCTTATCCAGAGGGGTTTTATGGCGGAGCAATGCTGGCGGCAGCCACTGGTCTTGCACTCCGACAATGGCGCCCCGATGAAATCATCCACCCTACTGGCCAAGCTCTATGATCTGGGGATCACCCCGTCTCGGGGCCGACCACGGGTCAGCAACGACAACCCCTATTCGGAGTCGCTGTTCCGGACACTGAAATACTGCCCGCAGTGGCCAGAGAGTGGCTTTGACAGCCTTGATGCTGCCCGGAGCTGGGTGCGTGATTTTATCGCTTGGTACAACCATGAGCATCGTCACAGCCGCATTCGCTTCGTTACCCCCGCCCAGCGTCACCGGGGCGAGGATCATGCACTGCTGGCGAAGCGCCATGCCCTCTATGAGGCGGCCAAGGCGAGAAACCCTGCGCGCTGGTCAGGCGGCACACGCAATTGGACACCCGTCGGTGCGGTAGATTTGAACCCGCAGCGACAGGATAAAAAGGCTGCTTAAAAAATGGGAGACGCGACAACTACCTTGACAGACGCCG
>NZ_JABBDR010000080.1 GCF_018854495.1 Acidithiobacillus ferruginosus
AGCCTGGGCGGAATGGTGGCCCCGGTTTGCAAATGAAAGCCGCAGCCGCCCAGTAGCAGCGCCAGCCCCGCCACGAGCCACCAGCGACGCCACTGCAACGTGCGGCTCATCCCGCCACCACGTTGACCAGACGGCCGGGCACGATGATCACCTTGCGCACGGTTTTACCCTCCAGGTGACGTTGCATGGCCGGATCGGCCAGTATGGCCTGCTCGACGTCGGCATGGTCCGCATCAGCGGGGAAATCCATGCGTTCGCGCAGCTTGCCGTTGACCTGAATGACCAGCGTCACGGTATCGCAACGCAGAGCCCCGGCATCGGCCACGGGCCAGGGCGCATGGCTGATCACGCCGCTTTGCCCCATCTTTTGCCAAAGCACCTCGGCGATATGGGGCGCAAAGGGGGCCAGCAGCAGGGTCAATGCGCGCAGTCCTTCGCCCAGCACCGCCCGCAGGTCGGCCGGAGCATCCGCAGGGACCTTCATCAGGCTGTTGGTCAGCTCCATGATGGCGGCGATGGCGACGTTGAAATGATAGCGCCCGTCCATATTGCGGCTGACCCGATCGATGCACCGATGCACCGCGCGGCGCAGGTCCACCGCCTCGGCACAGAGCTCTGCGGGCAGTGCCGGGGGCGTGGCGCCGTACTCGTGGACCAGACGCCAGAACCGGTTGAGGAAGCGGTAAGCACCTTCCACGGCGCTATCCGACCACTCCAGATGCTGTTCCGGCGGCGCCGCGAAGAGAATAAAGAGGCGCGCGGTATCAGCCCCGTAGCGGTCGATCAGGCCTTGCGGGTCCACCGTATTGCCCTTGGATTTGCTCATCTTGCTGCCGTCTTTGAGCACCATGCCCTGAGTCAGCAGATGGCGGAAGGGCTCATCGTGGGCGTCGTCGGCGGGCAGCAGGCCGACATCGCGAAGCAGGCGGTTGAAGAAGCGGGCATAGAGGAGATGTAGCACTGCGTGCTCCACGCCACCGACATACTGATCCACCGGCAGCCAGTCGGCGGCGCGCTGGTCGAGCATCTGCCCGGCATCGGGGCAGGCGAAACGGGCGTAATACCAGGAGCTCTCCACGAAGGTGTCCATGGTGTCGGTTTCACGCCGGGCTGCGGCGCCACATTGGGGGCAGGCCACCTGGGTGAACTCGGGGTCGTCCAGCAGCGGCGAGCGCGGGTCTTTGAGCTGGTAGTGGGTGGGCAGGATCACCGGCAGATCCCGCTCCGGTACCGGCACGACGCCACAGTGGGGGCAGTGGATCATGGGGATAGGCGTGCCCCAGTAGCGCTGCCGGGAGATGCCCCAGTCGCGTAGACGGAAGTTGATCGTCTTCCGCCCCAGTCCCTTGGCGGCTACGGCCGCGGTGATACGGCTCTTGGCCTCTTCATTGGCCAGGCCGTCGAAAGTCCCGGAGTTGAACAAGGTGCCGCTGCCGGTATAGGCCTCCGTCATGGCTTCGCCGTCGGTGACAGTACCCTCGGCCTGAATCACCGCGCGAATGGGCAGACCATATTTGCGCGCGAACTCAAAGTCCCGCTGATCATGGGCGGGCACACTCATCACTGCGCCCTCGCCATATCCCATGAGCACGAAATTGGCGGTCCAGACGGGTAGCTCCACGCCGGTAAGCGGATGCCGCACGCTCAGGCCGAGGGGATGTCCCTCCTTCTCCTGGGTTTCGATGCTGGCTTCGGAAACGGCGACATGGCGGCAGCGTTCGAGGAAGGCAGCGAGTTCAGTGCTGTTTCCCGCCGCCTGAACGGCCAGAGGATGTTCCGGGGCCACCGCCAGATAGGTCGCCCCCATCAGGGTGTCGGGACGGGTGGTGAAGACCTTGATGACACCGTCGCCAGCGGACAGTGGGAAATGAATCTCAGCGCCCTCGGAGCGACCGATCCAGTTGCGCTGCATGGTCAGTACCTGCTCCGGCCAGCCCTCGCCCAGGGTGTCGAGGCCGGTCAGCAGTTCGTCGGCGTAGGCGGTAATGCGCAGGAAGTACTGCACGATCTCCTTGCGCTCGACCGGAGCGCCGGAGCGCCAGCCACAGCCGTCCACCACCTGCTCGTTGGCGAGGACGGTCTGGTCCACCGGGTCCCAGTTGACGGTGCTCAGCTTCTGGTAGACCAGTCCCTTCTCCCAGAGCTTCACGAATAGCCACTGCTCCCAGCGATAATAATCCGGCGCGCAGGTGGCGAACTCCCGCGACCAGTCGTAAGACAGGCCCAGCCGCTGCAACTGCCCGCGCATGTGGGCGATGTTGTCCATGGTCCACTGCGCCGGTGCCAAACCATGCTTGAGGGCCGCATTCTCCGCAGGCAGACCGAAGGCATCCCAGCCCATGGGTTGCATGACTTCTTTCCCCAGCATCCGCTGATAGCGGGCGATGGCGTCGGCGATGCTGTAATTGCGCACATGCCCCATGTGTAATTGCCCCGAAGGGTAGGGGAACATGGCGAGGGCGTAGAATTTGTCTCCCGAGGGCGTCGCGGCGGCCTTGAAGGTCTGCTGATCGTGCCAGCGCTGCTGCACGGCGGCTTCGATCTCTTGGGGGGAGTAGGCGGGAGCTTCCATAAGTTTTTCTTGAACCGGATACCAAATGTGGCACAAAGGTTGCCATAGGCACGGGGGTGGCGCAATGGTGGACGGCATGGATTCATGATGGTTGGAGATTGCGGCGAGGAATCCGCAGGGGGCTGAAGTGACCGGAGCGGCCTGTCCATGGACAGGGGTTTTGTTTGGGATGCGCTCATTGTGGTTACTTGTCAGTACCTACTTTACAAAAGGAGTTGATGAAGGTCTATTATCGGACAGGCTCTTCGCAGAAATCACCCAGAAACTATTCGGTTAACTCAGGAGGATATTTTATGTTTTCGCACAAAAATAAATCATGGTTTCTAGTTTGCGCGACTTTGATGCTGGGTATGGCGGGAGGCGCCAGCGCCGCGTCAGCGCACTACACGCCCCTCCATGGTAATCCGGACGGGATCTATACCATCGATCCCCAGCATACCAATGTGTTGTTTACGATCGGTCATGTAGGGATTACCGAGTTTACCGGGCATTTCGACAAAATCTCCGGAACATACGCCTTTCACAACTCGGCTCCCCAAAAAGACCGGGTACGCATCACCATCCCTGCCGCCAGTATCAATACCAACTTCGCGCTTCGCGACCAGCACCTGCGCAGCAAGGAGTTTTTTGATGTAAAGAAATATCCGGATATCACCTTCGTCAGCACCAAATATGTGCCCAATGGGGACAAGGCTGGAAATCTGTATGGCAACCTAACCCTGCACGGTGTGACCAAGCCGGTCATGTTCAAAGTGCGTGAGATTGGTGCCGGCGAAATTTCCTATTTGCCGAAACCCTGGGGTGGTTACCTGTCTGGTTTTGTCGCGACTGCCGCCATCCACCGCTCTGATTTTGGTATGACCGCGTACCTGCCTGAGGGGTTATCCAATACCGTCCACATCAAAGTCGAAGTGGAAGGCGTGAAACAGTCTTGACGGCGCTTCGCCGGATCGGGTGGGCAGAGGGTGATATGCGGCGGAGCGGTTCCGCCGAGGTTGGCGGGTCATGCGATTTTTACCAAATAACCTGGTCAAGACGATGCGCCCAGATTATCTGAACATACCCATCCGGGACTGCGGTGAGCCACTGCTGGAGATTCCCGAAGGCGCCTTCCCACGGGTGAGTCCGCATCCTTACCTCGCACTGGGGGCGCCCTATGCCGGGTCGCCCTGGCGGCTGCGCTCCGGGGTGCTTTCTGCCCTATATCGAGCGCAATCCTTGTTGTCGGCCCGATGCCCCGGGTGGCGCATCGCGCTGTTCGACGCCTATCGCCCCCTGGCGGTTCAGCACTTCATGGTCTGGGATGCTTTCCGGCGCGAGGCGCAGGCGATGGGCTGTCTCACCAGGCTCGCGTCCTGCGCCGGGCCGGATGCGCTGGAGCGTCTGGATCCCGAAATCCATACCCTGCTCGCCCCCAAAGTGTACCGCTTTTGGGGGATTCCCGACCCGGACCCCCGCCGTCCGCCACCGCACAGCACGGGTGCCGCCCTAGACTGCAAACTGGTGGATGGAGAAGGTCGGGATGTACCCATGGGCGGCCCTGTCGATGACTTCACCGACCGCGCCATCCCGGATTTTTTCGCGTCTGCCCTGCCCGGAACGCCGGAGTATCTCCATCATCAGCATCGTGAGCTACTGGTCTCGGTCATGACCCAGGCGGGGTTTGCGCAGCATGTTGGAGAATGGTGGCACTTCTCCATCGGAGATCAGATGTGGGCGCATGCGCTGGGTGCCGCGCACGCGCTGTATGGGCGGATTCCCTTTGCCGCCATTGGCGCGCCAGCGCCCACAGGTTAGACTAGGGCGCTAATCACGGGTCTTAAACCCATTGTTCCGGAGAAAAACATGGCCGAGTTGCCAGAAATAGAACTGCTCAGACAAAAGCTGCGGCGCAATATCCTGCACAAGCGGGTCGGTATCATGCAGATGCAGAATGCCAAGGGCGAGGCAGTTCCGGACGGTGCCGGTATTGAAGAGGCCGCGCTCAAAGGCAGGGCCATCACCGACCTGCATCGCTACGGTCAATACCTTTTCCTGGAGCTGGATCGCAAGGACATCCTCGCCCTGCAGTTGGGTGGTGAGCTGAGCGGCGAACTCGAACGCGGCCCTGTTCATGCGGAAGGCGGGGAAGAGCCTCGAGCGGCATTGGAGATTCAGATCAACGGCCAGCAGCGCCTGCGTTTTCAGGGGACCCAGTTGGGTAACCGCCTGCGCATGCTGGATGAAAACAGCGATGTGGACTTCCTGACCAAGCTCGGCCCTGATCCACTGATGGTGCATGGGGAAGGGCTTGGCATATTGCGCGAAGCGCTGAGCCGTCGCCGCAGCGCCCTGCGTAACATCCTGCTGGATGATACCTTCGCGCCGGGCATCGGCGGTATCTGGGCGGATGAAATCCTTTTTCAGGCCCGTCTGCGGCCGGATCGCACCGCGACCAGTCTCAGCGAAGAAGAGCGCGAGCGTTTCCTGGAGCAGATCCCCAAGGTGCTGGATCGCGCCGTGCGCTGTCAGGCGAAGACCAATCTGTTGCCCAAGACCTTCCTCACCCGCCATCGGGAAGACGGGCACTGTCCGAGCTGCGGCGGCGCGCTGGAGACCCTTTCGGTGGGGGGTAAAAACGCGCTCCTCTGCCCTGCCTGCCAGTCTTGACGGTCGCTATGGGCCGGGCAGATACGCTACTTGTTCTTCCAGGGCAGGCCGCTGGCCTTCCAGCCGTCCACCTTGCCGCGCTGGCCATGGACGTCGTGTTTGCCCTCGAAACCACCAAGGACGTTATAGCAATGGCGGTAGCCCAGATCGGCCAGATGTTCGGCGGCAGCCAGAGAGCGGCCACCGGTACGGCAGAGCAAGAGCAGGAGATCGTCAGGTTGAGCCTTCCCGCGCAGTTCTGCGTCAAAATCGGGGTTGGGTGTCATGCCCGGATACAGTTGCCACGGCACATGGCAGCAACCTTCGACAAAGCCCGAAAAATCCAGCTCCGGGTGAGAACGCACGTCAATGAGGATGGCCTTGGGATGATCGCACAACAGGGCGTGTGCTTCCTCCGGCGTGAGGTCCCCGGCGTGGCGTTTGCCCGCCGCCTGCGCCCGTTTCTGTGCTCCCTGCAAAATCGTTTCGGTACTCATCGCTCACCTTGTCCTGTAACGCCTTGTGGATGTCTGGACGATTAAACAGTACATGCGCACATGCTGTCCATCTCCGCGTCTTCCATATCCCGGCCGCCGCTCTTGGTAAGCCCGTTGCCGACCCAGGGCGGATCCGGTCATGGAGCGGTCGGGGGGTGTGGCTCGTTGCCGGTATTCAGATCGTGAAAGGTTCGGGGTAGTGGCGGAAGGCATCAGCCGCGCCGAGCGCGGCAGGCAGAATATGCGGGTGACCCTGGCGGGCGCGGGCACCAACGTGGTGCTGTTTTTCGTCAAGCTGGCGGGGGGCATCCTGGGTCATTCCAATGCGCTGGTAGCCGACGCGGTTCACTCTCTTTCCGACCTGCTGTCGGACCTCGGGCTGGTGTTTGCCATGCGCTTCAGCAGCCAGCCGCCGGACCAGGAGCACCCCTACGGTCATGAGCGTTTTGAGACGCTGGCGGCGCTGGCGACGGGTACTCTGCTGGCCATCAACGGTGCTGGCATCGGGTATGAGGCGGTCCAGCGGCTCATTATCGGCCATTACGGCATGCCGGATTTCTGGACGCTCTATATTGCCGCCTTCGCGATTGTCGCCAAAGAAACCCTCTACCAGATCACCATCCGGGTGGCGCGGCGAACCCGCTCCGCAGCGCTGCGCGTCAATGCCTGGGACCATCGTACCGATGCCATTTCCAGCGTCATCGTCCTTATCGGCATTGGCGGCAGTTTGCTGGGGGCGCCATATCTCGACTCGGTCGTCGCCCTCATCGTCGCCCTCATGGTGTTGCGGATTGGTCTGGTCACCGGTTGGGAGGCGGTGCAGGAGCTGGCCGACCGTGGCCTCGGTGATGAAGCGCTGGCCCATATCCGCGAAGTGATTCTCGGCTGTGAAGGGGTGCGTGATCTGCATATGCTGAAGACGCGTAAAATCGGTCATCAGGCGCTAGCGGAGGTGCATTTGCAGGTGCCACCGACCCTGAGTGTTTCCGAGGGCCACCAGATTGCCGAGCGGGTGCGGACGACGTTGTTGCGGCAGGTGGATGATCTCGCCGATGCCACCATCCATATCGACAGCGAAAATGATGCGGAAGGTGGCGTCCTCCTGTCGCCCCGTAGCGATATCGAAGTGGTGGTGCGCGAGCGCCTGCAAACGCTGGGGCTGCCCGCCGCCGAGCAGATGACGCTACATTATCTCCGGGGCGGTATGGTCATCTGCCTGCGTTATGCCTTGCCGTCATCCGCAACATTCGCTAGCCTGCAGGAGACGGAAACACAGATCCAGGAAGCCCTGCGGGGGCATGTACCGGGTTTGCAGGAAGTGGACGTGGTCTGGTGTCTGGCTGGATCGCAGTTCTTGTCATCCGGCGCCCCATAATGGTGCGATTTTTGATATTGCACCATAATAGTGCGCGCCATTGGTGCAATGCATAGGGGGCGTGCATCCCTTGTTCCGGTTTTAGTCTGGTATGAATTTTGTTAAGAGAGTTTGTTTCGGGTCGTAAATATTTCTTGATTGGAGGAGAAGCAAATGGGTTACAGCCCCAGTGATGTGGTCAAATTGATTAAGGAAAAAGACATCAAGTTCGTTGATTTCCGCTTTACCGATACCAAGGGCAAGGAGCAGCACGTCTCCGTTCCCGGGCATGTCATCGAAGAAGACACCTTTACCGAAGGCAAGGCTTTTGACGGCTCCTCCATCGCCGGCTGGAAGGGCATCAACGAATCCGACATGATTCTTCTGCCTGACCCGGATTCTGCGGTGCTCGACCCCTTTATGGATGAAACCACGCTTCTTCTCCGCTGTGACGTCATCGAGCCCGCCACTGGTCAGGGCTATGAGCGCGATCCCCGCTCCGTGGCCAAGCGCGCCGAAATCTACCTGAAAAGCACCGGTATTGCCGACACGTCTTTCTTCGGTCCTGAAAACGAATTCTTCGTGTTCGATTCCGTGACCTGGAATATCGATATGAGCGGTTGCGCCTACAAGGTGGACGCCGAAGAAGCCGCCTGGAATTCGGGCAAGGAATATGAATCCGGCAATATGGGCCATCGCCCCGGCGTGAAGGGGGGGTATTTTCCGGTTCCGCCGGTGGACTCCGCTCAGGACCTGCGCTCGGCCATGTGCCTGGCCATGGAAGAGATGGGCTTGAAAGTGGAGGTCCATCACCATGAGGTGGCCACGGCCGGGCAGCACGAAATCGGCGTCGGCTTCCATACGCTGACCCGCAAGGCGGACGAAGTGCAGATCCTCAAGTATGTCGTCCACAATGTGGCGGCGGCCTACGGCCAGACGGCCACCTTCATGCCCAAGCCCATCGTCGGTGACAACGGCAGCGGCATGCACGTCCACCAGTCCCTCGCCAAGGACGGCAAGAACATCTTCGCGGGTGATCTGTACGGTGGATTGTCAGAAATCGCGCTGTATTACATCGGCGGCATCATTAAACACGCCAAGGCGATCAATGCGCTGACCAACCCCAGTACCAACAGCTACAAGCGTCTGGTACCTCATTTCGAGGCCCCGGTGCTACTCGCCTACTCCGCCAAGAACCGTTCGGCATCCATCCGCATTCCCTTCGTCAACAGTCCCAAGGCACGGCGTATCGAAGTGCGTTTCCCGGACTCTACCGCCAACCCCTACCTGGCATTCTCCGCCATGCTGATGGCGGGTCTGGACGGTATCCAGAACAAAATCCATCCCGGCGACGCCATGGACAAGAATCTTTACGACCTGCCCGCCGAGGAACAGGCCAACATCCCCGGTGTGGCCGCCTCTCTGGAAGAAGCCCTGCGTGCCCTGGAAGCCGACCATGACTTCCTCATGAAGGGTGGTGTGTTCTCCGAGAGCTGGCTGGAAGGTTATCTGGACGTGAAATGGGCCGAAGTGCAGGCCCTGCGCATGACCACCCATCCGGTGGAGTTCCAGATGTACTACAGCCTCTGAGACTGGGTACTTCCTGCCGCTGCGGTCCTTCCCCGGCGCCATCAGCCCCGTGCTTTATGCGGGGCTTTTTTGTGGCCGCAACCTTGACAATACGGGGCTTGGCGACCATATACGGAAATGCCGCGCTGGTCAGGAGAACAGGCTGATGAAGTATAGGAAATCCCCCTTTACGTCTGGTAAAGGTGAATCAAGGCATGCAGCAACGGCGGGAGCGTGTATTTTCCTGTCGGCCTTTCTGATCAGCACTTCCGTGGATGCCTCAACCATTTATCCTAAAAAAAGCAGTTACGGTCCGGCCAGAGCAGGAATCGCCCCATCTGGTAACCACGGTGATTGGGTAATTTGGGCG
>NZ_JABBDR010000081.1 GCF_018854495.1 Acidithiobacillus ferruginosus
TAGAGCCGGGTGCCATCCCAAAAGACCCCATAGGGCCAGTATAAGGTAGACGCGGATGGTTGGGTCGCACCGCGATTGATTTCCGCCGATACAAAATCGGTTTGGCCGAGAACCAGATCCGCCGGAGTATGGCTTTCATGAGGCACTTCATGCCAGATCAGCACCCGATGGTTCCAGACGTCCGCCACCGCCATCCCCTTGCCAAGCGGACAGATCCCGGTGGGAACATTCAGCGATGCCGCGCCGACGGGGCCGTGGGCGTTGCGCCCTCCCTCCCGTTCAAAATCCGGCTGACCAAGGAGCCAGGTGGCGGGTTGGCCATCGGCTTCGGGTAGCGTCGGCCACCCCAGCAAGCGATGATGGCCGGTATCCGCCACCCAAAGGGACCCGTCAGCCATGAGGCTGGCACCGCGCGGGCCGAAAAGCGTCTGCGCGGAAGGAACGACAGGTACGACGACCCCTCTGGGCTGTACCTGCTCCCCCAGGATGACCCTTGCCCCCGTTTCCACCAGCAACTGTTCTGAAGAAATGGCGGCTGGCCGGTTCCGGGTGGCGGCACTCAGGGGAAGGGTATATTCAGTCATGATCCTTCCTCACCTGAATCTCGCCGTCGACCACCCGCACCGCCCAGGGCTCCAACTGGACCTCGGGTACCGTCAGGCATTCCCCACTCTCCAACGCAAACTGGAATCCGTGATGCGGACAGGTCAGAACCCCGGCCGGGTCCACTTTCCCCTCTTCGAGGGGCATACCCAGATGGGCGCAGGCATTGCGGTAACAGTGCACATCTCCATCCGGATCGCGCCAGAACAGCAGGGCATCAGAAAGCACCTCCCGGGCGAGCAGGCCATTTCGCGGCAGATCCTCCAGCCGCATGGCCGGCAGCCAGGGATGACGCCCGCCAATGGCGAAGGGGCTGATACGCTGTTCAGACCCTTCTCCGGTCAGCGCGGTGGCGGCGTACTGCCGACCCGCCGTTTCAATATGGCATATTTCCGGACAGGCATCGCGGATCGCTTTCTCCACACCATCCGACAAGGTCAGCGAGGAAGACGGGCAACCGTGACAAGACCCCAACAAGCGCAAAATCACTGTATCGGGCGGACGCAGCTCGACCAGCTCGACATTGCCGCCATGTCCTTCCAGCCCCGGCCGCACGCTGTCCAGCGCGGCTTCGATACGTTCCTGCAGGGAGGGCCGAACCAGACCCAGTGTCCGCAACACCGCATAGACGTACGGATCCGCGGCGGCTTCCCGCAAGCCGGTGGCACCCTGCGGAGCACTCTGTACGGTACGGATAAGACGCCGCAGGCATTCCCTATATATCGCCTCCCAGCCATCGCGCAGTGCCAGCACCGTTCTTTGCTGCGTTTCATCCCAGCCCTGTACGATTTTTTCGAGGCTGCCCAATCGGGCGATATCTTCCGTCAGGGTATCTGCCTCCCTGTGTCCAATGTCATCCGGTACGGGTGACGTAGCCATGTCATGCGTACTTCAAATTCACGAAAAGGAAGGGCTGCAGGGCGCCACACAGGGCGCCGGCAACCAGACAATCCACCAGATACGGAATGCCGGCGAAATGTCCGGCGACGACGACCACGGCAGCCAGGAGACTGTTGGCCGTCAGCAGCATCAGGACCAGCCGGGTATCCCTGAAAAGCTTTCCGCGCAGGAACAATCCCGCCGAGTTCCATATCATGTCCCACATAACATCCTCCTGTTGGTGTGGCCCGGCTTCAGATCAATACAAGGATGATCGTGCCCAGGACCAGTCCGGGAATGACGGGCATCGCCCCGTACATGCCCCCCATCATCGCCGCCAGCTTGTTATCGCCCAGCTTTTTGCCACAGATCAGCGTCCCCGACACGGCTCCCGCCAACACCCCGACCAATCCACCCAGCAAAATCCATAAAATGGCGATCGCCTGTATATGCTGACCGTCGAATGCGTCCAGTGCCGACATAGGTGCTCTCCGATATTTTTCCAGTTAATGTACAGATCCCTGTTCGCGTACCAGCGCCAGGGTTTCGTCCAGGGCCACGCGGACCAGTCCTGATTTATCCCGTTCTCCCGTTTCCGTGAAGATCTTTTCCGCTGTTTCATACAGTCTGGCCGCCTCACCCAGATTCCGGATGTTGCCCAGTTCCGGGTTTTCCGGGTCGTCGGGCAGGTTCCGCAGCGCATTGGCCATATTGCTGATGGTGTTTGCATATTCGCCCGGTCGCTCTTTGGGAGTCCGCACCCGCAACGCCTCCCGATAGGCTTCCAGGGCACGCAGATTATTTTCGACCGGATGCGCGCTGCTGCTGTACTGCAGGGCATTACCGAGGTTGTTTTGCAGCATGGCGTACTCCGCCGGATGTGCATCGAGGGTGATGGCACGCAACGCGGACTCGTAGGATTGTACGGCCAGCGCCTCGCGCATTCTGGAAGTCTCATCACCCATGGTCATGGACAGATAGGCGGTGGCCAGATTGTTGTGGAGAATCGCGTATTCACGCGGGAATTTATCCGCGGTAAAAATCCGCAAGGCACTGTGGTACTTCCGCACGGCATCCGGGAACGACGCCTTCCCCGCCACGGCGAGTCCCTGTAGGGCCAGCCCCTCGTTCATCTCGGCTTCGGCAGCCTCTTCGGCGTTTCCCAGGGTCTGCAGCACTGGCAACGCATCGCGCAGGCAAGCGACAGCCTCTTCGAGCACCCGGGTGTCGCCGGGTGTCGCCAGCAAGGCGGTCGCCTGTCCGGCCAGGAGTCGCGCACGTAGCAGGGTGCCCTCCTCCGGGCAGACCTGCAAACCTTCTTTGTATAGGTGGTTGACCTGTTCGAGATCCTCCGGCCGGCGCGGGCGCCGTTGCAGACCCAGGGCGATCTCCATGAGCATTTCCGCACGTTCGCTGGCCGGAATGGTGTCATCCCGGGCGGTCCTCAAGGCGACCTGGTATTCCGCTTCTGCTAAAGTCCCGGACATGAAAGACCCCCGAGTGAAACAGGAAATGTAATGTTTATTTGCAGTTTTAGTATAGTGCAGGAAATAGACCTGTCAAGAATAATTACATATATGATAAGTTACTTATCAAGCGATTCCGGGCATAGCTGCCTCGTCTGCCACGCACCCTGTTCCGGTATCCACATAAAGGAAAGAACCCCCTCGACGTTCTCCGCCAGTTTATGCTCCCGCAGGAAGAGGCGGAGATCGACCACACGGTCACCGGCAAGGTTGCGCTGCTTCAGCAAAAAGCCGCCGATGGTACCAGGATGCAAGGGGATCAAATGCAAACATGGCGATCGCCAGAGCACGGCAACCGCCAGGAGACCGGCCATGGTATCGCGATAGGCGGGCGCGGG
>NZ_JABBDR010000082.1 GCF_018854495.1 Acidithiobacillus ferruginosus
CGCCCAAATTACCCAATCACCGTGGTTACCAGATGGGGCGATTCCTGCTCTGGCCGGACCGTAACTGCTTTTTTTAGGTTTATGGGAACGCTTCTGCCAATCCAAGGTGTTTGTGCTTTTTTATGCGCCGCATCGGCGGCGTCTTTTAGCACACGAGCTGTCTCTGGCTGCACGAGGCGCGTCTGCTTACAAAGCAGTCGCCTCGCTGGTAACCAGCAAACTCGAAGAGGAGAGCAGTATGAAGATCGAACTGGATGGTGGCGGTAAAGTGAAGATGGCAGCGCCGCCGCAGCAATGGCACGGCGACGAAGTGATGCAGACGGCAGTGTTTGCCGGTGAGCAAATGATGGCGGTCACCGATGACGCCGGTCGGTTCGACCTGCACTACCTGGGCTTCAAGACTACTGGCTTTGCCTCTCTTGAAGATGCGAAAGCATCGGCACAGGCCTTTGCCAGGGCAGTCCTTGCTCACATGGCCGGGTTGATCTAAGCAGTCCAGAAAAGAGCGTTATCTTTGAGAGGCGCAATCTCAGCGCTCCGAGCGCCATCTACCCGACGGCACTTCCTGATCCATCCCCACCCCCATGCTTCGGCTTGGGGTTTTTTGTTGCCTCAAGGTTCAAAAACCGCCACAACATCCTCCGGCTGCCCTGCAAACTGGACCTGTACGATGTCCAGCAAATCCTCTTCCTTGTCCACCCAGCCGATCCCAAAGCGATCCATTGTAGTAATGGATTGGTCTGATGGCCGCCAGTAGATAATCCGGTCAGGATGCGCTGTGTCCTTATTTCTCATGGTGTTGAGAATTCTGTCAGGAAGGCAGTCTATGTAGGTGATAGGCTCGACCCCTGGCGGATACCCGATATTCCGCAAAGCAACTATAGCCGAAAGCGGCATGGGCTTTGGCCAGAGATATTCGGCTTTACCAAAGTAAGTGCTGAGGCCGGATTCCAACAATGCCAAGTCCCATAGTCCGGCACCACTTCTGTGTGCAGGAACAGAGAGCATCACCAGTGGATCATCCGCACCATGGTATCGCCCTCGTATTTCACGCATGAACTCTTCTAGCCACGGCGAACAGACCCAGCCCCTCCCGTCATGAAGAACCAGTGTTCCTACCGGATTGATTACGATGTCCGGTGTTCGCCAGTCGCGCCGCTGCGCGAAGAACGCTTCAATCTGTTGCTGCCGTGCTGCTCCCATATCAAACCCCCGTGCTGCTATCGCGTATTCCATCGTGCCAACAGGAATATTGCTGGATATTGGTATTCATCACCCCCTCCGGGGGGATTTCAGGATTGCGCTATCGCGCATCCCAGTCAGGCCCTATCGGGCCATATCAGGCTCTTCGAGCCGGGTCACGCCCTGCGGGCGGGGCACGTCCGGGAACGTGCGGGCCGCTATCGCGTCCCTTGGAGGTGCCCAGTTCGCCGGATCGCTGCCAGTGTTTACTAAGCGTCCTTGCTCACACTCCAGGTGCCCCCGTCTCCGGTATTCCGCCATGTACCTTTGCCGTGACTGCCTTTCAGGTATCCGGCGAACTGGGCACCTGTTCCGGCGATTCCGAAATGGATGGTCGAACCGCGCACAAATCCTGCCACCTGGAACGGTGTGTTGCCCTCTTTGCGCCCGTGGCAAATGCCGGTGAGCCGTCCAGATACCTGGATCTGGATCGCGCAATGCCCCTGGTCTCCACCAGAGAATCGCGCTTCCCATTTTCCCGCATACGGCGTTGTCGCAAAAGCGATTCCTGAAGTTCCTAATGCAATAATTGCAAACAGTATTCTCTTCAACATCCTTATCTCTCCTTTTTCCGGGACAACCCACAATTTTTGTGGA
Organism: Acidithiobacillus ferruginosus; assembly: GCF_018854495.1. Classification (GTDB taxonomy): domain Bacteria; phylum Pseudomonadota; class Gammaproteobacteria; order Acidithiobacillales; family Acidithiobacillaceae; genus Acidithiobacillus; species Acidithiobacillus ferruginosus. The sequence continues at coordinate 1,840 of NZ_JABBDR010000082.1, forward strand.
TAACTCTATGCGCATTGTCACAATCCTGAAACAATCCATGTGCTTTTCGGGATGCCGCTTTTTTAGGCGTGCCTGGTTTCCGTTTCCCTATTGGATCCCGGCAGGACGACAGATCAGGTGTATCTGGGCTCTCGTCCACAGGACCGCTCGTATTGTTCCCAGGCCTCCACATCCCTACGATCAATGCCCCAGCATAGCTCGCTGGTACCGTGTACCCACATAACGGTTCCACCACGTCGCGCACCGGGGAATGTCCAATGTGCCTGGTGGCTTCCCATCCTGTTTTCCTTTGTCGCTTTTTCAAAGGTGAATGCCAGATCCGGCCTTGCCTGACGCACCTGCGCCACAAAATCGTCGAAGTTGCTTTCATCATCATCATCGCGGCGGTTCTTGAGAAATTCAATTCGCTCTACCAAGCGCTTTTCCTGTGCGCGTTTGCGTGCCAGTTCCTCTTCAAGTTCTGCCAATCGCGTTTTGCGTTCTTCTATAGTCATGCCGCTTCCTCTTCCGTGGATTTCGACCCGGCAATATCCGCTACCGTATCCAGGGTATCCCGTTCTTCTTCCACCACGTCGCCCGTTTCGCGCTCCTTTTCTACCAGACTGATGATCTTGTTCAGCTTGGCAGGTTTGATGTCGAGATATTCCGCGATGGCCTTCACGTCTTCCTTCAACTGCTCCTGCATCGACGCAACCGCGGCACGTCGGTTGATGATATCCTCAATCGCCTTTCTGGACTTCGTATCTATCTGCATGGCTCATACTCCTATCGTCGTCTAACGGTTCCGGCGTATTTTGTGCATCACCCGCATATCGCCGTCCTATGCGGATAATCCTTAATCCATGATCGTTGATCGCCGCGCTGCGGGCTTACCCGTGCGCTTCCTCGCAGGTTTGCCCGCGGACTTTTTGGCGGCGGCTTCGGGCTTGGCCTTGCCGCCCTTGCCCGCCGGCAGCGTCTCCCAGAGCTTACCGATGGCACCTTTGTCGTCCCACCAGGTTCCGTGACCCTTGGCGCATCTGAAAAAACCGTGTCTATTGGATGTCTCGTAGCGTCCGGTCGGCTTTCCGCATTCCGGGCACGCTGGCCCGTCCGTATTGGATTCCACTTTATCCCCGAAGGGTTCACCCGGTGTCCCGTCTTTGTCCTGGAGCAGATTGTGGTTATCCCGGTTGGAGCACGCCCAGAAAAAAGATCCTTTTTTCTTCTTGCTCTCGCGCCGACTGACGGTGCCGCCGCATCCGTCTACCGGGCACGGTTGCGAGTTATCTGCCCCCTTGGGCATGGTTGCGATGGTGCTTTGAATATCCGCATAGGATTTGGCTAACAGATCGCGGGGTGGCATTTTGCCTTCGGTGATGAGATCCAGGCTCTCCTCGATCAGCCGGGTGTATTCCAGACCCGCAAAGTCGAAAGGGCGCAGCGCATCGACGACCTGCTCACCCAGATCCGTCGCGTAGAGGGCCGGCGCCTTGCCTTTGCGCTTCATGTAATCACGTTTGTAGAGCACTTTAATGATACTTGCGTAGGTGGACGGGCGGCCTACGCCGTGGTCCTCCAGCGCCTTGATGAGCGTCGATTCCGTGTAGCGCGGTGGTGCCTTGGTCTTTTTGCTGACCATTTCTCCGCGCTCGGCCTTGAGCTTGTCACCGACGGAGAGCTTGGGTACCGGATTTGCGGCCTCTGTCTCTTTGCCCTCACCCTCGTCTTCGCTCTCGGTATAGAGGGCACGCCAGCCGGGGTCCGTAAGCACCGATCCCACGGCGCGGAACAGGGCCGGGTGCGACAGGTCTCTCCAGTGAAAAGTCCCGCCATTCAGCGTACATGAAGTTTGCTGATAGATCGCATCCGGCATCTGAGACGCCAGCGCCCGCTTGCGAATGAGCTGATAGAGGGCGCGTTGATTCGCATCCTCACCGGCTTCCTCCAACATGGGCTTCGTGGGGCGAACCGCCTCATGGGCCTCCTGGGCATCGCCCTTGGCCTTCCAGCGTCGCGGTTTGTCCACAACGGGTAGCCCGGTTTTCTCCAGCGCCGCACGCAACAGGCCTTCGCCTTCCTCAGAGAGGTTCGGGCTGTCGGTACGGTGGTAAGTGATGTGGCCATTATCAAAGAGCGCCTGTGCGGCTTTCATGATGTCTTCCACCCCAACCTTGAGGGCGCGGGCGCCATCCATCTGCATGGAGCTGGTGGTGAAGGGGGGAGCAGGGGCGCGGCGTACAGGTTTCGATTCCGCTTTGGATACGACCAGCGGCATGGAGGGCAGCGCATCGGCAAGTGCCTGGGCGAATGCCTTGTCCTGGAAGTATTCGCCCTCTTTGGTGCCGTCGATCCAGGATGCTCTCCAACCGGATACCCCGTCTTTGCCCGGCATGTGTGCGAGTACCTGGTAGAATGCCGTGGGCTTGAACGATTTGATGGCTCGCTCGCGCTCGACCACCAATGCCAGTGCCGGGCTCTGCACCCGTCCCGCCGAGGCCTTCGCCCCGATGGAATTGCTGAGGACAGGGGAGACTTCCCATCCGACCATGCGATCCAGCGCCCGGCGAGCTTCTTGCGCAGCTACCAGGCGCATGTTCACCGGGCGCGGAGCCAGTAACGCCTTACGGATCGCGGTCTCCGTCACTTCCTGGTAGGAGACGCGCTTGGCTTCACCGGGTTTGATCTTCAACACCTGGCAGACATGCCAGGCGATGCCTTCGCCCTCCCGATCCGGATCAGTGGCGATGTACACGGCATCGGCGCTCTGCGCCGCGGCACGGAGTCCGGAGACGATCTCTTTGTGCTTCGTATCCAGAATCTCGTAGCGCATGGCGAAGTCTGGCGGGCGGACATAAGCAGCTTCCCCGGTTACGGGAAGATCCCGGATATGGCCGAGAGTGGCCTTCACCTGCCAGCCGTTTCCGAGAATATGCCCGATATGCTGGGCTTTCTTGGGTGACTCGACGATGAGGAGGGCACTCACTGCAGTTCCTGGCGATCATGAGTACGCAGGTCAACTTTGAGCTTGAGATTTTCCGTGATCATAAACACTCCCTGTTTCTATAATTCGGTTCCAGCGTTGAATACTTCTCGCGGCCTCGCCAAGTCTTCGACGATGCGATTGACGCCGCCGTGCCGCCGGAGCCGGCTATCGTCGCGGGCCTCCCGCGCGGTGGCACACACCACACAGCGCACGGCGTTTACCGCGGCTACCCGGCGCGGATCAATGACCTCGGCACAGTCGAGACAATACCGCGTACCGTTTTCGTCTTCGTCTGGCTGTTCCGAGCACTTCGCCCGGTCCAACTGTTCCTGAATCCTTTGTCGATTCTCGTTTTCCGTGATTTTCGTCGCCATATCCAGAGGATCGGCGCACCATTCAGTATCCATAAGAACTCCTTTTCACTTTCACGCTACCGATTCGAGTGATGTCATCGGTAACAGCCTTTGGGATCATAGAGAAGTCCGGCGATGGCGGCGACGCGATGCGTCAGTACCGTGCGCACTGTGGCCAAGCGCCCGTGAGTCTTTCGTTCTTGCGGCTCCCGGATGATGTAGTCCGCCTCAACGAGTTCCCGTAATGCCCGGCGAATCGTGGATTCCGAGCATCCAAGCCACTTCTGTAGTGTCACCACCCTTGGGAATACGGGGAGCGCGAGGTTATAGGTTTTTGCGCAACTCAGGATGTCTATAAGCACTTCCCGTGCCTTATAGGAAACGTCATTCACCTGCAGAACAATGGAGCAAATAGGACCGGCCATCATTGGATTAAACCGTGGTCTGAGATTTTTTGACATCACCCGCCCCCTTCAGCATCCGAATACTCCGTTGTAGAAGCCCCAATCCTTTACTCCTATCCTCACCATAGGACTGTCTGTACTCATGGACCACTTTCGCCGATCCATCGTGGACATAGTTATCGAGCGCCACCACGGACATGGTTTGTGTCGCTCTGGCAGCGGTGTCCGCCCTTGGGTCCGCCATAAACACCACTCCGTTGCATTGATCCTTTCCGGTTTTTATCCATCGTGGCCCTCCTGGCGAACTCCACTCGACGAGCGTGTCGCCGTACCTTTTCATCGCCGTTTCCTGGTCGAGCAGATATTTTCGCGCATTGGCGGCGGCTCGATCCTCTTCGCCAGAACCAACATTCCCCCAAGCCTTGTACTGCGTGATTTTTTCACCGCGTTCCGCCGCCTTCAACACGCTGACCAGGTATCCAACCGGATTTTCCGCATTCAGGATTTTCTCTTTACGCAACTGCACCAAGTCGCTGAGTTTCCATGCTGCTTCTCTGGCACGAGCCATCCAGCGGCACACCTGAAAAACATGCGCCCCTTTATCGAGCAAAAACACAAGGTCTTCCGGGATGCTGGCGTGAGCACCCACCTGTTGAACGGCGACGAATTTGTCGTGAGGGACGGGGTTGCTGGGCCGCCGCAGGGTGGTAGGCGCAGGCGATTTTATCGAATAGCTTTCCTGCCGATCCTCTGGGTATTGAACGCCTGCCACTGCGGATTGCTGGCGGGCTGCCGAGCTTTTGTTGTCAAACAGGAGGCGCTGGCTGCATCCATACGGATTGTAGGGGAGCCCAACGATAGCGGCGACGCGGTGTTTCAGCATAGTATGAACAACGGCCAACCCGCCCCTTTTTTTGTGGCCTTGAGGTTTTCTTTCGATGTAACCCGCGTCAACCAAGGCCTTCAGGTGCCGATGGATCGTGGATTCTGAGCACTCAACGCGCTTCGCCAATGTTGCCACACTTGGGAATACGGGTTCCGCCAGATTGCGGGTTTTTGCACAACTAACGAGTTGTGCCAGCACTAAACGCGCCCTCATGGGTACGTCAGACGCTGCGTTCAGGACGGCCTGCATTGCCCCGACGATAGCCATTGGTATGACGTATGGCTTTCCTGCCATCGACACGGCACGGGTGTTGTAAAACCCGTTTTCTGCTATATTATAAGCAGGTGTTGTGCAGTGCATGTTGTGGTACCGAGTATGTGGTGCAGAGTGAAATTTGAATCGGTGCAAGATGACGTCCCTCGAAAAGAAGACATCTTGTATCCGGAATGGAAATGGGTTTCTGATATGGCATTTTGCCCTCTTTCAGAAAGAGGCCAGCATAACACCAAGCAGCTGATTATGTTGTTCATTATGGAAAGAGTAGCCATTTTGTAACGGGTCGCCTCATCCGCTGCAAAAATCCGGTGAAGAGCAGCAACAGCGAATAGAAAGGCAGGTCCAGTTTTCTGGGCCTGTTTTTTTGTGGGCGTGAACGACCTCAAGAGGCCTCCCTCATGTCGATGACCACAAAGCTGTGCCAGCCGCGTTGCCAGCCGCCGAGCCCCATGTGTCGCCTGAAGGACATCGCGCAATCCAGATCACCCAGCGCAGTCTCCGCAGACGCCCGCGTCGCATAACGGAATCCCCGCAGGGGGTGGATGCCATCACCGTCCTCGCAGCAGACAGCGTATGGCCTGGGTCTCCCTTTTGGGTTTGGGATTGTCATTAGGGCATCAACTCGCCTTGCGGATCGGGTTCCGCTGTGACCAAGTGCGGTCAAAAATTTCGGGCAATAACTCCTCGCGTAGCACGGCGGAATCGGTGGCCTCCTCCATTTTTATTGCAAGAGCAGGTGACAATCCGCGCTTGCCGTTGATAACCAGCGAGAGCGCAGACTCGTGATAACCCAGTTTTTCCGCAAAGGCTCGCTGGTTATACTGGAATATACCGAGCGCTTTGTGCACAGCTTCCATGTTCATAAAAGTCCTCCGGGAGAAGAGTCCAAGCCACTTCTTATAATAAACCCTAGCTTTTATCATATGTCAAGCGGCAAAGGCTTCCCCCGACAACGTAACTGCGTAATCCTTCTAGGATGCAAAAAGACCCAACGAACGATGATGTTGCAGAACGCATAAGGATTGCCTTCGAGCGGAAGGTTAAGCGCGAAGCTGCGGCTGGCCGCAGGTACACAAAAGCGCTTCTGGCTAGACGTATGGATGAATCGCCACAGGCGGTGCAGCACTGGTTTGTTGAGGGATTCGTCGAAAAGCTTAAATTGCCCAGGGTTGCGAGAGAGCTTGAGACCTCCGTTGATTGGCTCCTTGGAGGTGAACAAGATATTGAATCAGTTGTGATTACTTCCAGTCGCGTGAAGGTGCTTGTAGAAATTTTCCAGGAGCTTCCGGAGCATGAGCAGGATCGTATATTCAAAGAAATCCAGGACGCTGAACGGCACCGCCGAGAAAAAATAGATACCCTCCTGGCAAAAAAATAAGGGCGTAACACCCGCGCCCTTTGCCAGGGCACCACACCGCTACGCCAACTTCCCCCTCCGAAATCGACGGCTCAGGCTTACCGCTCCCGTCCGCAGAGACGCGGATAGCGTTGGATGCCATTGGACAACAATGACGTTTTTTAATGAAAAACAGCATTCAGAATGTACTTTGAATAAATGTATGTTGTATGATATTTAGACCTTACTGGACTTCTCTGAACACTAATGGACGGTAATGGGCAATGACAACACATACCAATGGCAATCGCAAAGCAACTTCCCGGCAACCCGAAATCACACAGAACCTTCGGGCAGAACAGAACACCGCAGACCGGATACTCCGCATCGATGAAGTATCCAAGATCGTCGGCATCTCTCGATCAAGCATCTATAACTACATGAAGGAAGGTAGTTTTCCAGAAAAGATCAGGCTGGGGGTACGCATGGTCGGATGGCTTGAATCGCATGTTCAGACATGGATAACTGAACATACCCCTTCTCGGGAATCCTAAATCCAGCTAATCTTCCTTCCGGGTCGCGTCGATCCAGTCGGCCCAGGCCTGCATCATGATTCGACGATCTTGCAGATATTCGGCGTGATTGTAGGCCGCCTTAGTCGCGTTCCCCTCGACATGAGCCAATTGACGCTCAATGACCATACTCGCAAACCCCAGCTCATGCAGGCGCGTTGACGCCGTTGCGCGGAAATCATGGCCAGTCCAACAACCGGACGGATACCCCATGTACTCCAAAGCACGATTCACCGTAGTAAAGCCGATGCGTTCTCCAGGTGTTCGGGAATTATTAAACAGCCACTCGCCTGACCCTGTGATGGCATTCAGTTTTTTCAACAATTCAATAGCTTGATGCGGGAGCGGGACCAGGTGCGCCCGACGTTTTTTCATCCTCTCGGCGGGTATCAGCCACTCTCCCGCCTCCAGATTGAACTCCTCCCAGCGGGCCTTGCGTAGCTCTACCGTCCGCACGAACAAATACAGCAACAGCCGCAGAATGATGATCGTCGTGAGATTCCCACCGTAGCCGTCGAGCCTTCTCAGAAAATCCTTAATATCTGCTGCATTCATAGCCTTACTGTGGCTGATCTTGGGCCGGATTATCGCTCCCTTGAGTGCGGCGGCGGGGTCGCTGTCAGCCCTCAATGTCACCACCGCGTAGCAAAAAACAGCCGAGCACCAGTACCGCAGGTGCATCGCATAAGTCTCCGCGCCCCGCGCCTCCATCTCCCTCATAATATTTAGAATATCTGCCGAGTTAATGCTGCGAATCGCCATTTTCCCAATCGCGGGATAGGCATTTTTTTCGAGACCATCCTTGATCCGTGCATAATAACCGGGCGACCAATGTGGCTGTTTTTTAACCAGCCATTCGTCAGCTACCTTCTTGAATGTAATCGCGTTACCAGCTTCCTTTTCCCCTTGGTTCTTACGGCGGATATGGGCGGGGTGGACACCCTGTTTTACGAGGTCTCGGGCGTCCTCTCGGGCCTTTCTGGCCTCTTGCAGGGATATTTCCGGGTAGTTGCCCATGGCATAGACGTTTTCCTTGCCGGCAATGCGGTACCGATAGCGCCAGTGTTTCGCGCCCGTCGGGGTGACCTCCAGATAGAGGCCGCGCCCATCCGTCAGCTTACAGGTTTTGCCTGTAGCTTTGGCCTGACGGATCTTTATATCTGTCAGCATATAAAAGCGGGTAGACTGGAATCCATACCCGCTTTTATACCCGCTTTTTACTTGGCTGTCACTGGACGCCGTTGGACGCTATTGGACACTAGCTTTTATTTCTTATATGGATTCTTGTTTTTCTGTACGTCGATGGACGCTATTGGACGACAATGATTTTTGAGAGAAGAAAAGGTCATAGGCCCTATGATACGTCTTTCACACCAAAAACGGCAGGCACCCGTGACCACCGGCACGGGCGGGCCGCATTATCGCCCCCGCTCCAGACGCTGCCAGAGCAGATCCGCCGCATCAACCCCAAAAAATCGCCTGATCTCCCGCGCCCCGGTGGGGCTGGTGACATTGATCTCCGTCACATACCCGCCGATCACATCCAGGCCCACAAAAAGCAGGCCCGCGGCGCGCAGGGCCGGGCCTATCGCCGCACAGATGTCTCGATCGCGGTCATTGATCTTCGCCGCCACCCCCGTTGCACCTGCCACCAGATTACCGCGAAAATCCGCGGCCGAAGGCACCCGCAGCAGGGCACCCGGCACCGGGATGCCATCCACCATGAGAATCCGTTTATCGCCCTCGCGAATCGCGGGCAGGTAACGCTGCGCCATCACATAATGCTGGCCCCAGCCCGTCACCGTCTCCAGAATACTGCCGACATTGCGGTCCTGCAGGTGCAGATAGAACACCCCTTCGCCACCACGCGCCGAGAGCGGTTTGACGACGATTTCGCCGTGTTCGGCGAGAAAGGCCCGCAAATCCCCGAGATCACGGCTGACCAGCAAGGGCGGCAGGAATTCCGGGAAATGCAGGGCATAGAGCTTTTCATTGGCATTGCGCAGACTGACCGGATCGTTGACCACCCAGGTACCGGCGTGCTCCAGCAGATAGCAGGCGGTGAGATATTCCAGACCCACAGGCGGGTCCTTACGCATGAGGACCACATCCATCTCGTCGAGGGGGCGCTCTTCTGTCTCACCCAGCGTAAAATAATCTTCCACATCATCACGCACAACGATGGTATGTAGTCGCCCCCAGGAACGCCCATCCCGAAAAAACAGGTCCGGCAGGCCAAACACCCGGCATTGATGCCCACGCGCCTGCGCCGCCAGCAGCATGGCGAACGTCGTATCTTTGGCCGGTTTGATCCCGGTTATGGGATCCATAAGGATAGCGGCCTTGAGCGCACTCACTGGCCTGTCTCCAGTGTACCTTGCCGCCGCCAGTCCGCCATTTCCCGGGCCGCCGCCACCAGGGTGAGGCGTGCGATGACGCCATAGGCATAGTAACGATTGACCGGCGCATCCGGTGGTGACTTCCGGCAGGGGACCACGCAGGTCTGGCCAAAGGCCATAGGCTCAAAATGCGCACCCGGAGCGTTGAGATTCTCATCCCGTCCACGCTCCGTATGTACCCGGTAAAACCCCCCCAGCACCTGCTGGCCGATCATATAGACCACCGGCTCTGCGACTGCCTCCTGCGCGGTCTGTTCGAAGGTATATACACCCTCCTGAATAAAGACGTCACTGACTGGCAGCCCTTCTTTACTCTTAGCCATCCGGGTGCGTTCCTTACGGTTGAGGTCAAGGAATTCCTCACCAGAATAGGCGGTCATAACGCCCATACCGTAAGTACCCGCATCCGCTTTGACGATCACAAAAGGACGCTGACGAATACCATAGTGGGCATAACGCTCGCGAGTAATCTCCAGTACGGCATCCACGTTCGCAACCAGGCACTCGCGGCCTTCGGAGCGCATAAAGTCAATGCCCTGACAACGCCGAAAAACGGGGTCAATCAGCCAGGGATCGATGCCAATCACCTCCGCCAGCTCCTGTGCCACGGCACGGTAATGGGTGAAGTGCTGAGATTTACGGCGGTTACGCCAACCTGCCGCGAGGGGAGGCAGAATAGGTTGCTCCAGGCCTGCCAATATTTCCGGCACACCACCAGATAAATCGTTATTCAGTAAAATCACTTGTGCATCAAAACCCCTCGTCGACAGACGTCCGTCATCGCGACACAGCGGCTCCAGCAGCAACTGGCCACCTGAAGGCAGGTCATAGACCGTACGATCTTCCAGAATCAGGGAGCCCACCCGCACGTCCAATCCGGCGAGTTCCAACAACTCCCGCAACCGTGCCACGCTCTCCAGATAAAAAAGGTTACGCGTGTGGTTTTCAGGAATCAGCAGCACCCGCTCCAGACCTGGATGGTACTGGTTCAGATAATGCTGAATAGCCGAAACATAGAGCGCCGAAAACTCCGGATTGAGGTTATTAAAGCCCGCCGAAAACAGATTGGTGTCCACGGGCGCCAACTTGAAACCGGCGTTGCGCAAGTCCACAGAGGCATAGAAAGGCGGCGGCGTCCGCTGCCATTGTCCCCGAAACCAGCGCTCAATCGTGGATTGCTCGGCGATCAGGTGACGCTCAATATCCAGCAGAGCCTCCACCCGATCGGTGGCCAGGAAAGGAATATCCCGTATTACTTCCGTCATGCGTCTTTCCTAAATACGTTGCGCCACAGGAACATAGCGTCGATCCTGTTCCCCTGTATACACCTGCGTAGGCCGGAAGATCCGGTTATCCGCCAGTTGCTCCCGCCAATGGGCCAGCCAGCCCGCAGAACGAGCCATAGCAAAAATAGGCGTAAAAAGGTCCGCTTTGATGCCCATCTCGTGATACAGCACGCCCGAGTAGAAATCCACATTCGCGTGAATCCCCTTGGGGCCGAGCCGCTCCGTAGCCTGGCGTTCCACTTCGATGGCGATTTCAAAGAGGCCGCTATGACGCAGATTTCCACGACTGGCCATATCCTCCATCATCTCCTTGAGAATCACTGCGCGCGGATCCCGGGTTTTGTAGATGCGATGCCCGAAGCCCCAGATTTTCTCCTTGTTGGCCATCTTCCTGTCGAGATAGGCACCCACCTGCTGGACGGAGCTGATTTCTTCCAGCATTTCCACCACCTTCTGATTGGCACCACCATGCAACGGGCCGGCCAGGGTTCCGATCGCCCCCCCGATGACATGGTAAGGATTGGTCAGGGTGGATCCGGTCACCAGCACCGAGAAGGTACTGGCATTGATGGTGTGCTCGGCATGCAGAATCAGGCAGGAGTCGAGGATTTTGGTGTGTACCGGATCCGGTTCGCGACCCGACAGCATATAGAGAAAGTTGGCTGCATGGCTGAGATCCGGGCGAGGAGAAATAGGATCATTGCCGAAACGCATCTGCTCCCACATCGCGACAATGGTGGGCATGCGAGCAATAATCCGCATCGCCATGGCGTCCAAATGGAGCGTATTTCCGCGTTCGGCGTCGGAAAGCTCCTGCTGCGGGTAGAACATGCCCAGACTGGCCACGGCGCAGTGCAGCATATCCATCGGGTGTCCGGTCACGGGCATGAACTTCATGATTTCCCGGACATTATATTTGACTTGGCGGTGCGCACGCAGACCGTGGTCGAACCGTTCCAGATCTGCAGCGCCGGGCAGGGCACCATCCAGCAGCAAGAGCGCCACCTCCTCGAAACTGCTGTGCGCCGCAAGATCCGCAATGGCAAAACCACGGTAACTCAGCAGGCCGGCCGCGCCATCGATGTTGGAAATGCTGGACTGGGTTGCAGCCACCCCCTCCAGACCTGGCGCAAAGTTCGGTTCCGCCATACAGAACTCCTTTTATCATTCTGATGTTTGACTGCCCGGACCTGCGGCGGTCGCCGCCAGCCGGGGCACTGCTCGCGGGCAGCATCCTGCACGAAGGCTTTCGGACGACAAGCCGCCGGATCATCATAACCTGCCCGTAAAATAAAAGGGAGGCCGTCAGCCTCCCCTCGGGGCACTTCCGTACCAATCGGCGATCAGGCCGAAAAGGAAGATCCGCAACCGCAGGTGGTCGTTGCGTTGGGATTTTTGATGACGAATTGCGCGCCTTCCAACCCCTCGCTGTAGTCAATCTCCGCTCCGACCAGGTACTGATAACTCATGGGATCAATCAGCAGACTCACACCCAACTGATGCACTTCCGTATCACCTTCGTTCATATTCTCATCGAAAGTGAAGCCATACTGAAAACCGGAACAACCGCCCCCCGTCACAAAGACGCGCAGCTTCAGATCGTCAGAACCTTCCTCTTCAATGAGCGACGCGATCTTGTCCGCTGCATTTTGTGTCAAGGTCATGACCGGGGGAATGGAATCCAGATCCGTCATCGTTTCCGTTGCTGTGCTCATTATTCATCGCTCCATGCGCCATAGCGCTTCATCCAGTGGATACCCGAGTATTTTGCTCGCTTTTGCGCGCAGGCGTCAAGCCACGACAGCACCCAGCCTGAGACTCGCTCCGTGCTGGAATGGCAAGCACAATCAGCTCGCCGCCCGGGCACTGCGCCGCAGGCGGGATAACAGGCGCCGCGCCATTTCGCCGAAGAGTTCGGTCTGAGTCGGATGAGGATGAATGGCGCCAGCCACCTGCTCCAGGGTCAAACCGGCGCTGACCATCATCACCGCCTCACCCACCAGGGTATCCGCATGATCGGCGAGGAAATGCACACCGACGATACGGTGGCTGACCTTGTCGGCGACGATCTTGATCAGACCGTCGGTCTCGCCGGTCATCATGGCCTTGGCATCGATGCTCAGGGGCACCTTGACCTCGACCGCGTCGATCCCTTCCGCCTTGGCCTGCTCCAGGGAAAGGCCGACAAACGCGCACTGCGGCCGGGTGAAGGTCACCCCGCAGTCTTTAGCCGCTTCATAACGGGCGCTGTGGCCAAGCAAGCTGGCGGCCGCCACCCGTCCCTGCTGACCGGCGGTGTGGG
>NZ_JABBDR010000083.1 GCF_018854495.1 Acidithiobacillus ferruginosus
TGACGATCTTGCTCATCCCCAGGATTTGGGGACTAACGCCATCACTACGTAATGCGGTGACGTGTGCGTAGCGTCGGTGACCCGCCAGGATGGAGAGATTCCAGGTGCCCAATACATCGCGCTTCTTCGGGGCGTTGGGGCTGTTGTAGATCAAGGGGCATTCTTCTACCCAGGCATCAAACAGGCCGCTGACCTCCAGAAACTCAGCAAAGAACACCAACTGGCCAAAGGGGGTAGCTGCCGATGCCGGATCCCAGGATACCTGAACGCGACCGCCCAGTGTGTCCACGACCATGGCTTTTACTGCCGCAGGAATGGCCTTTTGCGGCCGATTTTCGTCATCACCCACAGGGTGAGCCTCCATTACAGGGAAAAACCAATCCTATCAAAGGAATCCTGCCAAATCAGCAGAGGTAACTGCCGAATTTAGG
>NZ_JABBDR010000084.1 GCF_018854495.1 Acidithiobacillus ferruginosus
AATCCTGACGGCAGCATGGCCAAAGGGGACGATATCACCCGTTTCGCAGCCCGCCACGATCTGCCTGTCATCACCATAGAGGATGTAGTGGCATTGCGGCGGCGAGAGGAAAAAACCCCGATTTTGCCGTGAGTGCATAGGGGGTGACGACTACGCTGCCGACGGCATCTTGCCGGGCCTTGTCCAGACGGGATTCGGGTGGCCGTAAAGACGGCCGTCAGTCTGGTAAAGGCATGGAGCCAAGCAACGGCGTGGAAATGGCGGCGGCCACCAGATAACTGGTCACCACCCAACTGATCTGGGTTTCGTTCGCCGATAAACTGCCCGCCATATAGGGCAGCGCCACGCTGACAATCGTGATGTCGAGCACTTGCATGACCGTGGCCGTGAGCAGCGCGATACTGAGCCAGAACCGGCCCAGCACAAGGGTATGATCGTTTTGCGTTGCTCTGGCAGGCCGATGGTGTAGGAGTAGGTGAGGACATGACGGCAGTGTATCTGCCAGATGGAGCGTTATGGTTCACCGTGTGGTGAACCATCTTTGCACAGGCTGGTCTTTTTCAGTGTTGCCGCTCTCGCGGCGAGACTTCAGGAAAGGGCTGTCATGCGGGGATTGTTCAAGAGCTGCAGTGCCAAAACTTCGATGCCTAGCAGGCACCCAAATAGGGAATAGCAGGCCCGGACGTCACCTGCGTGATCGATGTAACGCAGTTCGACAGCGGCGGGGACATTCCCGCTGTTTTCCGGATCGCCCTTTGCTGGAATCATACGTGACTCCCCGTGCGAGGGGGCTGCGGCGAAAATCGCAGACCAACACCCAGTCGATTCCAGTGATTGATGGCGCCGATGGCTACCGTCAGGAACGTCACTTCTGTTTCCGTGAACTGAGACTGCAGTGTCTCATAGACGGCGTCGGGTGCCCCCTGGGCCGCGAGCGCCGTCAGACATTCCGCCCACGCCAAAGCGGCCTGCTCCCGTGCAGAAAATATACCGGCATCCCTCCAACCCGCGACCAGATCCAGCTTGACCGGGTCTACACCGATTTGACGGGCGACGTTCAGGTGGTACTGAATACAGAACGCACAGCCGTTGATTTGCGATACCCGCACCTTGATCAGTTCCGTCAGGGGTTTTTCGAGGCCGGAATCATCGACCGCTTTTCCCATCAACTGGAGTGCGGCGTAGACCTCGGGCGCGGTCTTGGTGAAGGAGAGGTAGGCAATACGGGCATGCTCCGTGGACATTACTTGTTCCTCATGAGGTGACTCGGATAGTATCAGGACTCTAACAATACATCAGAGTGCTTACAATATGGACGACGCAGCGCCAAAACCCCTCATTCCTCCAGCGGGAGAGGGCAAACGCGGGGAAAATGGGTATCTGGGTTACCTGCTGCGGCAGGCTGCGGGGGCGTACCGGCACCGAGTGGAACGGGCGCTCGCCGACCTGCGGGTAACGCCTCCACAATTTTCCGTACTCACCATGCTGGCCGCCTATCCCGGCATTTCCAATGCCGATCTGGCGCGGCTGGCCCTCCTCACCCCGCAAACGGTCAGCACCATTGTCGCCAACCTGGAACGCGCCGGGGCCATCGTGCGCCAGCCGCATCATTACCATGGCCGTATTCAGCAGATTGATCTCAGTGAGACAGGCAAGTCGTTATTGGCGACCTGCCGTGAGCGGGTGCATGGTATTGAGCAAAAGCTGGCCGATGGGCTTTCCCGAGAAGAGGAATCGGCACTTCGAAAATGGCTGGTTCGCGTCGCCACGTCAGCCTGAAACTTTCTGTGAATGATTTGAACGTCAGCTCCACGATAGCGGAATTCAGGGAGATGGGCTGGTGGCTGGCTTCCGATGCTGGAGTTGATGCCACTGATATCCTGGCGCAATGGCTCCAATGCGGCGCTGGCGTCCGGTACGGCGGTGCCGATGACCAGAGAGGTCTTGAGTTGCGCAGCCCTCTGCGAGTATCCTTGTTCCCGTTACGGGAGCGATTGGGGTGAATGATGCGGGTTATTGCCGTAAGTACCTTGCGGGCATTCTGGGAACAGCACCCGCCTGCCGGGGAGCCGCTGCGCAGTTGGTATGCCATCGCCAGCCGTGCCGGCTGGAAAAGCCCTGCAGACATCAAGGCCGCTTATCGCAATGCGAGTTTCTTACCCGGAAACCGGGTGGTATTTAACATCAAGGGAAACGATTACCGGCTGATTGTGGCCATTCATTACGACCGTGGCCTGATGTATATCCGTTTTGTAGGCACTCATGCGCAGTATGACCGCATCGATGCATGTATTATTTGAGGAGGCAGAGCATGGAGATCAAAGCCATTCATGATGAAGCCGGTTATCGTGCCGCGCTGGCGGAGTTAGACAGTATCTGGGATGCGCCCAAAGGCAGCCCCGGGAGCGACCGCATGGAAGTACTGACCATACTGGTCGCCGATTATGAGCGTCAGCACCACGCCATAGAGGATCCCGATCCCGTTGCTTTACTGGAGCATGTCATGGAGGCGCGCGGCCTTACCCGCAAGGATCTGGAACCCTGCATCGGATCACGGGCCCGGGTTTCCGAAGTGCTCAACCGGCGCCGCCCGCTGACCCTGGAAATGATCCGTCGCCTGGCGGAACAGTTTGATCTGCCTGCTGAAGTACTGGTGCGCTCCTACCCGATCCGGCCTCGCGCGGCATAGTCAGGCCGGCTCTGGGGCCTGTAGCGGTGATCAATACACCGGCAATTCCGTCGTATCCACCACCCTGCGCAATACAAAGCTGGAATGCACTCCGGTCACCCCCTCGATGCGCGTCAGGCGATTGAGCAGAAAATCCTGAAAATGCGCCATATCGCGCACGGCGACCTTGATCTGGTAATCCGCGTCATGGCCGGTGATGAGGTAGCACTCCAGCACCTCCGGCGAGCGACTGATTTCTGCCTCAAAATGCTCAAAGCGCTCGGGGGTATGGCGGTCCATGCTGATGTGCATCAGCACCGTCAGCGCTAGGCCCAGACGCTGCGGGTCCAGCAGAGCCACACGCTTGCGGATGATCCCGGCTTCTTCCAACGCCTGCACCCGGCGCAGGCAGGGGGAGGGGGACAAAGCGATACGCTCGGCGAGACGCTGATTGCTGAGTCCACCGTCGCGCTGTAGTTCCTCCAGAATGCGACGGTCGTAGCGATCTAATTCGATGGTAGGGGCTTTCGACTTCATAGCACAATATTACTCCGATAATGGGTGTTACTGCGCAATAATCATGCGATATAGTCTCTTTTGTGGCTCCAATTCGCAAGCACCTGTTGCGACTTCTTCCCTATACTGCGTCCATCGTCACTCGCCGCAGGAGATTGGACCATGGGGACCTTCAACCACCGCCGTTACCGCGCCTTTGCGCCCGTTCACAAACCGAACCGGCGCTGGCCTAACCGCCGTATGCACCACGCGCCCGTTTGGACCAGCGTCGATCTGCGCGATGGCAATCAGGCGCTGGTCTCCCCCATGAGCGTCGAGCAAAAGCTCCGGATGTTCGATTTGCTCGTACGTATGGGCTTTCGGGAGATTGAGGTGGGTTTTCCCGCTGCCTCCCAGCCCGATTTTGACTTTGTCCGGCGCATCATTGAAGAAGATCGTATCCCCGAGCAAGTGACCATCCAGGTGCTCACCCAGGCGCGGGAAGCCCTGATTGACCGCACATACGAGGCCTTGAAAGGGGTGCGGCGGGCGATTGTCCATGTCTACAACTCCACCAACCGGGCCCAGCGCGAACAGGTGTTTGGCCTGGATCGGGAGGGCATCCAGGCCATTGCCGTGCGTGGCGCGGAGTGGGTGAAGGCCGGGGCCGCACGCTATCCAGAGACGGAATGGGTCTTTCAGTATTCGCCGGAGAGCTTCAGCGCCACCGAGCCGGACTACGCGGTGGAGATCTGCGAGGCAGTCAACGCGGTCTGGCGGCCCGACCAGGGGCAGGCGGTGATCCTCAACCTGCCCGCCACCGTCGAATCGTCCATGCCCAACGTCTTCGCGGACCAGATTGAATGGTTCTGCGACCACCTGCGCGGACGGGAGCACGTGAAAATCAGTGTGCACAACCACAATGACCGCGGCTGCGCGGTGGCGGCGGCGGAACTTGCGGTGTTGGCCGGCGCCGACCGGGTAGAGGGCACCCTCTTCGGCAACGGCGAGCGGACCGGCAACATGGATATCCTCACCATGGCCATGAATCTTTACTCTCAGGGCATTGATCCACAACTGGATATGTCCATGGGCACGGAAATATCGGAGATCTATACCGCGTGTACGGGTATGGTCGTGCCGCCGCGCCATCCGTGGTTTGGCGAACTGGTCTACACGGCATTTTCCGGCAGTCATCAGGACGCCATTCGCAAGGGCATGCACCATCGGCGGGGACAGGAAGATGCTGTCTGGGAGGTGCCCTATCTGCCCATCGATCCCACGGATTTGGGGCGCAGGTACGAGGAGGTGGTGCGCATCAACAGCCAGTCCGGGAAGGGCGGTGTCGCCCATGTGCTGGAGCGCGACCACGGTATTTCCTTGCCGCGCTGGTTGGCGCAGGACTTCAGCGCCGTAGTGCAGGCGGCTTCCGAACAAGAGACGGGTGAAGTCAGCTCTGCGCAGATTTTCGCCCTGTTCGAGAGCCATTACTGCCAACCCGCGGAGGACTGGCACATGCGACGCTACCGTCTCAGTCGGGAAGGGGAGCAGGTCGCAGCGACCGTGGTGGTTGGCCCGGAGGCACGGCCGCATATTCTGCAGGGCAAGGGGAGCGGCGCCGTAGGTGCCTTGGTCGATGCGCTGATCCAGAGTTGGGGCGTTCGTGCCGAGGTGGAACAGTTCGACCAGCATGCCCTCGGTAGCGGTACCTGCGCCCGCGCCATGGCCTGCGTCCGGGTCAGTGTGGATCATGGCCGTGCGACGTCTGCGGTGGCCTTTGGCGAGGATACCACTGAGGCCGCTTTGCAGGCGGTACTCAGCGCTATTGGCCGGTCCGCTGAAAAAAATAACGCATGGAGCACATCGGTAAAACGGCAAGTACGTTAATTGCCGTGTTATGCCCCCGCAGGCCGACACACGGTAACCACCACGTCTCTTGTCACCCGCATGGCGAAAATCCCCATGCCCTGACGACGATATCCTGTCGTCACGGCAGGGAAATCTCCCTCTCGACCCGCCTGGCCGCGATGCTTGACCTTGCGGCTGTATGCCGTCTGGTCCCTTTCCACCCTGGTGGGGCGCACGCCGAAGCGCGGTTTCAGGCGCTTGGGGGCGATACGTAAGGTCTCCTTTTTCATGACTTGATTCCCCCCTCAGTCGATGATGACATCGGTTTCCATTCTAGCATGAACACGAGCGTAGCGGTGCGCCTCAAGCTGCCTGCGGCGGCACCGCAAGCTTGCCAGCCAGCCACGCCAACGCCGTACAGAAGGCAATGATCCCCATATCCGCGCCCCCCATGGCCGTTGTCGCGAATACCCGCTGAAAAAATGGCAGACAGGAGAAAAGCCCCTGTGCAATCAGAGCAGCCAACATCGCTACCGCCAGGACGATATCCCCCCGGTCACGACGCCAGCGCCCATACATGGCCAGCAGTATTCCGGCCTCCATGCCTATCAGGGCGTTCACCGCTAGGGTGTGCGCATGGCTGTCGCTGTGCAGAGTCGCATCGCCAAAAAACACCGCAAAGACGGTTATAACCAGAAAGGTACTCAACCCGACGATGCGCCACCACAACGCTCCTGGAATGAGCGCCTCCCGGGCCGGACGCGGTTTGCGCTCCATCACGCCTTTATCTGCCCCCATGAATGCAAAGGCCAGGGTCAGCGTACTGGCGCTAATCGTGTTCACCCAAAGTATTTGCAGCGGAGTAATAGGCAGGGTCGTTCCCGACAGCACCGCGAAAAAAATCACCAGCCCTTCCGCAAAATTAGTCGGCAGCATAAAGAAAGTCGTGCGCCGGATATTGTCATAGATGTGGCGCCCTTCCGCTACGGCGGTGGCGATATGGGCAAAGTTGTCGTCACTCAGCACCATCGCCGCAGCCTCACGGGCCACGTCGCTCCCCGATTGCCCCATGGCCACACCAATCTGCGCCCGGCGCAAGGCGGGTGCATCGTTGACGCCGTCACCGGTCATGGCGACCACCTCGCCGCTGGCCTGCAGGGTCTGCACCAGTTCCAGCTTATCGGCGGGCTGCACCCTGGCGAAAACCACTGCATCGCGGGCCAGGGTCTGTCGTTCCTCCGTGTCCGCGCTGGCCCACTGGGCATGATCGACCACCACCGCCGGACCATCCTCCAGAATACCGACCTGACGGGCGATAGTGGCGGCCGTCTGCGGATGATCGCCGGTAACCATGATCACCCGGATACCCGCTCTACGGCAGGCAGCAATGGCGGCCGGTACGGCGGCACGCGGTGGATCCAGCAGCGCGACAACGCCCAACCAGGTCCAGGCGCCATCGTCCAGAGCCTCCCACTGCCCATCCACTGCGCTGGCCAGGGCAATGGTGCGCATGCCGGCCGTCGCCATGTCCGCAATGACTTTGTGCCAATAGGCCGGAACGACTTCCGCCATCCCGCTTGCGGTCGCCATCCGCTGACAGCGCTGCAAGACCCATTCCGGGGCACCTTTAATGGCGATGCCGTCGCTGTGGCGCGTCGCCATGAAGGGCTGCTCGTGGCTGAAAGGCCGGGCATCCACCCGCGGAGATCCCATCCGCAAAGCGTCGACGTCCGCACCATGCGTGCCCGCATAGCGGAGCAGAGCCTGCTCCAGAGGGTCACCAATACCGCTCTTGTCGTTGCGTAGTTGGGCGTCGTTACACAAAATCATGACCCGCAGGGCACGTTGCAGCAGGGCGGGGGAGTCATCGGCGAGGGCCAGGTCCTGCACGGTCATACGATTTTCTGTCAGGGTGCCCGTTTTGTCGGTGCAAATGACGGTAACCGTGCCCAGGGTTTCCACTGCCGGTAACTGGCGGACGATGGCGCCCCGTTGCGCCATACGCTGCACGCCCAGCGCCAGGGTCACACTGATTACCGCTGGTAATCCTTCGGGAATAATGGCTACCGCCAGACTGATGGCGGCGAGCAGGGCGAATTCCAGCGCCTCGCCTCGCCACCAGGCGATACCCGCCGCGATGGCTGCCAGAAGAACGACGGTGAGGGCGAGAGTCCGCGACAAGCGGCTGATGCGCTCCAGCAGAGGCGAGCGCATGGTCAGGGTGCTTCCCATGAGTTGGTGGATTCGGCCTATTTCGGTGGCGCTGCCGGTGGCGGTCACCTGGCCAACACCATCTCCCCCGGTTACCAGCGTTCCGGCTCGCAGCAGTAACTCGCCCGCGTCGCCGGAAGTGGTTTTATCCACCGGGACGGACTCCCCCGTCAGCAGGGATTCGTCCACACGCAGGGCATGTGCCTCCAACAACCGCATGTCCGCGCTGATGCGTGCGCCATTTTCTACCCGCACCCAGTCGCCGGGCACCAGTGCTTCCGCGGGCAGATGTTGCCAGGCGCCATCGCGACAGACCAACACCTGCGGGGCGAGAAACGATTGCAGCGCCTGCACGGCTTTTTCCGCGCGGTTCTCCTGAACAAAGCCGAGCATGGTGTTGATCAGGATTACCGCGCCGATGACCGCGCCGTCTACCAGATGTCCGAGCACCAGCGATAAGAGTGCAGCGGCCAGCAGAATCGCGATGAGGGTGTTACGAAACTGCGCCAGCAGTTGTTGCCACCAGCGCGGCGCATGGGCCGTGGGCAGACGATTAGGCCCGTATTGTTGCTGTAACGCCGAGGCCGCAGCGCTGCTCAGACCGCATGCCATTAGATCATGCTCCGTGGCGTCCATGTTGATCCCTCCGGTCGCGCAAAAGCAAAAATTACGGTGGACTCAGTAGCTGCAAGGACCATTGGCCGTTTTCCCAGCGCCCGATTTGTGCGCCATCAGCACCCCAGGCACCCAGCACCATGCGCCGTCCCTCCGGACCCTGCTCCCAAACGGGGCGATGGGTATGGCCGTGAATCAAAATGTCATAAGTGGCACCATCCAGCGCGAAGGCACCCTCCCCGTGGAGGGCGGCGACGATGGTCTGCGGATTGGCATCGGTAATGGCTGGTGCCTTGGCCCGCACTTCCCGGCTGCTGCCGCGACGCAATCCGCGGGCGATCCGCTGGAGCCAGGCATAAGGCAGGCGTCCCAGCGTCAGACGAGTCAGCGGATGGCGAATCACCCGGCGAAAGCGCTGATAACGATGATCGTCGCTGCACAGCAAGTCACCATGGGTCAGCAGGATGCGCTCTTCACCCAGTTGCAGCAGCGCCGGGTCGGGCAGAGCGACGACCCCGAACTGCGCCAGAAAGTCGGTATCCAGCGCAAAGTCCCGGTTACCGACCATGAGGTACACCATGGTGCCCTGCTTCTGCAGATCGTGGAGCAGGGCAAGGATTTCCGCATAAGGAGCTTCCACCGCCTGATCCCTATGCACCCAGTAGTCAAACAGATCGCCCAGAATGAAAACAGCCCGTGCAGCCCGGCCCTCGTGCAAACAAAAATGGCGGAACAGGGCGGTCAGCGCGGGCTGTGTGGAGCACAGATGCAGGTCAGAGATAAACAGCACGGGGCCATTACCAAGGTCTGCACCCTGCACCGTCATAGACTCAGGCCGCAGGCAGGCGCTCGCCCTTGTCGATGGAGATGGTTTCCTTGGGCACGTCCTGGTGCATGCCCTTATTACCGGTTGGGGTCTTGGCGATATCGTCCACCACATCCATCCCGCTGATGACCGTACCAAAAACGGCATAACCCCAGCCCGATCCTGAGGCAGACTTGAAGTTAAGGAAATCATTGTCTGTCAGATTGATGAAAAACTGCGCGGTGGCGGAGTGGGGATCATTGGTCCGCGCCATGGCGAGAGTGCCCCGTGCATTCTTCAGACCATTCTCCGCCTCGTTGGCGATGGGCGCATGGACGGCTTTCTGCTGCATGTCCGCCGTAAAGCCCCCGCCCTGAATCATGAAGCCAGGTATCACGCGATGAAAGATGGTACCGTCAAAAAAGCCCTCATCGACATACTTCAGAAAATTCTCGACGGTGTTGGGCGCCTTGTCGACGTCCAGCTCAATGACGATATCACCCTTGTTGCTGTGCAGCACTACTTGCGGATTTGCCATGAACACTCCTCAGAATTCAGGGCGCCAGCGCCCTGCTAGAAAAATTCACCACCCAGGCCAGTGGCGACGAAGGCCAAGAGTAAAGCGACAGAGCGGGCCTTGTCGATACCCGGCATAAGCGTTAATCACTTTTTTCGAGGACCTCGCAGAGCAGGGTGCCCTGCGCCAAGGTCGCGGTAACTTGTGCATGCACCGTGACAGAGGCGCTGCCAAAAATGACCTTGCCGGACTCGTCGCGAAGGACGGCAAAACCGCGCTGCAGCACGGCCAAGGGATCCAGCAGGCGTAAGGCCGCTACCTGCTGTTGCTGTTGAGCCGCAGCGCTGGTCAATTGCTTATCTATCGCCAGAATCAACGCTGCGCGTCTGGTTTCCAGCACCTCACTTAGACTTTGCAAGCGCTGGCGCGGGTCTTGCCGCAAACGTCGCGCCTGGAGCACCTGCAGTCGTCCGCCCCATACGGCCTGCTGATGCTGCATGGCCTGCCGCAAGGCCCCACGCGCCAGACGCAAACGGCGTTCAGCATCCCGCACCCGCTCGCCGGGATGACGAAGGCGCAGCCGCAAATAGTCGAGACGCTGGGTCGCGTCCCGTAGCGTGCGCTGCATGGACTGTTCCAGTTGTCGCCGTTGTGTCCGCACCCGCGGCAACCACTCAGCGCGGTCGGGGCTAACCGCTTCTGCCGCCGCCGTGGGGGTCGCCGCGCGCAGATCACCCGCGAAATCGGCAATGGTGAAATCAATTTCGTGACCAATACCCGTCACCACCGGCACCGGGCAGGCACGAATGGCACGCGCCACGCTTTCTTCATTAAAACACCACAGGTCCTCCGCGCTGCCGCCACCACGCGCCAAGATCACCACATCCTCCTGCTGTCGACTGGCAATGCGGGCCAGTGCGGTGCAAATCTGTATTGCCGCCTGATCGCCCTGCACCAGCACCGGATAGACCATGACCGCGAGCATCGGCCAGCGCCGCGCCAGCGTCACCTGGATGTCATGCAGCGCCGCACCGCTCGCTGAAGTGACCACGGCGACCCGTTGCGGCCAGCGGGGGAGGGGCCGTTTGAGCTCTGGCGCAAAAAGCCCTTCGGCCGCGAGCTTATCCCTGAGGGCGGCAAAACGTGCCTGTAAATCGCCCACACCGGCATCCAGCAATTGTTCGACGATCAACTGAAAATCGCCCCGTCCTTCATACAGAGTGGGCTGCGCCAGTACCTGCACCTGCATGCCGTTGTGGGGCTGCATCCGGGTATAGGTATTGCGCTGGCGGAACATGGCGCAGCGTACCTGCGCCCGCGCATCCTTCAGCGAAAAATACCAGTGTCCCGATCCGGGGCTGCTGAAATTGGACAGTTCACCCTCCACCCTTAACAGCGGAAAATTCCCTTCAATGATCTCGCGGGCGGCAGCGTTCAGTGCGCTGACGGTGAGTATGGGGATCTGCGAATCATTGCTGGTCATGGCATGCTCTCATGGTTGATGGGGCGTACTGGAGACTCTTGACCCTGTCGCCCTTCGCGTTCTAAGGTCAGCATAATACATTTTACTGTCATTCGGGATGGTCCCGAATGACCGGCGCATTGCCGCGCAAACATCCGCATCAAAGGAATCCATCATGGCCATAGTAGAACTCACGCAAGATAATTTCGACGCCGTCGTGGCTGGAAACGACATGGTGCTGGTCGATTTCTGGGCGCCCTGGTGTGCACCCTGCCGCGCTTTCGCGCCCATTTTTGAGGCCGCTGCCGAGAAGTATCCGGATGTGGTATTTGCCAAGGTGAATACGGACACCGAGCAGGAACTTGCGACTTCTTTCCAGATCCGTTCCATTCCTACCCTGACCGTCTTCCGCCAGCAGATCGGTATTTTCTCTCAGGCGGGCTCACTCCCGGCCAGCGCGCTGGAAGAAGTGATCCAACAGGCCCAGGCACTAGATATGGACAAAGTCCGTGAAGAAATCTCCGCTCAGCCGGATACAACGCACTGATTATCACATCGGTGTCTGATCATGCGCGGACGCTTCATGGTCATCACCGATGAGATCAATGCCAGGCCGATACATGCCGCACCCCCAGGAAATGCATATTCAGTGGAATTTCTATTTTACGGGTTTGCTTTGCGAGTTGCTTTGAGAACGGCATATACGGGAAGGAGAGCCGGATAATCCGTTCCGCTGCCGCATCCAGGGCTTTGTTCCCCGATGACTGCTCCATGATGATGCGTTGAAGGTCTCCCTGCGGATTCAGCACGACCTTGACCTTAAGTTGCCCGACCATTTCCCCCGGGTAGTTGAGATCGCCGATTCGCTCCAGTTTCTGTATCCATCCGGCAATATAAAAATCCGCCACTGGTCCTTTCGGATTTTCAAACTTTGGTAACGGCGGGCTTGCGGTCGCGGCGCGGGCCACTTGGTCCATCTGTTCTTCCAATCTGCCAATGCTGATATGAGGCAAGGGTTGAAGCTGCGTACTGGGGGAGGCCTGTGTCATCTCCGGTGTCACCTGCTGCGACAGAGGATGCGCTGGTGCTGGCGCACGGCGGGGTTGCGGCATGGCTCTGGGTTTAGGCTGCGGACGTGCGGCGGG
>NZ_JABBDR010000085.1 GCF_018854495.1 Acidithiobacillus ferruginosus
CGGCGTCTGTCAAGGTAGTTGTCGCGTCTCCCATTTTTTAAGCGGCCATTTTATCCTGCCGCTGCGGGTTCAGATCTACCGCACCGACGGGTGTCCAATTGCGTGTGCCGCCTGACCAGCGCGCAGGGTTTCTCGCCTTAGCCGCCTCATAGAGCGCATGACGTTTCGCCAGCAGTGCATGATCCTCGCCCCGATGACGCTGGGCGGGGGTGACGAAGCGAATGCGGCTGTGACGATGCTCATGGTTGTACCAGGCGATGAAGTCACGCACCCAGATTCGTGCGGTGTCGAGGTCCGCAAAGCCACTTTCCGGCCACTGTGGGCAGTATTTCAGTGTCCGGAACAACGACTCTGAATACGGGTTGTCATTGCTGACTCGTGGTCGGCCCCGGGACGGGGTGACCCCCAGATCGTAGAGCTTGGCCAGCAGGGTAGATGATTTCATCGGGGCGCCATTGTCGGAGTGTAAGACCAGTGGCTGCCGCCAGCATTGCTCCGCCATAAACCCTCTTTGGATGAGCGCAGCGGCATGGTCGCCACTCTCCTCCATATGGACCTCCCAGGCCACCGCCTTGCGGCTGTAAAGGTCCTCAAAGAGGTAGAGATAGTAGTACTGCCCACGCACCGGCGACGGCAAATAGGTGATGTCCCACGACCAGACGGTGTTGGCTGCTGTGGCCGTATGGGTGGTGGGTAGCTTCACCTGACGGGGCGGGTGCGCACGACCACGCCGTGCACCCATGCCCTTGGCCTTGAGGATCCGGTAGAAAGTGGACTCCGATGCCAGATAGACCCCCTCATCCGCCAGCCGTGGCACAATCTGGGT
>NZ_JABBDR010000086.1 GCF_018854495.1 Acidithiobacillus ferruginosus
GTCGATCGCCGGAGCGGCAAGGTCATCGTCCGCGTCAATCCGGCCTTTTACCGCCCCGCCGAGGTGGACATCCTCATCGGTGACCCCGGCAAGGCCCAGCAGAAGCTGGGCTGGAAGCGCGAGGTGAGCTTCGATGCCCTGGTGCGGATGATGGCCGAGGCCGACTTGCGGCGAGTGGCGGGAGAAGTGGTGGAATGAACCCCCTGATCCCCGTCATCCTCTCCGGCGGCGCCGGCACGCGGCTCTGGCCCCTGTCGCGCCAGAGCCATCCCAAGCCCTTCCTGCAATTGCCCGATGGCGAGACGCTGCTGCAAAAGACCCTGCAGCGGGCGCTGGCCCTGCCGGGGGTGACCCGTTTCCTCACCGTGACCAATCGGGAGTATTACTTCCAGACCCGGGACGTCTATGCGCAGGTGCCCGGAGCGGCGGAGCGGGAGGCATTTTTCCTGCTGGAGCCGGTGGGCCGCAACACGGCGCCGGCCATCGCCGCCGCCGCCCTGCAGGCGGAAGCCCTGGTCGGGCCGGAAGCCACCCTGCTGGTGCTCCCCGCCGATCATCTGGTCCAGGATCAGGCCGCCTTTGCCGCCGCCGTCGGCCGGGCGCAGCGTCTGGCCGAAGAAGGCTATCTGGTGACCTTCGGTGTCACCCCCGCCTGGCCGGAGACCGGTTATGGTTACATCGAAGGTGGGGAAGCCCTGACCCGGAACGGTGAGATACTGGGTTTTGCCGTGCGCCGCTTTGTCGAAAAGCCCGATGCGGCTACGGCTGCGGCTTTTCTCGCCCAGGGGGATTATACCTGGAACAGCGGCATGTTCTGCTTCCGCGCGGATGCGTTTTTATCCGCCCTTGCGCGCCATCAGCCACAGGTCAGCGAGGACACCCGCGCCGCCTGGACCGAGGGGCGCAGCGAGACGGATTTCCGTGAACTGGCGCCGGCATTCGCGCAAGTGACGGATATCTCGGTGGATTATGCCGTCATGGAGCACGCCGATCGGGTGGCGGTAGTGCCGGGCGATTTCGGCTGGAGCGACATCGGCTCATGGACGTCCTTTGGCGCCCTGATCCCCGAGGATAGCAGCGGTAACCGGGTGCTGGGGGAAAGTGTGCTGGAGGATGCGCAACACTGCATCGTCCATAGCGCGGACCGTCTGACCGCCCTGCTGGGCGTAGAGGATTTGATCGTGGTGGATACACCCGACGCGCTCCTCGTCGCCCGCAAGGACCGCGATCAGGACGTGAAGCGGATCGTCGCCGAGCTCCGGCACCGCGGTCACGACGCCGGCAATCTGCACCGCACCGTCCACCGACCCTGGGGTACTTACACGGTGCTGGAGGAGGGCTCCCGCTTCAAGATCAAGCGCATTCTGGTCAAACCGGGCGCGGCGCTCTCTTTGCAGATGCATTACCACCGCAGTGAACACTGGATCGTGGTCTCGGGCACCGCCAAGATCGTCAACGGCGGCGCGGATCACCTGGTCCAGACCAACGAGTCCACCTATATCCCCGCCGGCACCCCCCACCGTCTGCTCAACCCCGGCGTCATCGACTTGGTCATGATCGAGGTACAGAGCGGCGAGTATCTGGGCGAGGACGATATCGTGCGCTTCGACGACCGCTACGGACGGGCACCTTGAGTTGGTGACTGCCCGGCGCAGGTCAGGGGCGTCACGGAAAGGTCTCACTCTCCGATAAAGGCAGCCCGGCGGCATCCTTGGTGGCCAGCAGGGGTGGCCTACCATCCGCCAGGGGCCAGTCGATGGCGATATCCGGGTCGTTCCAGATCACGCAGCGCTCCGCTTCCGGGGCATAAAACTCCGTGGTTTTGTAGAGAAAGTCCGCCGACTCGCTGAGCACATAAAAGCCGTGGGCGAAACCGGGAGGCACCCAGAGCATCTGCTGATTTTCGGCGGAGAGCGTGGCGCCAGCCCATCGTCCGAAGTGCGGCGAGGAGCGGCGTAGATCCACCGCCACGTCGAAAACCGCACCGCTCACGACCCGTACCAGTTTGCCCTGGGGCTGATGAATCTGATAATGCAGCCCGCGCAGGACGCCCTGCTGGGAGCGGCTGTGGTTGTCCTGCACGAAGTCGAGGTCCAGCCCGGCCGCAGCGAAGGCGCGCCGGTTCCAGCTTTCCATGAAAAACCCCCGGACGTCCCCGAAAACCTTGGGGGTGATGAGGAGAACCTCGGGGATGGTGAGGGCTTCGACTTTCAAGGCCGACACCCTTCGCTGAGAACACGCAGGAGATAGTCGCCGTAGCCGCTTTTCTGTAACGGAGCGGCGAGGCGACTGAGGGCTTCGCCGTCGATGTAGCCCATGCGGTAGGCGATTTCTTCGGGGCAGGCGACTTTGAGTCCCTGGCGTTCTTCCAGGGTGCGGATGAATTGGCCGGCGTTGAGCAGATCCGCGTGGGTGCCCGTGTCGAGCCAGGCCGTACCGCGACCGAGCACCTCCACCTGTAGACGTTTTTCCTGCAGGTAGAGGCGGTTGAGGTCGGTGATCTCCAGCTCGCCGCGCGCCGAGGGCTGGATTTCCCGGGCCATCCGACTGCCACTTCCGTCATAAAAATACAGCCCGGTTACCGCGTAGCACGAACGCGGAACGTCCGGTTTTTCTTCGAGACCGACGGCCTGGTGGTCGGCATCGAACTCGACGACGCCATAGGCACGCGGATTGGCGACATGGTAGGCGAAGATGGTGGCGCCGGTGTCGCGGGCGTTGGCGGCCTGTAGCGTTTCGCTGAGTTCGTGACCGTAGAAGACATTGTCGCCGAGCACCAGCGCGGAGGGGCTCCCCGCCAGGAAATCCTCGGCGATCAGCAAAGCCTGGGCCAGCCCTTCCGGGCGTGCCTGCTCCGCATACGCGAAAGACAGGCCCCATTGGCTTCCATCTCCCAGCAACTGCCGGAAACGCGGCAAATCGTCGGGAGTGGAGATGACGAGCATCTCCCGGATGCCCGCCAGCATGAGGGTTGCCAGGGGATAGTAGATGAGGGGCTTGTCATAGACCGGCATGAGCTGCTTGCTGACGGTCTGGGTCAGCGGATAGAGCCGGGTACCGGAACCGCCGGCGAGGATGATCCCTTTACGATGCATTGCGGGCCTCAGGTTGGTTGAAATGGTCCACGGGCAGAAATTTTGTGGTCATTCACTCTGTCGATATCGCGGCGATTGTATGTGTCCTGGGGCGCCGGGGCAAGATACCCAGGCGCGCCGTGCGACAACGGCTTGAGCGATGGCACCCCGTCGGCATAAGCTAGTCCCTCCGTTCGACCGGCCTGGCAGGGGATTTTCATGAACAGACAAGGTGGCCTGCCCACAGCAAACGTCCCCCCGGTACAGGTTGCCGACAGGCAACGCGGCCACGCCCTGGGCGCCGCCATGCTGGGAATGCTGCTCGACGGCTACGACCTCAGCATCATGGCGGTGGTGCTCCTCCCCCTGCACAGCGCCTGGCATCTGCACGCGACCCAGACCGGCCCGCTCATGGCCATGGCGTTACTCGGGTCTTTGCTGGGAGGCTTGGCGGGCGGCGTCTTCACCGACCGGTTCGGCCGCCGCAAGCTGCTGTTCCCAAACATATTCCTCTACGTCATCGGGGCCCTGGTCAGCGCCCTCAGCCCGAATGTCCCCGTGCTTTTTCTGGGCCGCTTTCTGACCGGGCTGGCGATTGGCCTCGACTATCCGCTGGTGGCCACCATCGTTGCGGAATACAGCCAGTCCGCCAACCGGGGAAACCGTTTCGCCCGGGTAAACCTGGCCTGGTATGTCGGCGCCCTGCTGTCCACCGGTATCGGCTGGGCCCTGTTGTTTACTGGCGACGACTCCTGGCGCTGGATGCTGGGGAGTGCAGTGGTCCCCGCGCTTGCCCTGCTCTGGTTGCGGCGCGGCTTGCCGGAGTCGCCGCGCTGGCTGGCGCGTAACGGGCATGTCGGCGCGGCCCGCGCGGCCCTGGCCCGGCTGTCCCCCGAGAGCACGCCCGCCGAACTCGGCGCGCAGTTGGCGACTTTTCAGGGGCATCGCCAGTCGTGGCGGGTGCTGCTGCGTAAAGTCTGGCTGCGTCGGCTGCTGCTCAGCATTTTCCCCTGGTTCTGTCTGGATGTGGTGGGCCTGGGCATTGGCCTGTATTTTCCCCTGGTGTTGCGCAGCAACGGCCTCGCCAGCAGTAACGGAACCGCGGCGGCCATCAATGCCGTCTTTCTGGTGATCTCCGCTCTGGGCATTCTCTATATTCTCTCCCGCCTCGACCGCTGGGGCCGGATCCCCCTGCAAAGCGCCGGGTTCGGCATGATGTCTCTCGGCCTGGCGCTGTTCGCGCTGTGCTCCTGGAATGGCTGGATTGCCGGGATTTATGGGGGTGCCGCGGTCTATTCCCTGGGGGTGGGCATCGGTCCGGGAGTGACGGTTTTCGCGCTGGCCGTAGAAATTTTTCCGACGGAATTGCGTGCCAGCGCGGCGGGGCTGGCGACGGGACTTTCCCGCCTGGGGGCCTTCGTTTCGGCGCTGTTGTTTCCGATTCTCGAGAAAAGCTGGGGCATACCGCTGGTGCTGCTGGTCATGGCCCTGGTGTCCCTGCTGGGAATGTTCACTACCCTCATCTACGGGGTGGAATCGCGGCAGAAAAGCCTGGAAGATTTGGAACGCGTGGATGCGCCGGTGGCAACGCCCTGAGCACGCGGGTTGCCTATTCAAAGCTCCAGGTGCGCACGATACGCAGCGGCGTGGGTGGGGACTGCCAGATGGCGGGCAGCGGTGGAAAGGGCGCCGCCTGCCGGATGATCGTATCGACGGCATGTACCAGCGCGGCATTCCGCGATCCCTGCTGCATCTCGATCGCCAGTAGCCGCCCGTCGGGGGCGATGGTGACGGCGACGACGACGCGACCCTGAGGTACGGTGGTATGCTTTCCCCCAAGGAGGCGTTTCTCGGCCAGCGCCATGATCCGGCCCTCCCAGTCCTTCAGGTAAGCATTCAGCGCGACCGCCCGCGCCACCGATGACACCGTCGCCGGCGCACGCTCCCGGCTGACGGGAAGATCACCGTCCGGGCGGCGCGGCGCGGGCCCCGCGGGGAAGGTAATCCGGGGATGGAGCAGGTTCGGCATCAGGGAAATTTCCACCAGCGAGCTGACGGGCGCTTTTTGCGGCAGGAACCCCACCAGCCCGCCCAGCAGCAACAGCCAGACCAGCACGTTGATGACCACGGAAAGCAAGGCCCAGGGGAACAGGGTATCCAGGTCTTCTGGTCGCAAACGCAGGACGCGCATCATACCGAAAAATACGGCTGCCCCGAACCAACGGATCAGGAACAGCAGGGCCGATACCGACGTAAAAGCCCCTATGAACGGCGACGGCGGCGACGGCGTAGCAGTCGCGTGCCGCGATGGCTTCATCCCAACCAATCGGCTGCAGCGAGGGCATAATAGGTGATGATGGCGTCGCCCCCGGCCCTTTTGATGCCGAGCAGGGACTCCAGGACACTGCTCTGCAGATCCAGCCAGCCGGCCCGGGCAGCGGCTTGCAGCATGCTGTATTCACCGGACACCTGATACGCCAGCACCGGCAGGTCGCAGCGCTCGCGAAGGTCACGGATGATATCCAGATACGCCATGGCAGGCTTCACCATCACCATATCACAGCCCTCCTGGATATCCAGCGCCATTTCGCGAAAGGCCTCACGCCGGTTGGCGGGGTCCATCTGATAGCCTTTGCGGTCCCCGAACTGGGGCGCGCTGTCGGCTGCATCGCGGAAAGGGCCATAAAAAGCGCTGGCGTATTTGACCGCATAGGACAGAATGCTGACCTGCGGATGCCGCGCCGCGTCCAGCGCCTCGCGGATCGCCATCACCATGCCGTCCACCATGCCCGAAGGGGCGACGACGTCCACCCCCGCTTCCGCATAAGAAATGGCCTGCCGCTGCAGGTTTTCCAGGGTGGCGTAATCGTCTCGGTCACCGCCCGCATCCAGCATACCGCAATGGCCATGGGCGGTGTATTCGCAAAAGCACGCGTCGGCGATGATCAGCAATTGCGGATATGCGCTGCGGATGGCGCGAATCGCCCGTTGCACCAGCCCCTCCGCCGCCCAGGAGGCAGAGCCAATGGCGTCCTTGCAGTGTTCTTCCAGGACGCCAAACAGCAGCACCCCGGAGACACCCCGCGCTGCGGCCTCCGCGCAGAGTTGCAGCGCCGAGTCGATGCTGTGGCGGAAAACGCCGGGCATGGAGGAGATTTCCGTACGGACGCCGTCCCCTTCCACCAGAAAGACCGGCAGAATGAAATCGGCGGCACGTAGATGGTGTTCACGCAACATCCGGCGCATGGCCGGGTGTCGCCGCAGGCGACGGGGTTCATGGCGGGACGACAGATCGGGAAGGTTCATGCAACGGGCTCCAGGCCTTGCGCCCACACCGTCAGCGCCGCCAGCATACCAGCCGTACTGGCTTCCGGGGCGATCCAGGGGGCGGGCAGACCGACCGTGGTGACGGCCTCGGCGGTGAGGGGACTGATGGCGATGATGGGCGTGTTCTTCAGCCAGCGTTGTCCCAGCCCCCCCACCATCTGATAGAAATTATTGAAGATCTCCGGGCTGGTCACGGTGACCGCATCCAGCTCGCCCCGTGCCCAGGCATGCAGCAACGGCGTCGGGTTGGTGCCGGGCAACCGGCGCCGGTAGCAGAACACCTCGTCGGTGATGGCTCCTCGCTCATCCAGGGTCTTCTCCAGCAACTCCCGGCCCTGATCACCGGCAAACAGCGCGATGCGCTGCCCACGCACGGCCAGCAGTTCGGGACTTTCCAGCAAACCCTCGGAGCTGAAACGCCGGGGGACCAGGTCGACCTGCAGGCCAAACTCACGCAACGCCTTGGCGGTCTCCCGTCCCACCGCCGCAATGCGCGGCCCTACCGGCCAGGACAGGTTGCGGCTCTGCAGGCGGCTGAGGGCGAAGGCGACGGCATTACGGCTGGAAAAAATCACCCAGTCATACGCCACAAGCCGATGCAAGGCGTCATCCAGAGACTGCCAGTTCTCCGGCGCCTCGATCTCGACGGCGGGAAACAGTATGGCGCGCGCGCCTTGCGCCTCCAACAGGGTCAGCATCTCGCCGGCCTGCGCGCGCGGCCGGGTAACCACGATGCCCTTGCCTCGCAGTATGGTGCCGTTCATGCGTTCCGGACATCCCCGATAATCTCCGCCGCCCCTTGCGCGACCAAGGCCGCAGCGACGGCCATGCCGAGGGCGACGGGGTCGCTGCCCTTCGCCTCGGCATGCAGTACCCGGCGCCCGTCCGGGGTGGCGACCAGCCCGCGCAGGAGCATCTGCGACCCCTGCCATCGGGCGAGCGCCGCCACCGGGAGCCGGCAATCCCCGCCCAGCACCCGATTCATGCTGCGCTCCGCCAGCACGCAGTTCTGGGTATCGGCATCGGCCAGGGGGGCCAGCAGTTCCCGGGTCTGCCGGTCGTCGCTGCGCGCCTCGATGCCTATGGCCCCTTGCCCCACCGCCGGCAGAGAGCAGTCGATGTCCAGCAGATGGGTGATGCGATCGGGCAAACCAAGGCGCTTGAGGCCCGCAGCGGCGAGAATGATCGCGTCATAATGCCCCTCGTCCAGCCTACGTAGGCGCGTAGCGACATTGCCGCGCAGGTCATCGACCCGCAAATGGGGGTAGCGCTCCAGTAATTGCGCCCGCCGCCGCAGGCTGGAGCTTCCCACCCGTGCGCCCTCCGGCAAGGCATCGGGATGCGGAAAGGTATTGCTGACGAAGGCATCCCGGACATCCTCCCGAGCCATGATGGCGACGATTTCCAGACCATCCGGCTGTAGCGCTGGCACATCCTTCATGGAATGCACGGCGACATCCACTCGCTGCTGCTGCAGGGCATCCTCGATTTCCTTGACAAAGAGGCCCTTACCGCCCAGCGCATGCAGGGGTGCATCCAGAAGAACGTCGCCGCTGGTGGTCATGGTGATGATCTCGACCGCCATTCCCGGATGAAGCCGCAACAGGGCGGCGCGGACGTGCTCCGCCTGCCAGACGGCCAGCGGGCTGGCACGGGTACCAATGCGAAGGGAGTGCGGCATATGGACTCGGCGGCTCTAATGATGATCAGGAGAAGAATGGGTTATTCACCTTAACAGCGCGGTTTTTTCTGTCAAGGGCGACACGGCGGCGCTCACCGCGAAACTGGGGTCACCACCACCCTCGCGCGCAGCGCCTGCGCCATCTTGGGACCAACGACCGCAGCGAGGGAGGCGGGGCCGGGAAAGGGGCCATGCGCCTCCCGGAACGCGACGATCGCGGCGGCCCGTTTTTCGCCAATGCCCGGCAGGCAGCGCAGCCGGGCCGCATCGGCGTGATTGATATCGACGGGGGTCGGGCAGCCTGTTCCTGCGGCCTGCGCCCAAGCGCCCGCGGCCATCATGCACAAGGACGACAAGCCCAGCCACAACCCCTTCCGGGCCGCTTTCATCTGTCGCAACGGTACCCCCTCTGTGCAAATGCGTGGCGCGCTTAACCCCGCAACGCCGCGCGAATCCTATCCCCCATCGCCGCCAGCTCCGCCGCCGGGGTATCTCTGGCGTTGGCGAAATTCAGGTCCGGAATGGCGTTCATCGGGATCAGGTGCACATGGGCATGGGGCACTTCCAGCCCCGCCACCATGATCCCGACCCGCTTGCAGCCGGTGACCTGCTCCAGCGCCGGCACAACGCGTTTGGCAAAGGGCAGAAGCCCGGCCAGGGTTGCGTCGTCCAGCGTGAAAATATAATCGTGCTCCACCTTGGGGATGACCAGGGTATGCCCCGGCCGTACCGGGCGGATATCGAGAAAGGCCAGATAACGGTCGTCTTCCAGCACTTTCTGCGCCGGGATTTCACCGTTGATGATGCGGCTGAACAGGGTACTCATACGTCCTCCTTGAGAGTGGCCAGAACGGCCTCGGCGGCATCCAGGGTGGCCGCTATCTCGGTGTCGCCGTGGGCCGCCGAGAGGAAACCCGCCTCATAGGCACTGGGAGCGAGATACACCCCGCGCGCCAGCAGGCCATGGAAAAAGCGGGCGTAGCGTTTACTGTCGGCAGCCATCACCGCATCAAAACCGCGCACCGGCTGTTCCGCAAAGAACCAGCCGAACATGCCCGGCACATGGTTGATCTGCATCGACACCCCCGCGGCTTCCGCCCGCTCGGCCAGCCCCTTGCAGAGCACCCCCGTCTGCGCCGCCAGGCGCTCATGGAAACCCGGTACCGTCAGCAGCCGCAGGGTCGCCAGTCCGGCTGCCATGGCCACCGGATTGCCGGACAGGGTCCCCGCCTGATATACCGGCCCGGTGGGTGCCAGATATTCCATCATTTCCCGTGGACCACCGACGGCACCCACCGGCAGACCGCCGCCGATGATCTTGCCCAGCGTGGTCAGGTCGGGCCGTACCCCGTAGAGCGCCTGCGCGCCTCCCACGGCCACCCGGAATCCGGTCATCACCTCGTCGAAGATCAGCACGCACCCGTATTGATCACAAACGGCGCGCAGCCCTTCCAGAAAGCCAGGCTCCGGCGGCACGCAGCCCATATTGCCGGCCACCGGCTCGACAATGATGGTGGCCACGTCGAAGCCGAAGCGCGCCATCATTTCCTCCACCGCGGGGAGGTCGTTATACGGCAGCACCAGGGTATTCTGACTGATCTCGCGCGGAACCCCTGCGCTGGAAGGCTGCCCCAGGGTCAGCGCCCCGGAACCGGCCTTGACCAGCAGACTGTCGCTGTGGCCGTGATAATTGCCCTCAAATTTGATGATCCTGTCGCGCCCGGTGTAACCGCGCGCCAGACGAATGGCGGTCATCACCGCCTCGGTGCCACTGGACGTCATGCGCACCGATTCGATACCCGGCACCAGAGCGCAGACCAGTTCCGCCATCTCCACCTCGATGGCGGTGGGCGCACCAAAGCCCAGCCCCTTGTTCACCTGCGCATGCACCGCCGCCAGCACCTCCGGATGGCCGTGGCCGTGAATCATCGGTCCCCAGGAACCCACATAATCGAGATAGCGCTTGCCTTCCACATCCCAGAAGAAGGGTCCTTCGGCGTGGTCGATGAAAATCGGGTCACCGCCCACACCGCGAAAGGCCCGGACCGGCGAATTCACCCCGCCCGGAATGCACTGTTGCGCCACCTGGAACAGCGCGTGTGAAGTCTGCGTCATCATCACTCCTTACGGTTACTGAACAGGGCGGTAAAGCGTCGTGCCGCCCCTTCCACATCCTCTGCGGCGAAAACGCCGGAAATCACCGCCAGGGCATCCGCACCCGCCGCAATCAAGGCACCCCCATTGGCCTCCGTGATGCCGCCGATGGCGACCATGGGCAGGTCGATCATCGCGCGCGCCGCCGTCAGGACATCCACACTGACCACCGGCGCCTGCGGTTTGCTGGGAGAGGCAAAAAAGGACCCGAAGGCCACGTAGTCCGCCCCCCGCGCCGCCGCCTCCTGCGCCTGCGGCACCGATCCATAGCAGGAAACCCCGATGAGTATGGCGCGGCCGAATTGCGCACGCAATGCCGCCGGGGACGCATCTTCTGCCCCCACATGCAGGGCGGGAGCGCCGACAGCCCGCGCCAGCCGGGGATCATCATTGACGACGAAAAGGGCGTCGTACTGCGCACATAGTTCCCGCAAGGCGCCCGCCTGCATGCGCCGTCGCCGCGCGTCGGTCACGACATCGCCCTTATCCCGGTATTGCAGGATGCACGCCCCCCCGCGCAGCGCTGCCTCGGCCCGCGCCAGGAAAACGGGCTCCGGCATCAGATGGGCGTCGGTGATGGCATACAGCCCAGAAATCAAATGGTTATATCCGGCCATCCGGCCCCTCCCGATGCCTGCGCGCCCAAAAGAACCGGTCCGGAAAATACTGCCCTTTCCCCAGCGGGTAGGCATGGACCAGACAGGCATGGGTAAAATCCAGTGCCCGCGCCACGGCCTCCTCCATGCTCAAACCATGCGCCAGACCCGCCGCCAGCGCGGCGGCCAGGGTACATCCCGAACCGTGGTAACTGTGGGGCAGACGCACCTGCCGGAACGTGCGTCGCAACACCCCGCCCCGAAACAGCAGGTTCTCCAGTTCCGGCTCCTCGCCGTGCCCGCCGCTGATCAGCGCCCACTCCGCTCCATGGCGGTTG
>NZ_JABBDR010000087.1 GCF_018854495.1 Acidithiobacillus ferruginosus
CCAGATACCCGCCAATGCGTCCTGCTACTGCCAGGTGGGCGCCACGACGCCGACCTGTGTACAGAATGCGGCAAGCACTTGCCAGTCCATCCTACCCGCAGAAGAATCCCGGCTGGGTCCGAATGCCAAGTATTATGACTGCACCTGTCCGACCGGGGCGAGCACCCCGTCCTGTCCCAGCTATTACAGCTTGTGCCAGGACAACCTTCAGTATTACCAGAACACCACGAATCAGTGTTCATGCGCGAATCCTTCGACAACGGCGGTACCCACATGCGTCAGCGATTATTCTGCCTGTGAGAAGAATGCGGCGCAGTATGAAAACAGCAATACCACCTGTTCATGTTCGCAGACCAGCACGGCGCCGAATTGCTGTACGAGCACTACGACGCAACAGTGCTCGACGACACAGCAATGTCATACGGTGACAAACTGCACTGGGCTTTCTATCGTTGATGGTAACGGGGGGTGGGGATATTGCCAGGCCCCAGGTGGCAATTGGTATCTTGGCGGTGGGGAGTGGTGGGGCGGTCCATGCCCTGCCGGTGACAATATGCTCGACTGCCCTTCGGAGTATTTAGGACCCAATCAAATAAACATTTCTCCCGGGTGGTGTTACGAATTTAGTTGGCCTGGTAATGCGTCGGCCACATTGAACGACGGGGCGGTCGGGTGGTGTAGCGGTGGAAACCATAGTGCGTGTGGATATGCTGCTGTGGCCCAGAATACTTGCTCTACATATCAATCTTGCAGTCCGGTTACCACCTGCACACCCGTCACCACCCAATCCTGCGTCACGGAGCCCTGATGAAACTCCGCGCCGCCATCCTCCTCGCACTTTTTTCCGGCTCGGCCCAGGCCGCCTCCGTGTATGGCATCGCCCAGAACGATCTCCAGATGAACACGCTGGGAACGCCGTACATCCATTCGAGACATACGGGCCTGATGCCCTACTGGGGGCCATGCGAACGGTGTACGACACAAATGGTGTCCGAGCCTGCCTGTACAGTGGGTTCGCAGCCACAGACGTTGGCAACATGGACCAACAGCGGCAACAGTTCTTGCGGAGGATACGAGAGCGACACGTTCACTGCGACGACGCAGTGTTCCCTCTCTGGCGTGGTGCAGCTTGTCATCACCAATAACAGCTACAACCCGGCGGATACCACGGGGAAGGTAAACTACGGCATCAATATTCCGTTGACTGTTCCGAATGGCGGCAATTACGGCACGCAGCTCAACATGAATGATGTGTTCGGCGGTAATAACTGCTCTCAGAATTTCGATTGGTACCCGTCGTTCGGTATTACCGGAGAAGATGTGAATGGCACCTTCAACGGCACCATCACCTTCGGTAATTATCTCTCGCCATCGCAGTACGCCCAGAGTCCGACGTTCCCTGTGGTATTCCAGAATTACAAACTGGTATCGGTGCGGACCTGCAAGCAATATGCGCCCACGTCCACCGAATGCCAGACGCCACCCCCAGCATCCCAACTGAATCAGTCCTCCTACGCCTGGGCTTGCAATACGGCGGAAAATGGCTGGCAGAGTGCAGTATGTACGAACAGCGCCGTAGCCAGCTCCGGGGCGCAGTGGATATTCGGAGCAAACGACGGCATCACCGGCACCGCGCAGGCCGGATATTCGGTCATGCAGGCGCAATATGCCAATCCCACAAATGTTGCCATGCCCGCCACGCTTACTTTCGCCGCCGACAACTATGGCTGGGTGTGGATCAACGGTCAGCAGGTGGGGTTTACAAACACCTTCAGCACACTGACGACAATCAGTATTACGCTGCCACCGGGCACCGACACGGTGGATTTCATGGTCATGAACACGCCCAACTCACCCCAGAGCAATCCTACGCAGTTTGAAAATCCTGCAGCGGGGATACTGGCTATAACCAACGGCTCCGGCCAGACAATTTTATCCACTAACGACACGGATTGGACCGTTATCGACAATCCGCCGGCGACTCCCAATCCCACACCGCAAAGCCTGATCTCGGGAACAGGTTACACCCCGCAAAACTGCGCCGCAGGAGGATGCTGATGGAAACTGATACTATCGACGCTCATAAATGGATAAGGTCTCTGCGCCTGGAATATTGGCACGTCGCTGTGTTGCGAAAACTTCGTGTCGGAGAGCAATTCTGGATCGGATATTTCGATGGTACGGGTGTGGTGGCCTTGACGGACACTGCGAGGCGTACATAGAGCGCGTTACCGGCGGCTATTCCTTTGAGGGCGTGTGGACATTGCCGTGGGGCAAGGCCACGCGCTGCCATATCCTGACATATGGGCGATTTCAGTTGTTCAAGGGGAATAGGATTTCCTTTTGCGATGAGGATTCCAGGGGGTCAGAAAAATCGTTCAGAACCATTTGTCGGTATGTGGCGTTTATCAACCGCCACGCCAAGGAATATGGCATTTCCCCCATCTGGCTCGGCCATCCGTATCATTGCCACGCGCTTTGGCGGGGAATGGCGGTCGGCAAGGATGGATTCACCCGCGACGGGGTTGCGGGGCCGGAGCCAAAGGGCCTAAGCGCCATCGTGGATACAGCCATCGCGCTGGGAGTGCTGGAGGACGAAGATGCTGCATAAATATCGTAATCCCATCGAAGCAGCCTGCCTTATCGCCCGCAGCAAGCTGTATGCCGGGATAGGAGGAATTCCTCTGGATAAGTGCAGGGTGAACAACGATGCACTAAGGGCCATCGAACGCTTGGCCGAAGTGTTCCCAGACCGGGACATGGCTTCTGAATTGTCGATGCCACCGAAGCACCGGATGGAGTTCGAGCGCGCCCGCAAATCCATTGTGGAAAAAGAACAGCAGCGCAGACGCCTGGCCACGGATCCTGACCTGATTATCGGGACCTTGAGGCAAGAGGTCGGCGGCTGTGGTCAGTATTACGAACTGTGGCTGCCCCGGATGATGCGGGCCATATCGAGTCATATACGGAAGTATTCTGTGGACAAGGCCGTGGCCGCGGTTCTTTGGGCTATCGTGGACTGCGCTGCCGACGGCCCCACGGACAAGGACTGGAACGAGGCTTGCGAGATGGAAAGCGAGGTTTGGGCGGAAATCCGGGAAGCGATGGAATGACCGAAGAACAGAAACTCGACATCATAGTCAGCGCCCGGCTTTTCTGGCGGTATTTCTGGCGAATGACTCTGTTCACCATTTTCGGCATGATCGTGCTTGGCGGCGCTTCACATTGGTGGATCACAAAGAATCATTATACGGGAATGCACGCGCACAACGTGGCCGAGTGGTTCACGCTGGTCTTTCTGCTTTTGCTGCTGATATACGGCATCGGCATTTGGGCTGGGCGACTGGTTACTCGGCCCATGACGGTGCATGGTGAACGCATTACGGTGACGGTCGTGCGAAAGAATGGCCATCCCGTACACCCATTGACCAAGGCGCTGGCCTGCTGGTGGGGCTTTAATTGGCGCAACAGCCTGATCTTCGTAGGGGGAACCGCACTGCTCGGGGCCGTCACAAAAAACCCCGATGTCCTGGTGATTGGTTATCTTCTGTTGGTCGTCCTGGGCGGCGTTGGATCAATGTGGTGGTGGATTTTTCATCCACTGGGGAATATTCACCTGGTACTACAAAAGGATTCCACATGAGCATCTTGCGCTTCCTGAAAGGCGTCATCCTACACGGATTTCTGTACAGTATCGCGGCAGGTGTCCTGGCATGGATGCTCATATTTGGTATTGCCGTTTACCGTTACCATTACCTCGGGCACACGCCGGATCATATCCTCTGGCTGACACCGCACATGATGTCTTGGCCGAAAGCGCTGGATAAGGCCGCTTATATCGCCAGCGTTGCGGCCATCATCACCGTTGCTACGGGTCTGGCCCTGACCGTGCTCTTTAACATCATTAGTGGGCTGGTGATGTTGGTTGCCATCGCTATTTTTAAGACCCGGCATCACGAGACGCTGGGCCAACATATGAAGTAGTTATAGGTATAGGAGGCGTCATGTTCTGGTTTCTGGCGGTAATTGGTATCCCGATCCTGGTGGTTTTGATGCTGTTCTTCTCGGCGGCTGAGGATTTCTGGTCGATCATCACCTTCAGGATCGACTTCTCCCGACTTGTCAGCGATCTTCTCCATGTTTTGTTTATCATCGGCGTTGGTATCGTGGCGGAACTATTCAGCGTATTCATGCTGATTAAGGATATCCTTTAAGGACCGAAAATGCGTAATAAACCTATCCTTGCAGGAACTAGAATGCTGACCGCGCACGCCATCAAGGCGTTCGTGTTGCGCGGGGCGTTATATACCATGTTCATGGCAACGCTGGTGTGGTTTTTTGTGTTTGTTGCGGGGATATATCACTGTTTCAGCGTTGAGCACCTGGCTTGGGATACGGCGCTGGAAATTTCAGCGCGGCTCTCCGGCGTTGTGGCTCTGGTGATCGCGGTAACCGCGTTGACATTGATGTATGCTGTAACCGGGGCGGCGCTGGGGTTTTCATGGATCACCGGCAAATTCAAACAAAAAGAACAGGGGGCGAATAGGTGAGCAATATCATAAAAATATCCCCAGGACAAGGGCGGGGTGAAACCTTCGAGCACGTTACGCGACTTGCTGCGGACTGGATCTACCGCTTCGGTTATACCTCACGGGACATCATCGAGAACCATCTTTTTCCAACTGCGCATACCAAGGGCCTGGTGCGCGCCCTCTTCGCAAAGGGCTGGGCCACCGAGATTCCGTGCTTTTGCGGGGATCCGACGAAGCGGGATCAGCCTAAGACCGTCATCGTTCTGACACCGCTGGGCGTTGCGCAGTTCCGGGATGAATACGATACGGTCTGGGAATACCCGGAGGTGGCGTGGACGCGCTGTGACCTGGTGCGCTGCGACGACCTGCTCTATGTGCAGCAGGCTACGGCGAATAACCTGCGGATCGGCTCCATAGATCAGTTCTGGACGCCACGGATGATACTCGGGGTCGGCCCCGAGTATCCGCTTCCCGACGCCGAATGGCTGACTCGAACGGGGGAACGCTTATCCGTGGACGCGGACACTGGATGCTCTTATCCGTGGCGGCATCAACTGTGCCTCAATCTGAGCATTCGCATGGGTACCGATCACCCGATCTATAACCGTGCCGCACTCCTATCGACGCAGTACGAAATCGTGGAGGATTACCATGAGCGACTGAAGGCCGGGAAGAAATTGCCCATTTGGGCCGATGAGCCAGAGGATTTCGTCCCCCTCGCAGAAGTTGAGGTGCCAGATCTGTCGCGCAAGATGGTGGTGTTCCTGGCGGAAAGCGGGCGGGAGATCCTGTTGTGATAGCTGTAGAGATTGGGGGGTTGTTCATCGTCGGGTGGTCGCTGCGCCTGCTACAGCCGTCCATAAGAGGTATGGTCGGGGAGTGGAAAGTACGGCAGGCGTTGTCCTGGCAGAAAGCCATCGCGCTGAACGACGTGATTATCGCGGATGACCGCGGACTCACCCAGATCGACCATCTGGTGCTGACGCCTGCGGGTATTGTGGTTCTGGAGACCAAAAACTATGGCGGAAAGCTCTATGACCGGGGCCGCAAGCGGCCCTGGACGCAATATATAGGCAAGCAACAAAACCAGATTCACAATCCGCTGGACCAGAACTACCGGCATCGCAAGGTGCTCGCCTTTCTGGTGCCAGGTACGCCCCTTCTGGACTTCGTGGTCCTCGCCGGAAGTGGCAGGTTTGAGGGCGTGGTGCCCCAGGGCGTGCTGACGATCTCGGAGTTGAACCGGAAGATCCGCGAGTTGAATGCGCTGGGGAGAGTTCCAGAATCCCTACAGGATGCGTGGCACACGCTACAGCCGGCGGCCCGCACGGATAGCGCCACCCGGCGGGCGCATTTGCGCTCTATTCCGGGCGGTACAGAGGCGATCTGGCGTAGCGGCGCTGGAAAGTGGGGACTGCTTCTAGGTGTGGCCATGGTGGTAGCGGGAATCGTATGAAGAAACAGCGGCTATATGCAAAAAAAGGTTGACTAGCGATCATAAGGTGGTGATGGGAGAAATGCCTGTAGTGTGCAAGAAGTGGTTGACTGGAGTCATTCTCAATATTTGCCGTTCTGTGCAGAACAGGGTTGAACAAGCGGTCGAGGCACGGCGATCAATTCTCTGCCTGGTGGTTAATCATCCCCGACCTGCGAATGCGAATGACCGGGTCGCAGCGGAAGCAGTCATTCATCATCAGAAACAAATATCCATGTTTAATATAAAGATTATATAATTTTATTTGCAGCACGTTGGTGATATGATTTTGCAGAACACAGACCACTCCATTACATCAACCCTGGAAACGTGGCCACTTAGTCTGATTCCTTTTAAAAAAACTATAGCAGCCAAATGGGAGTGCAACTTATTGCCGCCATTATATACAATATAATATCTTCTCTTTTTTGACAGAAGAAAGTCCTTAACACCGACATATCTTGACGAGCCAAGAAAGTATGAGGTAAT
>NZ_JABBDR010000088.1 GCF_018854495.1 Acidithiobacillus ferruginosus
GACCTGGGGGGCCGGACCACCCTGCTGGAAGCTCTGGACCTGCTGTCGCTCGCCCCCCTGACGGTCAGCAACGACTCTGGTCTGATGCATGTGGCAGGGGCTGTCGGCAGCCGGGTCATCGCGCTCTATGGCTCCACACCCCTCAGCATGACCCCCCCCCTTTCCGCCGGGGCGCAGGCTCTACGCATCGACCTGCCCTGCAGTCCATGCGGAAAGCGCGAGTGTCCACTCCAACATCACCGCTGTATGGAAGATCTCAAGCCGGAGTACGTTCTCCGCCAGATCTTCGGGATATAGGCCGCGAACGGATACAAAAAAGCCCCGACTTGCGGGTCGAGGCGAGGAGAGGAGGAACAACGCAGGAGCATTACGGGGACAAAAGGCGGGAGCTACCGGCCGAAAGCCCCGGAAGGCCTTTAACGGACGGTTTTTTCTACCTGAATGTTCGAATCGATTTCCACGCGCTGATTGGCGAAACGGCCCTGCCGGGTGGCATTGCTGGCCACCGGGTCATCATAGGAATGACCTTTTAGAACCATGCGCGAGCGTGATACACCATGCGCTTCCAGATAACGTGCCACACTTTCCGCACGCTGTTCGGACAGATGCTGGTTGTAGGCGTAACTGCCGACCTTGCTGCAGTAGCCATTCACATCCAGCACCGCAGAGTCATGTTTCCGGGCGAAGCCTGCCACCTCATCCAGTACCCGGATATCGTGGCTCATCAGTTTGGAGGAGTTGAGCTGAAAATTAATACCGGTAATGGTAATCGGTTTACTCTCCAATACCGCCTGCTGCACCGGTGCTATGGGTGCCGGAGCGGGTTGCGGAACTACGAGCGC
The DNA here is from genome assembly GCF_018854495.1 of Acidithiobacillus ferruginosus. GTDB lineage: Bacteria > Pseudomonadota > Gammaproteobacteria > Acidithiobacillales > Acidithiobacillaceae > Acidithiobacillus > Acidithiobacillus ferruginosus. Next base: position 843 of record NZ_JABBDR010000088.1, read on the forward strand.
CTGCGACGGCGCAACGACCGGTGTCTTTTTCGCCGGGCATCCTTGAAAAGGGGCTTCAGCACAACCCGCCGCCGCCAATATCACCACCGCCAGGAAAGCATATTTCTTCGCAGTCATCTTCATTCTCCCTGATTCACTTTGTAACCGATCAGGGAGGCCGGGCATTTTGCCGCAGCCCCCACCCAACCCTTAAAATGCGTAGGTCAGCATCACCCGGTTGTAGATGAAGGAATGCCCCTTGTTGAAGCCGGCACCATTACCATATTGCGCACTCGTTCCGGTAGCCAATTCTACCCGATCACGAATAGACAATCCTTTGAACATGCCTTGCGGGAAATAGGTCAGGTCCAGATAGGGGTAACTGCTGCTGCCGTTGTAGTAGGTCGTGAAATGCGCAAAAGCCGCTATAAACAGGAAGCGCTGATCCATCATGTTGATATTCTGTGTCCACTTTATCTTGTAACCATGACCAGGCCCAAGATTGTCCGCCAAGCCACGAATCATCGCTGTGGTATAGAGCGGATCCGTCGCATAGCCCACGGTATAAGGTGAAATGAGTCCACCATTTAAAAATCCACCATTCTGCGGCTCAAGGCTGTTATAGGCCACACTGAAGCTACCCCCACCGATACCCGTTTTATAATTCACACCACCGATGGCGCCCCATGCCGTGGCATTGGCACCCTGCTTGGAGAGTAACGAGGCACCATACTCACGAACATACTGACCGCCAACGAAAGGATCAAATCCGGTGCCGGTTTTGAGAGTATAGTTGACATTCGCGTAGAACATCTTGGCAAACTGATAAAAATCGTAGTACCACAGATCGGCCTTGGCACCCATAAGAGAATAAGAGGCACCAAAGGCCAAAGCACCGTTACTTTCTGGCGCATTGGGGCTAAGTTGTGCACTGCCACCATACATCGGATCGCCGTCAAAGGACGCGGGGTAAAAGAGATTATCGCGGTAGTAGTTTCCGGACGTACGACTGGCCCACTGGGTAATGCGCATCCCATAGAAATGCAGATCACAATAGGGAGACACTTCGGCAAAAACACCTTGGTAACTGGAAGGAATCATCCGCGAATCATTTCCGTTCATCCACGGCGTGTTGAGTTCCTGATCGCCGGCACGAACCAGAAAAACCTTGGGTATCTCATACTGGATATAGGCTTGCCCCAGTCGATTGACAGATGGTCTCGGCCCCATCAGCGTGGCATCCAGGTGGGGATAGGATGGGGCACCGCTAAGATCATTGGCGCTCAGAGCGTTCGCCGTGAAAAAACTGACACCTACACCAAATCCACCGAGGAAAGGGGTGGTTTTGATATTCAGGAGGCCTCCCAGACTAAAGGCATCCTGATTGTAGGTATTGGGTCCGGTTGCACCGTAATCCCGGCTGAAATAATAAGAGCGGATCTGGCCGTCTATTTTCAGATACTTGGTCAGGGTTCCGATATCGGACGCCTGTGCGGCCGCACTGACGCCACACAGGGCGGCAGCAATAGCGATGACAATACGGTTTTTGATAAACACAGCAACCCCCCTCTATTGGTGTTCTTGAAATGATGCCACCTATGGTAAAGGGCCAACATGACACTATTATGACATTTTCATGAACTTTTTGTGACGTTGTCTCTGCATAAATATAATCGCCGGTCACCTTCGGCAAACGGAGTGCCGCGCGACGAAATCCCCCATCATCCCCAAAAGTCTTTGCATTACCCGATGTTCGTGGGAAACTGCAACCTGATCTGTTGCCCACCGGGATCCGCATGCCACTGGAAATCCGTCACCTGCGCACTATTGAGGCAGTCGCCCAGTTCGGCAGCCTCGCCGCGGCGGCGCAACGCCTGCACCTCACCCAGTCCGCGCTCTCCCACCAGTTGCGCGGGCTGGAAGCAGAATATGGCGTCAATCTCCTGGACCGGGAACGTGGCGCGCAGTTACGCATGAGCCCCGCCGGAGAGGCCTTGCTGGCCGTGGCCCGGGAAGTGCTGCCGCGTATCCGGCAGATGCAGGAGGAACTGCGACGGCGGGCAGCAGGCAACAGCGGCCGCTTGCGTATCGCCGTCGAATGCCATACCTGCTTCGACTGGCTGACGCCCGCCATGAACCACTTTCGCGAGAACTGGCCGGACGTGGAAATGGATCTGGTTTCGGGCTTTCAACAGGATCCCTTACCCCTGCTCCAAAGCCATCAGGCCGACCTCATGGTGTTGACCGCCCCGGATGCCATGGGCTGCGATATTGTCGTGCACCCGCTCTTCGCTTATGAAGTCGTCGCACTGGTCAATCCGCGGCACGCTTTGGCTGAACGCAGCTTTCTGACCCCCGCGGACTTTCTGGAAGAAACCCTGATCACCTACCCGGTGGAGGATCGCCGCCTCGATCTGTTTCGCGAATTTCTCCAGCCCGCGGGTGTCCAGCCCTGGCGGCGGCGCCACGCGGAGCTCACCGTCATCATTCTTCAGCTCGTCGCCTCCGGGCAGGGCATCGCCGCGTTACCAGCCTGGGCGGTGGGAAGTTACGGCGAAAAAAACTATGTCCGCGCCATTCCTCTGGGATCGCAGGGTCTCTGGCAAACGCTGCAGGCGGCCACCACGGCAGAGCAGGCGGAGCAGCCGCACATGCAGGCCTTCCTCGCCGAAATCCGCGCCAGCGTGGCGGCCAACCTGCTTGGGGTAAAGGATATTTCAGGCTTATGATCGCCCTGCAACCGCGTTTCGACGGAGCCGAAAGCTGATGACCATAACACCCACCCAAAGCCTGATTTTTGACCCGGAACTCATCCGCCGTTACGACCAGCCGGGGCCACGCTACACCTCGTACCCCACAGCCCCCCATTTCCGCGAAGATTTCGATGAAAGATCACTGCAAGGCGCGCTCGACCGCTCCAATACCAGCGGTCGCCCACTCTCCCTATACTTCCATATCCCCTTTTGCGAGCATCTGTGTTTTTACTGCGCCTGCACCAAGGTGGTCACCCGCCATCACGAATGGGGAACACCCTATGTCGCCCATCTGGACCGGGAAATGGCCCTGACGCGCGCCCACATCGACGGCAACCGTCCCGTGGACCAACTACATTTCGGCGGCGGCACACCCACTTTCCTCCGCCGACATGACATGACCGCCCTCCTGGACAGCATCCGCAAACACTTTCTTTTGCTCCCGGATGATCGAGGGGAATACGGCATCGAAATCGACCCGCGCGCGCTGGAGCCCGGCACGCTCCGCCTCCTCCGCGACTTCGGCTTCAACCGCATCAGCATCGGGGTGCAGGATCTGGATACGGCGGTGCAGAAAGCCGTGCATCGCGAACAGAGTTTCGCACTCACTGCGGGTGTCATCGACGAGGCGCGCCAGCTTGGCTTTCGCTCCGTCAGCCTCGATCTCATCTACGGCCTGCCCCTGCAGACTCCGGAAAGCTTTGCCCGGACGCTGGAGGCGGTTCTCGCCTTGCGCCCGGATCGCCTGTC
>NZ_JABBDR010000089.1 GCF_018854495.1 Acidithiobacillus ferruginosus
CCGCTGCTGCTGATTATTCGCCCGCCTCAGCGTGGTACGGTAGTGGAACAGGCGGTGATTGTGGAATAGGTGGGAGATTCGGCTCGTGGGCGGTGCAGCGTGGCTGTTTAGGAGGGGTCAAATGTTTCAGAAGATTCTGGTGGCTTATGACGGCAGCCCATCGAGCGAAGCAGCGCTCAGTCAGGGCGCGGAGCTCGCGCGTCTGGGTGGAAGTGAACTGTATCTCTTCGGCGTCATCGTCAGTACCGGCGGCATGGCCATTGGTCAGGCGGCGGGGGCGGAGGATGTGTTGGGGCGAGAGGGCAATGCTATCCGCAGCAGTCTGGATGCCGTCGCGGGTAAGCTCCACGCCGAAGGCCTGAGGGTGGTGACACAAACGGCTGAGGGCAACCCGGCCGAAGAGATTGCCCGTTATGCAGTGCAAACGGGTGCCGACCTGCTGATCATCGGGCATATTCCGCATTTTTCCTTGGGCCACTGGCTGCAGGGGTCAGTCGCCAAGGCGCTGCTGCGGGAGTTGCCTTGCAGCATTCTGGTAGCAAAAGAGCACTGAGTTGGTCCGGCAGGTATGGGATGCCAGCGCCATTGACGATATTTTATGATGTAACGCGATGTGAAAATTATGAAAAATAAAACAGTCTCTTAATGCTCGTGATGTGTGATTCGTGAACATATAACTTTTTGTTTTTAAAGTGATTATAATATGCGGCAGTGACCTGCCGCTGCTTCTCTTTCAGAGCCCTGCGTACATGGTTTCCTAGCGGAACCTCCGCCGTTCGTAACAGCGCCCAGACAAGGCCGGAAAGGGAGCTATGCATTCTGACTATCAATGTTGGCCTGCCCAGAGGGGGCTAGTGCTGTCGAATTCGCCATCACCGCGCCCGCCCCGCTGCTGGCTCTGCTTGGTATGTTCCGGGTGGCGCGGCTCTGTTCCGGCCCGCGCCCAAATGGAACATTGCCGGACAGTCTCAGGAGCGGAAATGCGGCGCCGCCGATCTGCAGCCGCCTCTCCCTTAAACGTCCTGACGCTGGCGGTGGGTGCCATGTTGGCTGGAGCTGGTGACGCCGACGCCATGGATTGCAGCCGAGCGTCAACGTCTGCCGAGTGGACCATCTGCGGAGACAAGAATCTCCTCCTTTTGGACCGCGACCTGACGATTGTTTATCATAAATTCATCAAGGTTTTCTCCGACACCAGGCACTACACCCATCTGGTCGCCGAGACGCGAACCGGCCAAAAGGAATGGCTTCGGAAGAGAAATGCCTGTGGCACCGACGCTGCCTGCATCAAAGCCGCCTATGAAAAACGCCTCGCACTTCTGCAGAGTCATGTCTGTTATCCGCGAGACGACAGCCCAATTTACCAAAAGCCGGCTCCGGTGCCGAAGCCTGTGCCACAATCGGCTCCTCAGCCAAAGCAGTCGCAGGGAACTGCGTCTGATTGCACCTCGGCTTATAAGGTGGACTGGTCGTTTCTCTCGGTAAGCGAAGGAGGCGTATGGGTGGAAGGATATGTTCCGGGATACCATAGAGAGGACAGCAACAATGCTGGGCATATCGACAAAACGAGGCATTATAATAGTCCAGATGCAAATAGCGGAGTAACCATAGGGAAAGGCGTTGATCTTGCTCGGCAGACACCGAAAAAGTTCCGGCAAGATTTTCAGATATATATAAAAGCCAATGGTAATTCTGGAAATATTGACTATGAAGAAATTATTCGGAGTCTTTCTCCTTATATGAATAAAAAACTAACAGGCTGGGCGGCAGTAGAGAAAGTCAAAAGAGATTCTCCCTCTCTTTCCAAGGAGGAAGCGGACTTTCTCACCCAGGCCGTGGAGTTCCGGTTCGTAAGGCAGGTAGAGGGGCAGTTCAACAGGAAAAACGAGATCGGCACTACATTCCAACAACTTCCTGCTGAGGCGCAAACCGTTCTTCTGGACTTTTCTTACAACTATGGAAGCAGTGATGCCATGGCCAAGAAGGAGAAGAAGACTAAACAGGACAGCACCAGGAATATTACATGGTCCTCATACTACAGTGGAGAGTGGCAGACGTTGGCAACAAAACTTCAAAATTTCGATATTCCGGATCATCGTGCCATGTACAAAGAACGAAGAACCCGGGAGGGAAAACTCCTGCAAAGAGCGGTAGATGAAAAGCGATTGCCCGATAAGGGAAACCCCTGTCCATCGAACGATCCCAAACGTACCGCCCTGTTTGAAAGACGTTACCTATTTTTTCGATACCCGGAAAGGAGCATGTGGTCATGACGTATTCTTGGCAGAAACAGATTTTAGTGACAATCGCGGCCTTGACATTGGCTATTCGTGCTGTCGCAGAGGATATTCCGCCTACGTCATCTGTACAATGTTCGAAATCAACCGGTAGCTCTAAGGCAGTAATTTGCCATATCCAGGGTGACGCCCAGGCGCCATTCCTGCAAGAAGACATGTATAATGCCGGACTTTTTGGGCGCGCCTTGCGCAATACCCCGCCCGGCAGCCCGGAACAGGGACGCATTATCCAAAGCCAGCGGGAGTATCTCCAGCAGCGCGATGCCTGCGGCAACGATACCATCTGCATCATGCGGGTGATGAAGACGCGTCACCAGGAACTCATTGCGCTCAATGCACGACTCCAGGTCGACCTTCCCGACGCGGAGATTGCCCGATTCGTCGGTAATGCCTATGTTAAGCCCATAGGCGAAACGAATGGCGCAAAAAATACGCAGTACATCAATCTTACGGATCGTATTTTGGGTGCCTTTGAACAGTACCCCCCAGCGCACGTCAAATTCGCCGACGGTAGCACCTTTTTCTGGGGGTTTCGGCAGGGCAACGGCAGTGTGCGTTCCATCGCCATCACCGATGGCCGGGGCCAGATACAACTGGTGGGGGCAGTGGATGATTTGCCCGAAATCCACGATGACATGAATCATGGGGATCACCGCCTCAAATCCGGACGGATTGCGCTCTTCGTGAGAAATTCTGTGGCATTGCAGCGCTATCTGCCGGCAGTACGAGCCTGGACCTGGGCCGATCTTTTGGGATTTAATGTTTCCTGTAACAAGGACGCGCAATGGCAGAGTCGCTGTGCTGCGGTACAACAATACCGACTTCCCATCACTGCATATGATCTCCACTGCGAGGCCAGGGCGGGGCAGAAAGTCCTGGCGGAACGATGTCCCTTACCGATCCCGGCAAGCAGTGGACGCGTTTCTCTGGAGAATTTCCGACAATAGGTGGGCCTCCGTATCGGCCAGCGGTTCACAGCGATTGCTTATGGCTCCCTGGGCGCCGGCATCAGCCGCCGCAGAAAATCCCGGCGATCACACCGCTGTTGTTCCTGCATGCTGGCGCGAGTTCTGCGGCGGTGGTCGATTACGCCCTCCCAGGCCGCAAACACGGCGGCGGCGTCAGGATAGCGGCGCAGGTTCTGGACCAACGGTTGCCAGAGAAAATGCCCGATCTCCGGCAGGTATTGAAGGTGGCCCTGCCCGAGCACGCCGGGAATCTTCAGATTCAGGGCGGGACCAAGGCCGGTACAGGGCTGATCCACCCGTGCGGCGGCAGACCAGCCTTCGGGCAGGGGAATGTCGGGGACTTTGAGGGGGATGGCCAGGCGATAGAGAGCGATGGGCGTCAGAAGATAGGCCAGATACCAGTCCTGCACCTTTTGCAAATCCCGTATCTCGACAGAGAGTCCCGGATGGACGTTGGGGCTGTTGGCAAAGCACCGTTGATGCCAGTCGGCAAACACCTCCTCCAGGGTCTGCGCCATATTGTCGCGATCCGCCATGAGTTGCCAGTTCATGGGCGCAATCCTTTAGCCTGACGGCGGATTTCGCCAGCCAACTCCCGATAAAACGTGAACTCGGCATGCCCTTCCAGGCAGTCGCAGAAACGATCCAGCCAGTCCGCCAGGTATTCCCGGTAAAAATCGGCCGCCGCGGACGTATCGTCCTTTTCCAGAAAAAAGCCGATGAACTCCGCCATGGTGCCCAGGTAATCTGCAGGCAACCCCTGAATGGCGAGATCAAACTGTCCATAAAAACGCTCCAGCTCGCCAGCGCGGTGACCGTCCAGCACGCCGTCCTCCAGGAAAGGGGAGGCGAAGGGCGGACAGGCGGCAGGGAAGGTGAACAGCCGGGTATGCTCACCCTGCCAGGCATCCAGGGCCACTGTGGCCAATTCCCCCAAGGCCGGGGTCAACCACTCCGGCTGATACGGTTGTTCGCTGATCAACTCCGTGGAGTCGGCGGCGGGCTCGGCCAAGGCCATGGCGATAAAGCGCCAGGCCTCCGCATGCACACCCGCTTCAGTGGCTGGTGAGGACATGATAGATACCCGCACCGAGTACGCCGTCGTGGCCGGCATTGGCCCAAGGGAAGACGTACACCCCGCTGGCGAGAAAGTAATGGCGGAGCAGGAAGCCGCCCAGCAGCACCATACAGGCAGTGAGGATCACCGGAGCGCTGCCCTTCCAACCATTGAACGTGCCTTTGATCTCCAGCAGGAAGGGAAGAATCAGACCGATAATCAGGAAGCCTATAATCCAGCCCCAACTATGCAGGAGGATGTGCAGTGTGGCCTGCCCGCTGAGATTGCTCGGCAAAATGACCAGCATGATGCTGAAAATCAGCACGATTTCAACGGCGATGAGGAGCATGTCCAGACGTTCATACCAGCGGGCCAGGGCGTCATGCTGATGCAGTACGCCATACAGTACCAGCAATTGAAAGGCGAGTGCCGTAGAGAAAGCGGAAACAGTGAACAAAGGTGGCACTAGGTCATTGGCCCAGAGGGTTGCTGCCGGGAAGGAGCGCAGCAGCAACCCCGTATACACGGCGGTGCCTACTCCGCAGAGGATGGCCAGCCAGGCAATGGGGGTGCGCAGTTTCTGCGCCCAGACGCCCACCAGCTTGATCAGCGGCAGTTCGAACCAGAAATTCAGCCAGGGTCCCACCAGCGGCAGGCGGCGGAACCATGGTTCATCGATCATCAGCGGCCAGATGTAGAGCAGGCCGAAAACCATCGCCCAGACGATGAACTGGGTACCCCAGGCGATCCAGGACCAGGGCAGGAAGAAGGGATTCCAGGGCATCAGGATTTCCCAGACATTGAGGGGGTGAAGCAGATCGATCAGCAGCAGGGCGGAGCCAACGCCCAGAAAGGCCTCTCCCGCCAGGGTACCCCAGAGGGTGACCGCCCGGTTGGCGCGGAAATAGAGATGACTGACGAGACTCAGGGCAATGAGGGCGGCACCTAAACCGCCGAGGAAAAGATAGGCAGCGACCAGCGTCGCCCAGCGGTCCTGAACAATGAGACTGGTGGCAAAATGGACCGAGTTCATACGAGATCCTCCGGAAGCTTGTGGATGTAGTAGATATTGGGGCCGGTGCCCAGTTCGGTGAGCAGACCCTGAGCCTTGCCGGTCGCGACCACCTTGGTGATGAGATCGTTGGGGTTGTCCAGGTCACCGAAAATCCGGGAGTGGGCCACGCAGGTTTCCACGCAGGCGGGCTCCAGACCTTGCTGCAGGCGGTCGTAGCAGAAGTCGCATTTGTCGATGCTGGGCACGGTACGTTTGAGAAAGTCCTTGCCGTAATAGCCCAGTCCCTTGTCGATATCGTTGCTGTCAGCAGGGTAGCGGGCATCGTAAGGACAGGCCATGGCACAGGCCTGGCAACCCATGCAGATGTCAGGATTGACGCGGACGATGCCGTTGGCCTCCTTCCAGGTGGCGCCTGTCGGGCAGACGCTCACACAGGGCGGGTTGTCGCAATGGTTACAGAGCTTGGGAAAAAACTGGCGGAGGAACTTATCCCCGATTTCAATTTCTTCGTCGTACACATAGGTGCGGTATTTTTCCGGATTCCACACGGGCGTCTGGTTTTCCATGGCGCAAGCGGCCATACAGGCATTGCAGCCGACGCAGGTATCCAGATTGATGAGCATGGCATATTTGGTCATGACAGATTCCTCAGGCGCGTTCGAGGCGCACGGTGAATTCCTGGGAGCGGAAACCGCCGCTCACCGGTTCGATGAAGTCGGGGGTGATTTTGTTCAGGGCGGTGCCCATGCGATAGCCATGGGTGAGGGCCGGATTCTGGTCGCCATAGCCACTGTAGAGAAAGACGGTATCTTCCCGGACGAGTCGGGTGACATGAACCGATGCCTCGGCTTTCTGCTGCGTGAGTTGGTTGGTCACCCATACCTTGTCGCCTTCCTTCAGCCCGAGTTTGCCGGCACGCAGACTGTGCACCCATAGACCCGTATAAATCTCGCCGCGGAACTTGCTGATGCTCACCAGGGGTTGGAAATCGTTGTTGGGCGAACAATGGGAAACCACGGGCACCATGCCGAAGGTAAAATAGAACTCGTCATCGGCCATGGGTGCCTTGCTGCCCGGCCGACAGTCGGCGGGAATGTGGGTGGCCAGTACGGAAAAATAAGGGTTATCCCAGAGGCCAAACTGCTCCCGCAATTGCCCGTAGAGGTTGCTGTAGAACTCGGCGCGCCCGCTGGGCGTAGGCAAGGCCATCTTGCGCGGCATCCCGTAGTTGGCGATGAGTTCGTCCGCCTTGGCCACCGGATAGACCCCGTTCTTTCGCAGGTCTGCGTCGAGTTTTTGCGGAGTGATGCCGAGGCCTTTGGCCTTGGCTTCAAAATCCATCTGGCGGAGGGCCATGGTGAAGGGATTCTGGATGCCCTTGGCGCGCTTTTCCTCGGTAAGGGCCTTGAGCGGCGCCGCGGGAATACCCATCAAATCCTGCACGGACTGGTAATAGGGCTCGGAACTGCCGGTCAGGACTTCCGTCAATTTCAGGAAGGCGTCGGTCAGAATAACGTTGTCATAGGCCGGTGGAATTGCCTGATAACGGGTGATGAGCATGTTGTCGGGGTTGACGCCGTTGCCGTAAATAGCGGGTTCGTCCCGTTCCAGATACGTGAGCTCGGGCAGCACCACGTCGGCATAGGCGACGGTATCCGCGGGCATGACGTCCATGACCACCACCAGTTCCATGTTGGGGTGGGTGAACGCCTCCTGCCAGAAGCCCTCCGGCGCATCGCGCATGGGATTGGTACCGTTCAGGAGTATCGCCTTGCACAGATAGGGCGCACCCTTCCAGGTGAGCTTACCCTTGATGGCGGAATCCAGCCCCACCTCGGTGGTGAAGGGAAAGGCCGCCCAGTCCGGGGAATCCTTGGGGGTTTGGTCGCGGTGCACCGCCGCCCAGGCCGGGTAACCGTGGTCATGAGTGCCCGGATTGGCCGCCGCATTGGCGCTCCAGTAAACGAAAGGCATACCTGCAAGGCTCGCCAGCGGCGGAGCCTTGGGGTTGTCCTTTTGCGCCCACATGTTGCGCACCTGTTCGCGGTAATCACCGCCGAAGATCCAGCCACCGGGCACATCCAGCCTACCTTTCAGGGTCTGGATCATGGCCTGCACCCTGCGCAACATCTGGATGTTGCCGTAACGGGCGCCGGACCAGCCGGGGATGACGATGGGGGATTTGGCCGTAGAGAACTCCCGGGCGATTTTGCGGATATCGTCGGCGCTGATGCCGGTATTGGCCGCTGCCCATTCCGGGGTGTAGGGCTGAAGCTCCTGATGCTGGGCGTCAAAGACCGTCAGCATGGCTTCGCCGTCGTGCTGAAAGCCCTTGGGGGTGTGCAGCAGGGGGGTGACGCTGGCTCCGGCGCTGCTTTGTAGGTTATGGTTGCTGAAGGCAGGCAGAAACACCACCTGTCCGCTGTGCGCATCGATGACAGCGGGTTCTTTTTTATCGGAAAGATAGAGTGCCCAGGCGTTGTGCTGGTTTTTGCGGACCAGGAAAGGCATGTTGCTGTGGCGGATGAGGAAGTCCTCGTCATACCAGCCGTTGTCCATCATCTCGCGGAGCATGGCCAGGGTGAAATCGAGGTCGGTGCCGGGTTTGATGGCGTACCACTCATCCGCCTTGGCCGCTGTCTCCGAGGCGCGCGGGTCAAGAACGACGACCTTGGCGCCCTTTTCCTTGCCTGCGGAAAAGCGCACGGCCCGGCAGGTGGAAACGCCGCCGATGCAGGCATTGCCGATGATGGAAAGGATGTAATCGCTGTTTTCGTAGTCCTCGATGTTTTCACCATGCACGACAAAGTTGCCGATCATGGAATTGGTGCCGAGGTGACCGTCAAAGACGCAGTTTTGGGTGGGCGAGGTGATGAGGTTGGGGCACTGGATGGCAGAGGTGAAGGCAATGGTATGGGGCACATAGAAGGAGCAGGTGCTCCAGCCACCGTAAACCGTCCACTCCCAGGGCTTGATGTTTTTGCTCTTCTGGGCGATATAATCCCAGGCTTCTTCCCAGGTTGCCGAACGGAATTTCATCTCGCCACGCTTGCTGCCGGCCACGCGGATCAGTGGTGTTTTGATGCGGTTGGCGCTATAAACCTGGCGTAGCCCGGACTGGCCACGGGCGCAGATCTTGTCGCCATTGAGGGTGGAATTGGGATTGCCGCCGAGTTTCATGATGCGCTGCTTGCCTTTTTTCTCCGCGACGGTAATACGCAGCGAACAAAAGGAAGAGCAGTAGTTGCAGATGGAGTGGGCGAAGTGGTCGGCAGCGTCGGGATGCGTGGGACCAGCCAGTCTGATCCAGTCGGGATGGTAGAGAGTCGCGCCCACGGCACTGACGCTGGTGCTTTTAAGAAAGGTACGGCGGGTCATTTTTGGAAACTGCCAAGCCATTTGAAGGCCTCCTGTGCACAATAAGCGCTATGTTTTTAATAATATAATGAGTTTAGTATGTCATTATATGGTTATATGCTACGCGTCTTGGTGCCGAGGGGGAATTGATAAAAATCAATTTATTTATTGCAATGTTCTATATCGTTATATAATCATATAATGGAGTGCCATGGCACGCCAAACGTTTCGTTCTCAGCGCGGTAACTGCATGGTTACGCAGTGCAGGCTACCATGCTGGCGAGCCAGTTCGATGCAGGGAATGGCGATTACTTCCCGATCGGGGAAGGCGTGTTGCAGGCGATCCTGTGCCACCGTGTCGGCAGGATCATCGTAAGTCGGCAGGAGCAGGGCAGAGTTGAGAATGAGAAAATTGGCATAGCTGAGGGGCAGGCGGACGCCATCACCGTCCCACTGCGCCTGTGCCCAGGGCAGAGGAATCAGGTGGTACGGAGCGCCATCCCGGTTGCGGAAAGCGCTGAGTTCAGCAGCCATTTGCTGGAGCGGGGCGAAATGACTGTCGTCAGGGTCGTCGCAACTCTGGTAGGCGATGGTATGGGGGTTGCAGAAGCGGGCAAGGGTGTCGATGTGGGCATCCGTGTCATCTCCTTCCAGATGGCCGCTATGCAGCCAGAGGACGCGTTCTACACCGAGCTGGGCGCACAGGGCGTCTGCGATCTGTGCCGCGGACCATTGCGGATTGCGGTTGGGCGAGAGCAGGCACGCACTCGTGGTCAACAAGGTGCCCTGGCCGTCACTTTCAATGCTGCCACCTTCCAGCACCATGCCGGAAATTTCCAGCGCTGCCGCACCAAAGGCACCCTGAGCATGCAGGTGACGGGTGATCTGATTATCTAAATCGGCGCGAAATTTCAGGCCCCAGGCGTTAAAGGCAAAATCCATCAGTTTATGCTGTCCAGCAGCATTTTTCAGGGTAATGGGACCGTGGTCGCGCGCCCAGGAGTCATTGCTGGGGACCGTGTGCAGGTGGCAGCGCAACAGGTTGGCACCGGCCTGATGCAGATATTGCCTGCAGACCTCGATGCTGGCCGGGTCATGGCAGGCGATGAGCACGTCTTCGCGGAGGCTGATTTCACGGGCAATGCGGGCGAAGACAGGCAGCACGCTTCCCAGGCGTGGCCCCCAGTCGGTATCGGGGTGCGGCCAGGTGAGTTGTACCGACTGCTGCGGGGCCCACTCCGGGGGAAGGGTGTATTCAGTCGCCATGGTCTGCTCCGTTGTCCGTCACCCCGACATCATAGGAGCTTAATGGCTTTTCGTCAGCCTGTCCGACAGGCTAAACTGCGTCCTATGCAAAAATCTGCCGAGCGTATGGATCATTTACTGTCCCGCCTAGGGTATTGCAGCCGCTCCGAAGTGCGCGACCTGTTGCGCGAGGGGCGCGTGCGCGTGGCTGGGGAACTGCTGCGCAAGGCCTCTGCCAGAGTGAACGCGGCCGAGGTTTGGGTGGATGAGGAGCCCATTGATCATCCCCATGCCTTCTATCTGCTCTATCATAAACCTCTGGGGAAGGTCTGTGCTCACGATGATCCCCGCGCCATCTATCAGGATTTTCCCCTGCGCTGGCGCTATCGGCGGCCAGCGCTGAGCAGTGTCGGTCGGCTTGACCGGGAGACCAGCGGGGTCCTGCTGCTCACCGATGACGGCGACTGGCTGCACCATTGGACGAGCCCCCGTCGTGCCATTCCCCGGGTATATCGGGTGACCCTGCAGGAGCCGTTGCGGAGTGACGCGGCGAACATCCTGGCCGCGGGGACCCTGATGCTGGACGGTGAAGACACACCCTGTCGTCCTGCCGCGTTGCACCGGCTGACCGAGCGTGAGGTCCTGCTGACCCTGACGGAGGGGCGTTACCATGAAGTTCGCCGGATGTTCGCGGCTCTGGATAATCTCGTGCTGACTCTGCATCGGGAGGCCTACGGCCCTTTTTTGCTGGACGATCTCCCGGCCGGTGGGTGGCGTGAACTCACGGTGGCGGAGCGTATGAGGGAGGAAATTCCATGATCTGGACACCCCATGTGACGGTAGCCGCCGTCGCAGAGGAGAACGGCCGTTTCCTGTTGGTGGAAGAGGTGGTAGATGGGCGGCGCTGTTTCAATCAGCCTGCCGGCCACTGGGACCCTGGTGAAACGCTGCTGCAGGCGGTTGTCCGCGAAACCCTGGAGGAAACTGGCCACCTCTTCCGGCCGGAATATCTGACCGGTATTTATCACTGGGAATATCCTGCGAAAAACCTGACTTATCTGCGCTTCGCCTTCGGCGGACACCTCGGCACCAGGGACACGAGTCGCGCCCTGGATGCGGGCATCATCGGTCCGGTGTGGCTGACCCCGGAGGAGATGGCGGCGCGCGCGGGAGAGATGCGCAGCGTCATGGTCCAGCGCTGCATGGCGGATTATCGGGCGGGCCAACGCTATCCGCTGGAACTGCTTCACATGGTCTGAAGGCGCTCCAGAGGCGGAATTGGACTGACGCTGGCCCTGCAGCGTGTTATATTGCCAATATAAAAGGCATCGGTAGAGACGATGAACATGATAGACGCAGACGGCTATCGCCCCAATGTGGGCATGATCATTTGTAACGAACAGAATCAGGTGTTGTGGGCCAAACGCCGGGGTGAAAATGCCTGGCAGTTTCCCCAGGGCGGCATCGATTATGCAGAAACGCCGGAGCAGGCGATGTTCCGTGAACTGGAAGAAGAAGTGGGGACCGCCAAGGTCTGCATCATCGGAAGGACGCGGGGCTGGCTGCGCTATGAAGTGCCCTGCGCCCGTCATCGCGTCTCGCGGCGCCGCTATCGCGGGCAGAAGCAGATCTGGTTTTTACTCCGTTTTGAGGGCGAAGAGGCGGAAATCAATCTGCGCACCCGGCAGCCGGAGTTCGAGGACTGGCGCTGGGTGGATTACTGGATGCCGGTGAATGAAATCATTTCCTTCAAACGCCGCGTCTACTGGCAGGCGTTGCAGGAACTGGCGCCGCTGATCAACATGAATCCGCCACCCATGACCGATCCCTGCCGTTCCGAGAACCGATATCCGGTTGGTGGAAGCCGCTGACCGCCTTAGGCAGTAAGGGACGATCTATCCACTCACCGGACGATTACCCAAAAACTTCTGCACATAGTGGCGTTTCCGGCCTCCCATGCCGGTTTGCACATTGCTCGGCCCCACATCCGGCCGGTTTACCAGCGCGTAATAACGCCCGAGGCGTGGACGGCTGGCTCCCACCTCGGCGTCGGTCAAGGGGCCGAGGTGGGAAGAAACCAGTTGGACCACCGCTTTCCTGAGAGGGCCGGCGTTGCCTTTGCCGAAGGGGTAGACGCGGTTCGTCAGGATGATCACATAGGTCCTGGACACCGGGTCGATCCACAGGAGCGTCCCGGTAAAGCCGGTGTGATCATAGGCGCCCACGGGCAGGAGGTCGTCACGGTTGGGGGCGAAGGGCGCGGCCAGGTCCCAGCCCAGCCCACGCAGCCGCACCTTTCCGGGCGGGGATTGGGGGATGGTCATCCGCCCCACGGAACGGCGATCCAATATCCGAACACCATGAAGGGCGCCACCGTTCAGAAGCATCCGCGCAAAAATCGCGAGATCACCGGCGGTGGAAAACAGCCCGGCATGGCCGGAGACCCCTCCCATGCGGTAGGCCGTAGGATCGTGCACCTTGCCCCAGCGCAGCTTGCCATCCAGGTATTCGGTGGGCGCGATGCGATCGCGCTCCCATGAGGGTGGACGGAAGGTCGTCTCCCGCATGTGGAGCGGCCCAAAGATATGCTCGGCGCAGTAGACGTCGAGCGGCTCGCCGGAAACCCTGCGGACGATCTCGCCGAGGGCCTCGAAATTGATATCGCTGTAAAGGTAACGGCTGCCGGGCGCCGCCACCGGCTTTTCCGCGGCAATCAACCGGAGCGCCACATCATAACCTTTCCACCGCGTCCCCAGGTTCAGGTCCGGAGGCAGTCCCGAGTAATGGGTGAGCAGTTCCCGTACGGTGATGGCTTCCTTGCCGTTCTCCCCGAAGGCCGGCCAGTACCGGGCCACAGGGGCGTCAAGCGCCAGCTTTCCCTGTTCCACGAGTTGCATCACGGCGGTGGTGGTCGCGACGACCTTGGTGAGGGACGCCAGATCGAACAATGTCCCGACGCTCATGGGGATCCTTTCGGGCCACAGCGTGGCATGGCCGAAGGCCTGGCGGTAGACGATCCGGCCCTCGTTGCCCACGAGTACGACGGCTCCGGGAATCCTGCCGCTCTGGATCTCCTTCTGAACGATCTGCGCGATGCCCGACAAGTCTGCCTGATGAAGCCTTTCCGGGTCAGCACCCGCCTGGGCGGATAAGATGCCCGTACACAGCAAGGCGAAGAACAGCAGAGCCCATAGGGCGCTTTTCCAGGTCAGCGCGCGAGATGCGCCGTTTTTACTGGCGTATTGCGTGAACATATTCCCGTCCCGATCCCTCCCGGATTGCTCAGGTGGCCTTCGCGAAGCGTTGTCACCATCCCCGACTTCGGCGGGAGTCCTGCCGTAGTATAGACATTACGGGGGTTCCACAGCATCCATCCGTCCGATCCGAAAGTCTGCGCCGCATCGATCTGCGCCGCAATCTCTTCGCCCCCGAAGGGTTTCCCGCCAAAGGCGTAGTCACGAAATGCCTGCAGCCAGGGGCGGAAGCGCACTGCCGGCAACCCCGTTCTTTCCTCGGCCTTGCGCAGAGAGAGGTACACTATTTGGTGCGGATGGAGAACGGGGTTGGGGTAGCCGGGGATACCGTACTGAAAACCCGATGGATAGAGCATGGGAGAGATATAATCGACCTGCTGCGCCATCTCCTCCAGGTTTTGACCGATCCCGGTGTCGTTGCGGTTCCATATCACATAACCAAAAATATCCGCAGAAAGAAAGACATTATATGGGATCAAGCGCTTGCGGGCCGCCGCGAGAAAGCCGGAAATTGCCGAGACCCGGCTTTCCTGGGTAGTCGACCGGGAAAACACCAGGCCCTTGGCGTCGGGAAAGCGGACGTAGTCGAACTGGATTTCGTCGAAGCCGTCCTTGGCGGCCGCGACGGCAAGGTCGATGTTGTAGTCCCATACCTGCCTGCTGAAAGGATCGGTCCAGGCGAGGCCCTCCCGATCCCTCCAGATGGCACCGCCCGCGGTCCTGACGGCCAGATCCGGTCGCGCCAATGCGAGGACGTTGTCCTTGAAAACCACGATCCTGGCAATGGTATAGATGTCTTTCTTGTGCAAATCGTCCATTAGTTGCTTGATATGTTTAATGGTGATAATTTTTTGGGCGCCGATCTCCGTCGCCAGAGGAATGTCGGTCTTGTACGCAATCATTCCCCGGTCGCTTTTCACGTCGATCACAACGGCGTTGAGGTCTGTCTTGCCGATGATATCAAGAGCGGACTCCCGCAGACGCGGGCTGGCCGCTCCGTAGGAAGACAAATAAAGGGCCTTGGGTTTGAAAGGCGCGAGGGATAGGGTTTCATCCTCCTTGAGATCTCCGACGGGGACCTCGCGTCGCCGGTAGCCATAGGCCCTGAGGCCAAGCACGGTCCCTTGCCCGCTGATCTGAAAATGACCATCCTGGGCCGTGCGTACGACCGAATCACCCAAGGTCACCAATGCCCCTGGGATCGGTTTGCACGTCCAGGCGTCCACGACCATCCCGCTGTAGGCGGCAGCGCCCCCCGAGACGAGCAACAAGACGGCAAGTAACGAAGCGCATATGTTTTTTATGTTTTTATAACCCTTCACAGATCACCTCGTTTATCTGGAGTCTGTGGTCAACAGTCTTCCCAATGTCTTGCCCGTATCCTGGTCGGTGACCAGATAGCGCGGGAGGGCCATCACATTGTCCGATGGCCCGGCAGGCGCCCTTACCATGGTGCAGGCGGCGATATATCCCGCCGCCACGGCGCTCTTGATGAGCTCCTCATTGTAGATCCCGAAGGGCCAGGCGAGCATGTCCACCTTGATCCCCAGTTCCTGATCCAGCTTCGCCCTGGACTTTTCCAATTGCATGGCCACGAACTTCTCGTATGCCTGGGGGGAAAGACGTTTCTTTTCTATCTTGAAGTTCGGATGCCAGTAGGTGTGGGACTGGATATTCACGAGCCCGGAGTCATGCATGATTCGCAACTCATCCCAGGTCAGGGCGTAAGACGCCCGAGATATGGCGGAGGGATAGATGAAGAGCGTCACCGGAATATGGTAGCGCTGCACCAGGGGAAACATGTCCGTGTACACCGACTGGTGCCCGTCATCCGCGGTGATCACCACGGAATGGGGAGGGGGAGGGGGTCCAACGCCACGAATATAGGCCACGACTTCCTTGAGCGGGACAATCCGGTAGCCATGGCTCCTCAGGTATTCAATCTGTGCCGCGAAGACCATCGTGCGAACGGTCATGGCATCGCGCACCACGGGACCAAAACGATGATAGAGCAGGATGGGCACGACGCGCTCCGTCCCTGATCCCCAAGCCGGCACGGCGAAAAATATGGCGAGTAAAGACACCATTTGCCAAACAACACGCATGTCTGGCTTTTCCGTCCGCTGCGCCCTGCCGGCCTGGAGAAACCACCCCGAACTCCCAAGTTCCATGCGCTCGCCTTCAAAAATCGTCCGGGGCTGCTGCTGGATAGATACTAGCAGTTCCCCAGTCGGACGGGAACGCGGCTCCTTCCTGAAAATTATCGACCGCGATCCGGTATCAATCCCGCGTATCTGTATAGGTCCGCCTGATATTCGTAATAATTGGCGAGTTCCGACGCACTGGTGATGCCTGCCTGAATAAGATTCTGCTCCGCCGTGATTAACTCCAAGATGTTCGCCAGCGTGACGAATAGCGCTATGACCGCGTAGACATGATGATGGACGGGCGAACCCAAGCGGATAGGACCGAGCCAGGATGCCCCGGAGCTTTGGATCGCATCTGGGCGAAATAATGTTTGATCGTCACGTGTTGGCATGCTGTTTTTCACGAATTTAGATTGCTCTTTTGTCATAGAGGGCCGTATCATAATATGATATTATGACAACAATATAAAAAACACCATAATAACCAATCTTCTACCAATTGTTAACATTTATTTCTCCAAAGTTTACCAATAACTTGCCATGGCAACCTTCACGTATCTTCCGATGGTCACTTGTGGGAGATCAGAGCGTATATGGTAACCGTGTTATTCAACCGGCTTGACAGGCATGAAAATGGATTACCGTTCTTTTGGAACGTCACCATGATCATTCCTAAAAAGCAAATGACGTCGCAGCCGATATAGCAATAATAATGGACCAGTAACCGCTATTGAGGCACCCTCTGCGTTGTCAAAAACCACTTGCCCGTATGTACACATCTTTAGCCCACTTTTTGCTTTTGGATGAAACACCCGGATCGTTCCTGTGGTTAATTCTTTTTCGTATAATCCAAGTTGTGCCAATACCGCATCCACATGGTCACCCCAATAAACCTTTGGCAATTCAGTACCAATTGTCATTTTAACCGGGAATGTCATGAATACAGCCACTGGAACATATACAAAAAGCACGAAAATTACCAAAACAAAAAGAACAGCAGAATATTGCGAAACAACTGCTAACAGCAAGTCATGGAGATGGCCAGTAACCACTTCTGTAATAACAACTAACAAGAATAATCCACCTAACCCGGCTATTGGACAAGCGGCAGTTTTTAGTACGCTATAGATGCTATTGACGCTCCAAATCGGTTTGAGTCGAGATGTCTGCACTTTTTCCATACTGCTCTCCTTGATTATAGGTGGCCGCACGGCAGTATATCGGCGGGTTGTTTAGCAAAATCCACCGGGGATTGTGAAAATTTATCGGTTTTCCCAGACAACCAACAAAAACTAATTTTGGCAATGGTTTTCGGACTGTGCAACATGCACTATTTAATTATATATAATTTGAGTTAGCACGTAGACTAGGGAGCAAACAGCAATAAACATAAGCTCCAAGTACCTCCAATTTACCCTCATTTTAAGTAGTGTGGCATCGCAGCTATTGACTTTTAAGGCTTTTGTAGAAAAAAAACGCGTCACATATAAGTGTCATTATTGAAGACGCGAAAAATGATAAATAAATAGTTGAATAATTATATATTTTTAAATACCTAGGGCTGTAAAGCATGCGCATAACTATGCTTGACAAAGACATAAATAATATAAATGGCAATAAATTAAAGAACCGATAATATCTCTTTCTTACCGCAATATATGCGGAACCGTATATGGTATCTATTTGAATGCATGCCTTATCCATGTGTCCTCCATTCCTGATCTAACACATTAATGATTAATGCGTGCTTATCCGGTTATCTCCCAAAAAAACGCTCAGCGCACAACACCTCTGCTCGGGAAAACAGCGATTCAACACAGATAGTAACTGTGGGAACCAACCGTATAAGCACGCTGGCAACTTCCAATTCCGAAAAATTCTTTTCCCAGCACCTATTACTCATCTCCAAGGGGAACATTGTCCCTTCTGATTGAACTCAATAATCGTGGCGCAACAGTTTCCATACGCCAACACCTGACAAGGAGGCTATGGGTAGCGCCAGGAACAAGGACGCCAGGTAGAAAGCGTTCA
Organism: Acidithiobacillus ferruginosus; assembly: GCF_018854495.1. Taxonomy (GTDB): domain Bacteria; phylum Pseudomonadota; class Gammaproteobacteria; order Acidithiobacillales; family Acidithiobacillaceae; genus Acidithiobacillus; species Acidithiobacillus ferruginosus. The sequence continues at coordinate 17,372 of NZ_JABBDR010000089.1, forward strand.
TCAGGAAACTGTTTCCAGGGCCCTTGGCCAGGAGGAATACCGAAACGATCAACACATAGGATTCCACCAAAAATATGACAACAGATAGAGAGTTCGGATAATAGGTAAAGTTGCAATCCCTTGAAAATGGATTCAGAAGCTTGAATGATATCCTCTTGTACGGCATGTATAAATTCAAAACGCTGCGAACAACGTTTACAATATTTACAATGTCAACGGGGAAATATAGATACATTACAGGATGATTATACACGTATGAACCTACCGAAGACACATGAAGAAGCCACAAAATAATCATCGGAGTCAAAAAAGATATCGCTAATAATTTTTTAAGCCAGTAGCTATAAGATTCATCGAAGAGTGCCAGATCTTTTCTATCTACCGCGACGCAAAATGGTAGAATGAAGCTGTTATAGAAATAAATTTTATTACCTCGTTCCAACAATATCCTCCAGTGATAAAGACCCTTCTTGAAAACATTTGTCTGATTCATAATATCGGCCTACTAAAGCGAGTTTGCTTTGTCAAATGATGCACGAAGCTATAAATGGGCAAGAGATATTCTTGCCCAAGGCGATAATGTGCAGAGCTAAAACGCGGGGCACTAACTAGGTTTCTAATCCCAAATATTCAACCACGCAACTTGGTTGAACGCCGTTTGGAGTCCCGCTCCAGTCAATCCATAGGTTGCGCGTAGAATTCCGAAACCAAGGGCGCCCCTTTTGCATAACAAAATATCGCAGAATGAAGGTGCCTACGCATCACCACTATACTGCCACATTATTAACAGTGGCATGTATACTTGGGAATCTATTTGCAGAGCAATCCAACTGGGCACAGATGAAAGAAGGTAAGACATTATCTGATACGCGTCTTTATTAACCTTATCGCATTGCTCTTCCCACAATAAATATTATCAATCGGAGTGTTCAAATTCTGCTGGTACAGTGGGTAGTGCTTGTTTTCTTTCAAGATGTAGCCTTCACTGCAAATCCCTCCTGCTCCAAAGCCGCCGCTTCACTGACCAGCTTGTACAGATCGGGATAAGCCCCAGGGGTATACACCATATGATCCAGATGCATGGAACTGGTCACTTCCAGCTTGTCCGGGGCCAGCAGGTGTATTTTTTCATCGAAAATACCCGCACTGTTTTTGACCTGATGGTCTGCATCTTTGGCGGCCCAGACGTAGCCTTTGGGCAAATCCAGGGTGCTGCTCCACCGTGCATGGCCATAGGGCATGAAAACGGGGTAGTGCACCGTGGCACTGGTGAGGCGCGCGGTCAGATTACGCAGAGAGGCTGTGTTCAGTCCGTAGTGCAGATGAATCCGGCTGGCCGCCGTCAACGGCACGCCCGGTGCGGTTTTCCAAGTGGACTGCAGGATAAAAGGGTCACTCAGGGTATGGGTAGGTGATGTCTTCAGATGGACGCTTTGCGTCATTAGCCCAGACTGCGCCATCACATGATGGAGCACCGCGCCATACTCGCTCATCGGAATCCGCGCCAGCAGATCTTTCCAGAACCAGGCTTCGTATCCGGTTAAATGAAGGGTTTCCTGGGCTTTCAGGCTGCCGTCTTTGGCAATGGATACCGTCTCCATGCCGGTCATGCCGCTGGCCTCCGGTGCATCCCCCGGCGTTCTGGCGATTTCAGAATGAGCGCCGACGAAAATCACCGGATGATTGGCGTCGGGGAGCGGTATGGTGCCCGCTGGTGCGTACCCGGAGGTCGCATCCAGATAAAGATGATAAGCGGGTACATGCACGATGACATGGTTGATCTGCTGCAGGCTGGCCACGTTCTGCCATTCAAAATCATTGCCTGCACCTAACAGTACCGGTTGGGCGGCGATGCCTTTGGCGTGCAGCAAGGCAACCAGGAGTGCGGCGGCGGCTTTGCAGTCGCCGTAGTGCTGGCTGAGGGTTTTGGCCGCCGGATATGGCTTGTAACCACTCAACCCGGTTTCAACACCCACCCAACGGATGTGATGCACGGTCCAGTCATAGAGGGTCTGCACGGCGGCCTCACCGGTCTTTCCTTCGGTGATCTTATCTGCCAGTGCTTTGATCTCCGGGGTCACCGCTTCAGCAGGCTCGGCATATTTCCAGTAAGCATCGCCGACTGCCTGCCAGTTCGGGAAGGTGCTCAGGATGAAGGTCGGGCTAACCTGATGAAAATCCACCGCATTGATTTGAATGGGTTGCGCGGTGGGTTGATGCAAGGTCGCGGTAATGGTTTGCACCCCGTCGGCGACCTTGCGGGTGACCACATAGCCGTTGCTCCCCGCCCAGTGCAGGGCCATCGCGGTCGGCGCGTGGACGATGATTTGCATGTTATCGGCCTGCAAAAAATACGGTACGGCATGGGAAAGGGAGATGGCATTCGGAAAATAAGGTTTCAGAAAATCGATTTTCCAGTCCGCCACGAGTTCATCACCCACGGCCACATGAGGAAAGACCACTGTGGTGGTCTTGGCGTCACTGAACTCCGGGGCATTTTGCGCAACCGGCAATGTACGCGTGAATATCTTCTTCTCAGGCACCGGATATCGTTTCCCCGATGGGCTCAGGGTGTAGGCGTCGACGACGGTCACATGCTCCATTTTGGCAGAGAACTGCTTTTGCACCTGTCCGTACTTCTGTACCCCATAGTGGCTGAGCGGGACGACGACCTCATGAATGGTGCCGGTGTAGGTCCCGTTGTGGTGGAGGTCGTATACGGCGTCGTAGGCGAGGATTTTAATCGGCAGCCCTTCGCTGGCGGCCTGGGGCCAATGGGGTACAGAAAAATAGCGCCAAGGCTGCTTGCAGGGCGATTGCGTTAGAGCGTTGCATTGCGGTTCCTTCTTTATTTCTTTCCGTATAGCTGGTCGTTGCCAGCAGGCTGTTTAACATCCCCTTACTGCAGGAGATTATATCAGGGCAGTGTTGCACTTTTATGAATCTCAGGTGACAGAAACATGACAATGTGCATCCATTCACTCGGGTCATCCGGGATTGGATGCCGGACAGCATAATGGGAGACAGAATGTTTCCTTTTTCGGCTATCTATCCCTGCGGGAGACCGGGAGAGAAGCGCTGGTTTTGCTGAGGTCTTAAGGTGCGTATTCCGGTCGCATTCGGCCACCCCTGGGCAGGGGGACCCTGGGTAGTTTTGTTCATCATGACCTCTTTTGCTGAGCGAGGAGATTTTCGTGAAGCGACTGTCCAAGCGCAAGATTCGTGAAATATTGCGCTTGAAGTATGAAGTCTGGCTGGGGCGCCAAGACCTGATCATGGCGGGAATGGCCGTACCGGCTACGGATCCGCGCACGGGGGAGACCCCGCCGGGGTCGAGATTTTTGTGCCGTCCTACAAGTTAACAAAGACGGACAGAACGTCTCGGAGACTCCCAACAGCCGCCTGATCTACGCCACGTCCGGCCCCAAGGCTGGGGAGACCCTGCAGACGACGAACTTCTTCAAGGCGCGGGGCCGCTACTGCTACCCCCTGATGGTGACCTTTGTGAAGTACTTATGACCGGGCCCTTCAGTCGCGCCAGTTTGTCAACGATGCTGAGGTCTGGAGGCATCGCCAAAATACCGATAACTGCCCACGATGGGGTGCCGCCCATCATGGTTATGACCTCAATGGTTTATCAAATACACAAGACTTTACGATTTTAGAGTCAGGTGATCTAACCACCCATACACAAGATATTGCGATTTTTAAAACAGAATCGCTGTGCGTGTTTTCGGGGTCGTACACAACAAATTACGAATACCAAAAATAAGTTAGCCAGCAGGCCAGATGGTGCGGCTAGGGCCTCGCGGGTCAGGCGGCTGCGCTCTTCCTCCTGATCGATCCAGGCCGCCAGCGCCTGTTTCATGATCCAGCCACGCGAACGCTCCAGGCGTGCGGCCATCCTCTATGAAATTCGCGTGATTGATTGTGTCGTACCCATTCGGCGCGCGACTCCCGCCTGAGAAAGACCGGCTTTGATCCGGGCCTGAATCTGCTTAGGCGTTTTCTGCGTCTTTTTGACGAAAACATGCAAAATCACAACGCGTTTCCCGGATGCGGCGACGCATATCGCTCTGGGGGAAGGAAAGGCCATTGCCGGGCGGCTTTGTCAATACTACTCCCCTTTTGCGTATTTCACGCCATCGTGGGCACTTTTAGCCGATTTGTGAAATCGGTGCCCACGATCGTGAAACAGGCGCCCATGATCGTGAAATGGTAAGGTCAGCTTCCCCTTTTTCAGCGTAGATATTCTGGTCATTCATTGGCTTAGCTTGCATTCTCGAATCTTTTTACAGGAGGTTCGTGATGCCCACACCAGGAATGACTATGAAAGCGATACAAGAAGTACTGCGTTTACATGCCGCAGGCCTGAGCCAGCGGCAAATTGCCCGCGCATGCGGGCTATCCAAAGGTGCTGTTGGCAAGTATTTACAACGCGCCATGGAGGCTCAGGTCGTCTGGCCCTTGCCGGAGGGCATGGAAGTTCTGGCGTTACAGAGGTTGCTGCAGCCTGCGCGGTTACCGGTCGATACAGGCCTTGTCACCCCCAATTTCGCCATGATCCATGTGGAAATGCGGCGCAAGGGCATGACCATGCAGTTGCTGTGGGAAGAGTATGTTGCCGGGCACGAAGGCCAGAAGGCATATCATTACACCCGGTTTTGTACGCTGTATCGGGCATGGAATGACCGTCTCAAGCGCAGCATGCGCCAGAACCACGTGGCCGGTGAGAAGCTCTTCATCGATTATGCCGGGCCGACGGTCCCGGTGGTGGATCCCGGCACGGGAGAGATCCGCACCGCCCAGATCTTTGTAGCCGTTCTGGGGGCTTCCAGCTATACCTACTGCGAAGCCACCTGGAGCCAGAACCTCAGTGACTTCCTGGGCGCCCATGTGCGGGCTCTGCGCTACCTGGGCGGGGTTCCCGTCCTGCTGGTCCCCGACAACCTCAAGGCGGCCGTCACCAAGACCTCCCGATACGAACCCGAGATCAACCGCAGTTGTCAGGATCTGGCCACCCATTACGGGTCCGTAGTGCTTCCGACACGCCCCTATAAACCCAAAGACAAGGCGAAGGTCGAGGTCGGCGTGCAAGTGGTGGAGCGCTGGATTCTGGCGCATCTACGCCTCTTCCAGTTCTTCTCGCTGATGGATCTCAACAGGGAGATCCGCCGCCTGCTGGAGGATCTGAATCAGCGCCCCTTCAAGCAGCTACCCGGCAGCCGTAAAAGCACCTTCGAGGCTTTGGATAGACCCGCCCTAAAACCCCTGCCGGCGCAGGATTATGTCTTTGCCGTCTGGAAAACCGCCAAGGTCAGCATCGACTACCACCAACAGCGTCAAATCCATCCTGCAACAGGGACTGGACCAGATACCGGAGACACCTCAAAAGGCGGCTCCACTGCCCGCTCACGACAATATCCGCGGACCCCGCTACTACCATTGAACAGGAAGAAAAATCGCATGTTACAACAACCCACTCTGAACGCGCTGCGTCAGCTCAATCTCCACGCCATGGCTGAGGCTCTGGACGAACAATCTCGTCTCACACAAATCCAGGATCTCTCCTTCGATGAGCGTCTGGGACTGCTCCTGGACCGAGAACTCTGTGCCCGGGATCAACGCCGTCTAACGCGCCTGCTGAAGCTCGCCCATCTCAAGCAGAATGCCTGTGTGGAGGATATCGACTATCGCGGCTCCCGTGGACTGGACCGATCCAAGGTGATGGCACTGATCCAGAACACCTGGATTCGGCAAGGCCATAATCTGCTGATTACTGGCGCCACCGGCACCGGCAAAACCTGGCTGGGCTGTGCGCTGGGTCATCAGGCCTGTCGTCAGGGATTGTGCGTGCGGTATCTGCGCTTGCCCCGCCTGTTTGAAGAACTCCGCATTCGTCATGGTGACGGCAGCTTCGGGCGTTATCTCACCACGTTGGCCAAGGTCGATCTACTCATACTGGACGATTGGGGGCTTGCCCCTATGAATGCCGAGGATGTTCGGGACCTACTGGAAATCATTGATGACCGGGTAAACCAAAGGGCCACGCTGATTACCAGCCAGCTCCCAGTGAATCATTGGCACGAATATCTGGGCGAGCCCACCGTGGCTGACGCGGTACTGGACCGGTTGCTGCAGAGTGCTCACCGACTGGAGCTGAAGGGGGACTCCCTGCGTCGTCACAGTGATGGACGCGACACCCCAAAAGTTGACGCATCGTGACCACCTGGGGATAAAATGGCGGTGACCAGAATGTACGCTTTTCGGGGGTGCCCACGATCAGCGGAATCACTGCCCACGATCGCCGGAATGCGCAGATCATGGCGATGCAGGAAGACGGGATGCTGCGATTGGCCGGCACTGGAGAAGCGGCCCGCAAGGGGCGTGACCTATTACGCGAATTGGCCCCCAATGCCACGATGGATCGACAATTGGCGGAAGATCTGATCGCTGAACGGCGCATCGAAGCCGAACATGAATGAGTCGGTACTCGATGCCTCGGCATTGCTCGCCTACCTCAACGATCTGCTCCCAACTCAACGAAAAGCGCTATTTTTCATTTCAATTGGCTGATAAAAAACCTTCATTTAGACGTCATGAAACTTTCATATGGTCGGCATCAGAGTTACACTTGGCCAATGATAGATACACCACTATATGTTCGATTCCTGCAGCCACGCCTCATCGAGGCCATGGCCGACACACCGGTGGTATTGATCCACGGACCGCGCCAGTGCGGCAAAAGCACGCTCGCCCGGCAGGTAGGCGATGCCGCTGGGTATACTTATCTCAGTTTTGACGACGATGTGCAGCGCGCATCGGCCCAGGCTGATCCCATCGGGTATGTGGCGGACTTGCCCGACAAGGTGGTGCTGGACGAGGTTCAGCGCGTGCCCAACCTATTCACCTCGCTCAAGGCTGCAGTGGACGTCAGAAGGCAGCCGGGGCGATTTATCCTCACCGGTTCGGCCAATGTGTTGTTGGTGCCCAAATTGGCGGATTCGCTGGCGGGACGCATGGATATCCTGCGCCTACACCCTTTGGCTCAGGCGGAACTGGCCGGGACCGAGCCCAATTTCCTATCCGCATTATTCGGGAATGGTTTCAAGACGGGAGCTTGCGGACAGCGGCTCGGTAAAATGCTGGCTGGGCGTGTGGCAGCCGGTGGTTATCCGGCGGCGTTGGCGCGGGCCACGGCGCGCCGCCGCGCGAGTTGGTACCGGGATTACGCCGACACTCTGGTGCAACGCGATGTACGCGATCTCGCCCGCATTCACGCATTGGAGGCCTTGCCACGCCTGCTGACATTGGCGGCCGGGCAAAGCGCACGTCTGCTGAATGTGGCCGATCTAGCCGCCCCGTTCCAGTTGAGTCGCCCCACCATCCGCGACTATATGACCCTGCTGGCACGGGTGTTTCTATTGGAAGAACTGCCGCCCTGGCACAGCAATCGTCTGAGTCGCCTCATCAAGACGCCTAAATTACACTTGGGCGATACAGGCCTGGCCTGCGCTTTACTCGGTGTGGACGCGGCGGCGCTGTGGGATGATCGAGCCCTCTATGGACAACTATTGGAAACCTTTGTTTATCAGGAGCTACGTCGTCATGCCAGTTGGCGGGAGGAGCCTGTAACCTTCCATCATTTTCGCGACAAGGACGGCGCCGAAGTGGATATCGTGCTGGAGTCCGGCGGAAAGTTGGCGGGCGTCGAGGTCAAGGCCGCCGCCACCGTCACCGCCGCCGATTTCAAAGGGTTGCACAAACTGAAAAGCGACACGAGGACCTGTTTTGTGGGAGGCGTGGTGCTCTACGATGGCGATGCGGTCGCATCTTTTGGCGATGGTCTATACGCCGTGCCACTATCTTGTCTGTGGCCGTGACCTGTTAAAACCTTTCTCGCACAAGGGAGATCACCGACACCTCGGAGGTCGAGAGGAGCCCTTGTAGGGCTGTTTGACACGACGTCAATTTCATCTTTGGGCGCCTCCGGGGGGGGCCTTCTGGTCGGCAATATGGATAAAATAGGCCTGACATATTTTATGGGAAACATACAGGAGTGGTGCAAGCGCGCCACCGTCCTGAGTCTGACGCTTATCGCTTTCTGGAGCGTGTGCCGAAGGCCAAGCCCAAAGGGCCGGGAGGGAGAAAGCCCTATGACCGGATGCTGCTTTTCAAGATGATGGTGTTACAGCAACTGCGCAATCTCAGCGACGAGCAAACCGAATACCAGGTGTGGGATCGTCTCAGCTTTCAGCGTTTTCTGGGGTTGGGACTGGAGGAATCGGTACCTGATCACACCACCGTGCATGGGTTGAGCATGCCTTTGGCGCCATGGTATAGCCGGGTGCTAGTTTCTGCGCATCATTGGTATGGCTCGCGCTGAAGTCAAAAACGGCATGATGAATCTGGTCTATACCATGTGGCGATTTATCTGCTGGATGCAGCAATCGGTGGCCAGGCAGGGATCAATCCGTCCAAAGCCCACGAAAAGGGCTAAAAATACTGGAAATACGCAGATAAAGTAGGGATAATTTGTAAGAACCGCCTGAGAATGGCGAGGGTGGGGGAACGTCTCTATCTCAAACTGAACAATTTTTGTTATTCGAAGTACCCTAAGGAAAGCTTATCTATGCGCGCTATGCCGAGTTGTCCAAAATGCAGTTCAAATTACGTCTATGAAGACGGCAATATTTATATATGTCCAGAGTGTGCACAGGAATGGGCAAAAGAAGACCATCTGGAAAAAATGGACTCCCTTCGTGCTTCTGATGTAAATGGCAGTGCCATCAATGATGGCGATACCGTGGTCGTTGTGAAAGATCTCAAGATAAAAGGTTCGTCATCAATAATAAAAGTTGGAACAAAAATAAAAAACGTCCGCATTGTTGATGGTGATCACAACATTGATTGTAAGGTGGATGGCGTTGGTGCGATACAGTTGAAGTCCGAGTTTCTGCGAAAAGTGCCATGAGTATGCATCTCACCTTTCGCCAGCTACAGGTGTTTACCGCCGTGGCGAAGCATCAGAGCTTTACCCGCGCCGCGCAGGCGCTCTATCTCAGCCAGCCCGCCGTATCCATGCAGGTCCGGCAGATGGAAGAGCAGGTCGGACTGCCGCTTTTTGAACAACTGGGGCGCCGGATTTATCTCACTGAAGCGGGGCGGGAAATGGCGCGCTACAGTGCCGCCATTACCCAGCAACTCGAAGAGGCGGTACAGGTGATCAACGACCTCAAGGGGCTGGCGGGGGGGCATATTCATATCAGTGTGGCCACCACCGGGGCATATATCGCACCTTATCTGCTGGCGGCTTTCAGTAAATTGCATCCGCAGGTGACGGTCAGCATGGATGTCACCAACCGGGAGACCTTGCTGCACCAACTGGCGGAGAACGAAGTGGATATTGCCATCATGGGGCGGCCGCCTGCGGGGCTGGCGCTGGAGGCTACGGCCTTTCTGGAAAATCCGCTGGTGATTATCGCTGCACCGGATCATCCCCTGGCCCGGATCAAGGCGATTACTCTGGACATGGTGGCAACTTACCCCTTCATTATGCGGGAGCCGGGTTCGGGGACGCGAATCGCGGTGGAACAATTTTTTGAAAAGGCCGGGGTTGCGCTGCACGCGAGCATCGAAGTCAGCAGCCACGAGGCGATCAAGCACGCGGTGCGCGCTGGTATGGGGCTGGGCATCGCGTCTCTGCATACGGTGCGGGAAGAATTGCTGGCAGGACGCCTGGCGGTGCTGGATGTGCAGGGCATGCCTATCGAACGCCATTGGTATCTGGTGCATCGTCAGGGTAAGCGCCTCTCGGCGGCCGCTCAGGCCTTCCGGGACTTTCTGCTGAACCAGGATGCGGCGCGATTGCTGCCCGCATAGGGGCCCCTACCGGGTCAGGGCGATAAACAGTTCCGGCAGCTTTTCCGGCAGTCTGGCAATGTGGTCGATGACGGTGTACTGACGGCCGAAGATGTCGGCGACATAGGCGTCGGCATGGGGATCGAGGCTGATACAGTAGGTGAAGATGCCGTCGCGATCCAGCTCTTTGACCGCCTGGCGGGCGTCTTCGATCAGGAGACGATCGTCCTGCACATCGACGTCAGATGGTCGGCCGTCGGTGAGTACCAGCATCAGTTTCTTGTCGGCCTTGCGTGCTGCCAGATAGTGTCCCGCGTGGCGCATGGCGGCGCCCATTCGGGTCGAGTAACCGGCCTGGAGTGCCGCTAGGCGGCCCTTGACGGCGTCTCCCCAGGGTTCGGAGAAACCCTTGATGTGTAGATAGCGCACTTCATGGCGGGTGTTGGAATTAAAGCCGGCAATGGCCAGCGGATCGCCGAGTTGTTCGATGGACCAGGCGAGCAGCGATACCGCTTCCTGCGATAGTTGCAACACCGTCTGGCCGTCACCGCCGCCGGTTTTGACGGGCTCATTCAGTGATTCGGACAAGTCCAGCAGCAGGGTCACGGCGATATCGCGGCCGGCCGTGCGATGGCTCATGTTGATGCGCGGGTCGGGGGTGCTGCCGCTCTTGAAATCGATCCAGGAACGCAGAGCGACGTCCAGATCCAGTTCGCTGCCTTCTTCCTGATAGCGGATGCGTACCTTGTCCTGCGGTTTGAGCAGATCGAGCAGGCGTTTGAGGTGCTTGGCCAGTGCCGCATGCTTGAGGAGCAGTTGATCGATGGTCGCTGCGGCCGCGGAAGCGTGCAGCCCTTCATAGAGGCTGACCCAGTCGGGCCGGTAACTCTGGCTCTGATAATCCCATTCGGGATAGTGGCGCGGCGGCAGGCCTTGGGTTTCCAGATCGGGCGACTTGCGCTGTTCTGCGTCAAAGGCCTCTTCCTCATCACCGGATTCGATGAAGCGCCATAAGCCGCGGTTGTCATCGCGGTAACTGATCTCGGTATCGGCGAAATGCACTTTGGCGAACTGGTCGCTCTGGCGGCGTGTGGTGGTGACATAATCCAGCGCCAGCCGGGCCATGGTCGGCGTATCGGCATTGCCACCCGCGAGTTCCCGGTGAAAACGGCCGACAAAGTCATGGAGCACGGGATTGCGGTAACCATGTTCCGGATCGAGCAGCGCCCGCGACAGCATCGCCAGACGATGACGCAGGCAGGAGGTCGTCTCGGGGTCGCAGGCGCCTTCGGCGGGTTTGGGGTGCAGGGCGAGGAGGATCGCGCGCAGGCCGGGATAGGTCCGGATGAGCAGAGTGTCGATGCGGGCGTCCTCGAAAAACTCCACCGCCATGCGCTGAAACGGACTCCAGTTGTCGGCTGTTTGTGGGATTGACCAGCGCCGGTGACCGACCATATGCGCCAGGATCGCGCGGTAGTGGTCCAGCGCGCTGACACCCGGCAGATCATCGAGCACATCCGGCAGCCGCATGCCAAGCGCGTCGTAGTAGGGCTGCGGTGTGCGCAGCGTGGCAAAGGCTGTGGAGTAGGGGACCAATACTTCGCTGTCCTGCCAGAGCCCGCGCAGGTATAAGTCGAGTTTGCGTTCGACGTCCGCCAGCAGGGTGCCGTGTCGTTCGCGCTGCAGCACCGCCCGGCTGTCGGCCGACTGTAGCGAGAAGAAGTCTTTCTGACGTTCGGGGTGGTGGAGATAATTGCGCACGCCATAGTCGACCCAGTTGCGCAGGCCATCCACGGTCAGGCTCTGCAACAGGGTGGGTGCCTGGCGCAGGAGCTCCGGCAGACCGGGGCTGGGGTGAGTCTGGTGATGGCCGTGGATGGAGCCGGTGGTACGCTCCATCATGTCGCGTAGCGTGTTCAGGTAATGCCCCAATTGCTCGCGGCTCAACAGGGTGCGGCTGACGGGTGCCAGGGTTTGCAGAAATCCGCCGATGGCGTTGCCGTTGGGGGTGCGTTGCATGAACTGTACCATCTGCATGACCATTTCCAGTGTACCGTCGCCCAGCGCGGCGCCGACGTCCGGCCATTCTTCGAGGAAAATCAGGACCGGTTCTTCACCCCGCCCGAGTTTGCAGAGGACGCGCGCTGCGTCAACATAGGCGCTCACACCCGCCGGGCCGAGGCGGGCGCTGGCCTTGGCGATACAGTCGGAAAACACCTCGCCAACCCAGGGGAAGCGACAGTCGAGTTGCTTCCGGTAGGCTGCCAGGCGGGATGGCAGAGAGGGGTCGCGCGGATGATCCGTCATGGAGGTCGGTGCCGCGCTTCAGGCGAAGGCCATGTCGATGGCGTGTTCCAGCGTCGCGCGGATGTCGGCATCATCGGTGATCGGCTGTACCAAAGCCATGCGGCAGGCCGCGCGTGGTGCCACCCCATCGTCCATCAGCATGGCGGCATAGACCAGTAGCCGGGTGGAGATGCCCTCATCCAGACCGTGACCCTTGAGGCGACGGGCGGTAGCGGCCACGGCGACCAACTGGGCGGCTATGGACGGCGCCACACCGGTTTCCTGCACCAGAATCCCGGCTTCCAGTTCGGCGTTGGGATAATCGAACTCGAAGCCGGTAAAGCGCTGCTTGGTGGACTGTTTGAGATCCTTCATCAGCGACTGATAGCCGGGATTGTAGGAAATCACCAGTTGAAAGTCGGGGTGCGCCCGGATCAGTTCGCCCTTCTTGTCCAGCGGCAGGGTACGGCGATGGTCGGTCAGCGGGTGGATCACCACGGTAGTGTCCTGACGGGCCTCGACGATTTCGTCCAGATAGCAGATCGCGCCGTAGCGCGCCGCCACTGTGAGTGGGCCATCCTGCCAGCGAGTACCGTCCTTGTCGAGCAGCCAGCGGCCGACCAGATCAGCAGCGGTCATGTCCTCGTTACAGGCTACGGTGACCAGCGGCATGCCGAGGCGCCAGGCCATGAATTCGACAAAGCGGGACTTGCCGCAACCCGTCGGTCCCTTGACCATCACCGGCAGACGTCTGCGATAAGCGGCTTCAAACAGGGCCACTTCGTCGTGCTGAGGCTGGTAGAACGGTTCCTTGCCTACCAGGTACTGGTTCAGGATGGAGGAATCTGGTGCAGTCATGCGGTGCTCCGTTTGCGGTTTGCCGCCGGAGGCGGCGAAACAGGGAATGGGTCGGTCTGAAAGCGGGCTGCGGGCTGCCGCCTTCAACAAAATCGCCCCCAGGTGGGGGCGATTTCACCCGGTTGACCGGAACCGGTTTGAGTCAGAGGCTTACTTGTGTACGCCCAGCTTTTCGCGCCAGCCCGGGTAGAGCTTGTCGGCATCGCCCGGGAAGGATTCGAAGGCCCGTGCGAATTCCTTGTGCTCCCTGGCGTACTCAATGGGATCAGCACCCGCCTTCCAACACTCGTATGCCTGACGCAGAGAGACCGCGCCGGCTGCCGGGCTGTCGATGTGGCCGTAGGAGCCACCGCCTGCGGTGTTGATCACGTTGCCGTGCCCCAGGTTCTCGAAGAAGCCGGGCAGACGCAGGGCATTCATGCCACCGGAGATGATGGGCGTGGTGGGCTTCATGCCGTACCACTCCTGGTGGTAAACGGGGCCGTCACAACTGTCGCGCTCGATCATGTAGGCGATGTTGCGGTCGTCAGCACCGCCTTCCATCTTGCCGTAGCCCATGGTACCCACATGAATACCGGACGCACCCTGCAGGCGGGACATCTTGGCCAGCACAAAGGCGGTGTAGCCGCGGTTGGCGCTGGGCGAGGTGATCATGCCGTGGCCGGCGCGGTGATAGTGCAGGTACTGGCCGGCATACTGGCGGCGGGCGGTGGTGATCATGCCCGGCCCACCGACGAAGCCATCTACCAGAAAGGCCAGCTTGTCGGCGTCGGGACCGAAGGTTTCCAGGGCGAAGTCAGCGCGGGCGCACATTTCGTAATGGTCGTCGGCGGTGATGTTCATGGAGAACAGTTTAGCCTCACCCGTTTCGTCCATGGCGCGTTTCATGGCGTCATACACCAGCGGGATGGTCTTTTTCACCGGGGCGAAGACCTGGTTGCCCTGGGGCTCGTCATTCTTGATGAAGTCGCCCCCGAGCCAGAACTGATAGGCCGCTGCCGCAAAAGGTTCGGGGCGCAGACCCAGCTTGGGTTTGATGATGGTGCCGGCAATATAGCCGCCGTCCTTGATCGGGCGGCCGAGGATGCGCCACAGATCGGAGATATCCTTGGCCGGACCGTCGAACAACTGAATGGCGCGCGGGGGCATGAAAAAATCGATCATCTGGCCGTGCTCGATGTCGCCCATGCCCTGGTTGTTGCCGATGACCAGCGTCAGGAAGGAGACAATCATCATGCGGCCATCGGTGACGTTGCGGTCAAACAGCTCCAGCGGATAGGCAATGCGCATATCCTCGGTGGCTTCGTCGATATGATAGACCAGCGCGTCCACGCCCTTGGTGAAGTCGTCGGTGGTCGACACTTCGACGTTGGTGCCGGTGGAGGATTCCGCGGCAAAGTGGGCGGCGGCCTCGAGATAACCGTGGCCAGCCTTGGGCTTCATTTTGTAGGCCACCAGAATGTGTTTGCCGCCGGAGATAAGGTCTTCCTCTTTTAGGGAAAGATCGGCATAGCGATTAGATTGATCCATGGTTGTTCCTCTTGTGCATATTGCATATTGATAATGAAAAGTCCGATGTTGCGGTTGACATCCCGCCGGATCCGGCCGATGGGCTGTGCGAGCAGCGCGTTCCCCGCAACACAACCAAAAAACCCTAGACATTATAGCATTGTCAAACCGGCCCACATACCAGAAGAATCTTATTGGATCGGTAAGCATGAGCTTATGGATCGTTTCGCCCCGCTTTTGCGGGACTGCGTCAGACCTTCGGTGCCGGAGTCCATTCGTCAACCGTTTATTCGTTCCCCGGACACCTGCAAGAGTCCCCGCAGCAGCGCGTCTGGATCCGGCGGACAGCCCGGTATCCGCAGATCCACCGGCAAGACCTCCGCGACGCCGCCCATGACCGCATAACTGCCCCGGAACGCGCCGCCACCACAGGCGCAGTCGCCAACGGCGATGACCCGCCGCGGTTCGGGCGTGGCATTGTGGCAGTCCTGCAAAGCCGCGACCATGTGGCGGGTCACTGGTCCGGTCACTGTCAGCACATCCGCATGGCGCGGCGAGGCGGCAAAGTGGAAGCCTGCCTGCTCCAGACCATAATGTGGGCCGCCCAGGGCATTCAGCTCCAGCTCGCAACCATTACAGGAGCCCGCATCCACGTGGCGGATGCCCAGGCTGTGGCGAAAAACACGGGGGCTGGCGGAGGACGGGTCCCGCTCCGTCCGCGGTGGTGTCTCTCCCACCTTTCCCAGCCGCAGCAGCTCACGCAACATCCGGTACATCACCGCCTCCTTCCGGGAACGGTCCCGGTGCCTTGCTCACAGATCATGACCGCTGTAACTCAGGTTGAACGATTTGTTGATGAGCGGAAAATCCGCGACGATATCGCGCAGGACTGCCTCTTCCAGTGCCAGCCAGAGGGTCCAAGACGGATCCTGGGGATGACAGCGGCGAATATGTCCCTGCTCCAGGCGCAGCCAGAAAAATACCTCACCCCGCCAGCCCTCCACCCAACCAACGCCCTCTCCCTCAGCGTCGCGGAGATCCGGCGGTTGGCGCACGTTCCCACTGGGGAGTTTGCGGAGGATTTCCTCCTGCAGGCGCAGCGACTCGAAAATCTCGAGAAAACGCACCGCCATGCGCGCCGCGACGTCGCCCTCTGTGGCGGTAGTCATACGTACCTGGATTTGATCGTAAGGGGGTTGGGGAAATTGTATGCGCTGGTCCCAGGGTTGACCGCTGGCGCGGCCGGCGACCCCCATGAGTCCCAGATGGGCCGCCCGTTCCGGGGAAATCGTGCCGAGCCGCACCACACGGTCGCGCAGACCGCCATGTTCGGCAAGAATTTCCTGCAGGCGCCCGACGGCGGTTCCAAGCGCTTGCCCCGCACTGCGGAGGGCCGCGACGGACACCGCCGTA
>NZ_JABBDR010000009.1 GCF_018854495.1 Acidithiobacillus ferruginosus
ACCAGCACATCGCAATGCTGCACCGCCATATTGGCCTCATAGGTGCCATGCATGCCCAGCATCCCGAGGAACTGGCGATCTGATGCCGGATAAGCGCCCAATCCCATGAGGGTATGGGTAATGGGCGCGCCCAGGGTACGGACCAGCTTGCGAAGAGCCTCAGAGGCGTTACCAAGGATAATGCCACCGCCGGTATAGAACATCGGCCGCTGCGCGCCGGTAATGATCTGCATCGCCTTACGCACCTGCCCCGAGTGACCTTTCACCGTCGGTTTGTAGGAACGCAGAGTGATTTTTTCGGGATAGTGATAGGCGGCCTTATGGCTGGTGACATCTTTGGGGATGTCCACCAGCACTGGCCCAGGTCGCCCCGTCGCCGCCAGATAAAACGCGGTCTTCAGGGTACTCGCCAGATCACGAACGTCCTTCACCAAAAAATTATGCTTGGTGCAGGGCCGGGTGATACCCACCGTATCCACTTCCTGGAAGGCGTCATTGCCGATGAGCGCAACGGGCACCTGCCCGGTGATCACCACCAGGGGCACTGAATCCATGTACGCCGTGGCAATGCCGGTAACCGCATTGGTGGCACCCGGGCCGCTGGTGACCAGCACCACACCGACCTTGCCGGTGACCCGGGAATAAGCATCCGCCGCATGCACCGCCGCCTGCTCGTGGCGCACCAGAATATGCTTGACGGCATCTTCCTGGGCCAGTTTGTCATAGATATACAGCACGGCGCCGCCCGGATAGCCGAAAACATATTCCACGCCTTCGTCACGCAAGGCACGGACTACAATCTCCGCCCCCGTCAGCTCTTCGGTCTGCTGTCCGGGACCGGGGCGATCCTGCGTGGTCGTCGGGGACGTCATCGTCATACTCCTCTGGGAACAAAGTGTCAGCAAAAGCTAGACATTTTTTGTGATGAGGTCAAATAAAAAAGCCTTTGCACCCTCGGCTTGCCGGTTATGGCATCATAGCCCGCCATCGGTGCTTTAGTTTTACCGCTTGTGCAGAGACTCCAGATAAGCGCGTGCCTTGCTGACCAATGCCTCAGGTAGCCCGCGCCGAGCCGCGATGACCAGCCCCATGGAAGACCCCGGCACGCCGATCTGCAGATCATAGGTGGGTTCCAGGCGCTCCTGATCAAAGCGCATGGAGGCGTTACGCAGACAAGAGTGGGCATCCGCAAAGGCCTTGAGTGGCGTGAGGTGGGTCGTCACCATCCCGCGCACTCCGCGTCCCGCCAGGTCGTCGAGCACCGCCATCGCCAGCGCGGCCCCCTCCTCCGGGTCCGTACCGGTGCCCAGTTCGTCGAGCAGGATAAGGGTATGATCATCCGCATCCGCAAGCAGTCTCTTGAGCACTTCTACATGGCCGGAATACGTGGACAACGCAAAAGCGACGCTCTGCGGATCGCCCATGTCCACAAAAATGCGGGTGAAATTTCCGACCACAGCGCGCCCGCTTACCGGAATGTGCAAACCGCAGTGGGCCATCACCGTGAGCAATCCGACCGTCTTCAGCGAAACGCTCTTGCCGCCCGTATTGGGTCCGGTCACCACCAGAATCGGGCACTCCGCATCGATATGCACCGATAGCGGCCGGGGCTGGGGGCCACGCTTCTCCGCATGGGCGAGGATCAGTTGTGGATGATAAGCCCCTTCCAGCACCAGCACCGGCTCATCCACCATCTCCGCCGCTTTGCCATGGAGATGGATGGACAGCTGCGCGCCGGCGATGGCGAGATCCAGCCAGGTGAGTGACTCCAGCAGCTGCTGCAGGCCACTCAGACGGTCGCGTGCCGCGTCACTGAGGGCACGGAGGATGGCCTGGTTTTCCTGCTCGATATGGCCGGCGAGCCTCTCCAGCCGGTTGTTGCCCGCCACCAGCTCCATCGGCTCCACCAGGATACCATGCCCGCCCGGACCTGTGCCGCGCCGCACACCGCGAATATTGTCCGCCGCCCCATCGGGCAAATGCACGCAAGCACGCTGACCGGCCCAGTGGATCTTCGCCCCCGGTACCCGCAGGTGTCCCTGCAGGGTTTTCTGAATCTGTTCGCGCTCCGTCCTCAGTTCACCATGCAGTTGGCGCAGCGCCTCATTACCATCCTCACGCACGTTGCCGTTGGGCAGGAGTACGGCGTCCACCCGCGGCAACAGGTCCGCCGCCGCATCCAGGCGCTCGGGTCCGGCGGGCAGAAGTGCCGGGCGGTTTTCCACATAAGGTCGCAACTGCACGCCGACACGCAACACCAGCGCGAGATTGCGAAAGGCCGTGCCGGCCAGCGCCGCCCCGGGCGAGGCCACCTGGCGGATGGCAGCCCGCACATCCGGCAGCTCCGGGAGGACTGGACCCTCACCGGATTCCAGGCCCAGGCGGGCGGCGGTGATGGCCGCCTGCAACCGGCGGGCGACCGTCAGCGTTGGGGCGGGGGCAATATTGCGCGCGGCATCGGCCCCGAAAGGCGTTGCGCAGAGCCTTTCGAGCAGTCGGCGGATACCCTCGAATTCCAGGGGCTTGAGGTCAGCTTCCATGGGTACTCCCGGTGATTGGTTGGCAAAAGGGTCCAAAGGCGGGGCGGCAATGCCAACCCCTCAGTCCTGAAAAATCTCCCGCCACCAGCGCTTGCGGCCTTCGGGCACCACGAACTCCCCCAAAGGCTCGGGAGGAATCCGGGAGAGTATCCAGCCGGCCGGAACCACTTTGCCGCTGCTGCCACAGGACGCACCCAGATTGTTGGGATCATAAATCTTGACCAGTTGCGGATGTTCAAAATCATCCACATAGACGATGCCGAGATATCTTTCTTTATGGTCGTGATGCAACAGTATATCGATCGCACCCAGCACCTTGCGGAAGGTCACCGCGTCCAGCGGCGCCTGCGGAAAATCCACCCCGACGAAATACACATACCATCCGCCGTCCGACTGTTCCACAAGAGTTTGCTGAAATGTATCCCAACGCGTCCAGTCTCGGATACCGCGCAGCATACCATTGTATAGTTTCATGAATTCAGACATCACACCTCCTGTACAATACCCTGGAAGCTGACCAGCACCTGGCGGCTGACTGGTCGCAGCCGGTGTTCAAACAGAAAAACTCCCTGCCAGACCCCCAGCCCCGCC
>NZ_JABBDR010000090.1 GCF_018854495.1 Acidithiobacillus ferruginosus
GATTCAGAGTGACCCGCCGCAGAGGCGAGCAGGCGCGGACATCGGGCAGTGCGCAAAGCTGGTGCGCTGCGCCATGGGGGAGGAGGGAGTCTCTATTCATCCCGGCCTGCACATAGAGGTCCGCGCGTAAAATGTCGGTCAACCAGTTGGCGACGGAGTCACGGAATGAACCTACCATCACCGCCATGGCCACGACCAGACTAAAGGCCACTACCACTGCAGCCAGGCTCTGCGCCGCCCGCCCCGGCGCGCCCCGCAGTTGTTCCAGGGCCAGACGCCAGACGGGTGCATGGGGCAGGGGAAAGAGCCGGGTCAGTGCGCCCAGGAGCGGTGCCAGTAAAAAGAGCAGGGCAAAGAGCAGGCAGGCTACCGCGCCGTAGGCTAGATAGGGGATGCCGCGGATGGCCGGCGCCAACGACCCTGCCAAGGCCAGCCCCAAGAGTAGCAGACCTACCCAGGGATGCTGGCGCTGCTGATGGGCCTGCTCTTCAGAGCCGGCCCGCAACGCCAGGGCGGGGATCGCCCGGCTGGTTTCCCAAGCCGGTAAAAAGGCGCCGGTCAGCGCCGCGCCCAGGCCCGCCGCGAAAAAGATCAGCAGGAGTCCCGGATGCCATTGCAGGCGCAAAGCCGTGGCACTGAAATATCCCGCTCCGAGGTCGCCACCCATGTGTGCCAGGGCCAGCCAGGCCGCCAGCATGCCCAGCGGCAGACCCAGCAGCGCACCCGGCAGACCCAACGTCGCACCCTGCAACAATACGGCCAGTACGACTTCCCGGCGGCGCAGGCCCAGGACCCGCAACAGGGCCAGTTGCTGCCGTTGCCGCACTACCCCCATGGCCAGGGTGGAATAGACGAGAAAAGCTCCGGTAAACAGCGCTACCAGCGACAGTACCAGCAGGTTCACGCGATAGGCGCGCGAAGCATCTGCAGCCACTTGTCCCTGCTGCGCCGGGCTTTGTAACACGGCGCCGACCGGCAGATGTCCCTGCCATCGCGCGAGAAAGTGAGTGACGGGTATTCCGGGGTACAGACGCAGGTCGACCTGATTGAGGGTGCCGACCCTTCCCCACAGCCACTGTACTGCCGCAATATCCATGACACCGAATGCTTCGCTGCTGCCCACACCCGGCAG
The DNA here is from genome assembly GCF_018854495.1 of Acidithiobacillus ferruginosus. Taxonomy (GTDB): domain Bacteria; phylum Pseudomonadota; class Gammaproteobacteria; order Acidithiobacillales; family Acidithiobacillaceae; genus Acidithiobacillus; species Acidithiobacillus ferruginosus. The sequence goes on from NZ_JABBDR010000090.1 coordinate 1,133, forward strand.
TTCGCCGATGATTCGCAGTGCGCGTGGCTGTCCGTCCGCGTCGAGCGTCAGTGTATCCCCTACCCGCAGGCCGAGATGTGTCAGCGCCGCCGGGCTCAGGGCAATGTGGTCGGGGGTCAGCAAGGCAAGCGGGCTATGCAGATTGAAAGGCAGCAGCGGTTGTCCCATGCGCGCCGCCTGGAAGGCGTCAATGCCGAGAATGGGGAGCATGCCCTTCCGGGCAGGATGCAGTACCTGCGCCTGCAAGCGGATTTCCGGGGTGGCCACGGCCACATCTCTGGCCATACTCAGGCGCACATACCATTGTTCGGAAAAGCCCTGCCCCGGCGCCGTCAGGGTCAGGTCGGCCTGCCCCGACAGACGCCGCAGCCCGGCAGAAAAATCGCTTACGGCCTGGATGTTGATGAGGGCAATGGCCAGTCCCAGCGCGACCCCCAGCGCAATGCCGATGATCGCCAGCACGCTCGCCCCCGGCCTCTGGCGGAGGGGGCGCCATACGGCCGCTTGCCATGGAATCCGGGTGATCACAGGGGATGGAAGCCCTGCGCGTCGAAACGCAGGCGGCGTTGCGCCCGGTCTGCCGCTGTCGCCGAATGGGTCACCAGCACAATAGCCGCCGCCTCTGCTTCTCCCGCCTCACGCAGGAGGCTGAGCACGGTTTCCGCAGATTCGGCATCGAGGCTCCCCGTTGGTTCGTCCGCCAGGATCAGCGACGGGCGATGTACTACCGCCCGCGCTACCGCAACCCGCTGCATCTCGCCGCCGGAAAGCTCCCGTGGCCAGGCATTCAGGTGACTGCCGATGCCGAGCCGTTCCACCAGAGTTTTAACCCGCTGATTCATGTCGCGCCGGGAGAGGCCGTTCAGTCGCCAGGGCAGGGCGATGTTTTCCTCTACGGTCAATTGTGGGATCAGATGAAAGGCCTGAAACACAAAACCCATGTGCCGCCGCCGCAGGAGCGTACGCGCATCGTCATCCAGGGTGTCGAGCGGTTGACCCTTGAAAGTCATGTGTCCCGCATCGGGGCGATCCAGGCCGGCAATAATATTGAGCAGGGTGCTTTTGCCAACGCCGCTTTCCCCCATGACGGCTACAAAGTCTGCTGGTGCTATGTGGAGGCTCGCATTGCGGAATAACCAACGCTGAGGGTCTCCGGGAAGCCGTTTTGCCAGATTGTCCAGAACCAGAAGTGCAGTCACGCCATCCTTTCCAAGCTTCGCCAAACGCAGATGGCTTACCATACGCCAAGCCCGCAACGGCGACCATACCGGTCTCCAGGACAAGGGCGGTGCATCGGGTTTTGACCTGAGCCCGCGCGACAGGTTAGAATCCCGCTACCGGAGAGATGGCCGAGCGGCTGAAGGCGCTCCCCTGCTAAGGGAGTATGGGGCTAAACACTCCATCGAGGGTTCGAATCCCTCTCTCTCCGCCACCCTTACTGGCTTAAAATCTTAACGAAAGTGACCATCCATCGCTCTTGCATCCCTGTTGTATCGTGCTATCCTTCAATCATCTTATGGACTGAAAGAAGTACTTATCTGCGGGCGCCATCCGGCGCATGTGGTTTCGGGTCAAATCCCTCGAATGATAAAAATCTCATGAATATCCACCGAAGCGTTGTACCCAACTGACTGAGGAGCTCTCTCCAATGAGTGACGCCATTCTTTATGTGTCTGATGACAGTTTTGAAACGGATGTATTGAAGTCCTCTAAACCGGTATTGGTCGATTTCTGGGCCGAATGGTGCGGGCCTTGCAAGATGATCGCCCCCATTCTGGAAGAGATCGCTGGCGAATATGCCGACCGCCTGCGGGTTGCCAAATTCAACATCGACGAAAATCCCAATACTCCCCCTCAGTACGGCATTCGCGGTATTCCCACACTGCTCCTTTTCAAGGCTGGCAAACTTGAAGCGACCAAAGTGGGTGCCCTGAGCAAAGCCCAACTGACCGCATTCCTGGATAGTCAACTTTGAATACACCACGTCCCCGCCGTAAATCTCCCCGGACGCCCAAGTCCTTCCCCAACGAAGATATTCTGGTAGACGACGAAGACGAGAACGCGCTTTGTCCGGCACCTGGCGCTGCGGCGATGAACCTTACCGACCTCAAACGCAAGACGGCCGCTGATCTGGCGGTGATCTGCCAGGACATGGGGTTGGAGGGTACCGCCCGTCAGAAGAAACAGGAAATCATTTTCAACATCCTCAAGGCGCACGCGCGCAATGGCGACGCCATTTACGGTGAGGGCGTGCTGGAGATTCTACAGGATGGTTTCGGCTTTCTGCGTGCTGCTTCCGGGTCTTATATGGCGGGGCCGGATGACATCTATGTCTCGCCCTCGCAGGTACGGCGCTTTCACCTGCAGACCGGAGACACGGTTTCGGGCCAGATTCGCCCTCCCAAAGAAGGTGAACGCTATTTCGCGCTGCTCAAGGTGGAGAGCATCAATTTCGAAGCGCCGGAAGCAACCCGCAACAAAGTCAATTTTGACGATTTGACGCCTTTGTTCCCGGACGAGCGTTTGCGCCTGGAATACGACGCGGTACCTTATGGCGAAATGGCACCGCGGATCATCGATCTGGTATCACCCATCGGCAAGGGCCAGCGCGGTCTGATCGTCGCCCCGCCCAAAACCGGCAAGACGGTGTTGTTGCAGCAGATTGCCCACGCCATTACCGCCAACCATCCGGAATGCTATCTGATCGTGTTGCTGATCGACGAGCGTCCAGAAGAAGTGACGGAGATGCAGCGCTCGGTGAAGGGCGAAGTGGTCTCTTCCACCTTTGACGAACCGGCGACGCGCCACACCCAGGTTGCGGAAATCGTCCTGGAAAAGGCCAAGCGCCTGGTGGAGCACAAACACGATGTGGTCATCCTGCTCGACTCCATCACCCGCCTGGCGCGCGCCTTCAACACCGTAGTGCCGTCTTCCGGCAAGGTACTGACCGGCGGCGTGGATGCCAACGCGCTGCAGAAGCCCAAGCGCTTCTTTGGCGCCGCACGCAACATCGAAGAGGGTGGCAGCCTCACCATCATCGCCACGGCGCTGGTGGAAACCGGTTCCAAGATGGACGAAGTCATCTTCGAAGAGTTCAAGGGTACGGGCAACATGGAAGTACATCTCGACCGTCGTCTAGCCGAGAAACGTACGTACCCGGCCATCAACCTGAATAAATCCGGTACCCGTCGTGAAGAACTGCTGGTCCCGGCCGAGATGCTCAGCAAAATGTGGGTATTGCGCAAATTGCTCGCGCCCATGGATCCGGTGGAATCCATGGAGTTTCTGCTCGACAAGGTGCGCAGCACCAAAAATAACGCAGAGTTCTTCGACTCCATGAACCGTTAAGCGGGCCTGCTGGACGCCCGCCCCCTCCGTCCCTATAATTCGCCTCTTTGTATCAAGGCCCGAGAGTAGCTAACATGAAAAGCAATATTCACCCCAAGTACGAAGAGATCACCGTCACCTGTAGTTGCGGCAACGTTTTTAAGACGCGCTCGACCGCGAACCGCGACCTGCATATTGATCTCTGCTCCGAATGCCATCCTTTTTACACTGGTAAACAGCGTGCGGTTTCCGCTGCGGGTCAGGTAGAGAAATTCCGCAAGCGTTACGGCGGCGGGCAATAAATCGGGATGGTGGAGGCCGACCCTCAGGCGGATTTGCGGCGCCGGTCGCTGGACTATCACGCCCGTATGCCGGCAGGCAAGCTTTCCGTCGTGCCAAGCAAGCCCTGCGCCAGTCCCGAGGATCTGTCTCTGGCCTACACGCCAGGAGTGGCGGCCCCGGTACGGGAGATCGTCGCCGACCCGGATAAGGCTTACGACTATACGGCCAAGGGTAACCTGGTGGCCGTTATCAGCAACGGTACGGCGGTGCTCGGCCTGGGTAATGTCGGGCCGTTGGCGGGTAAGCCGGTCATGGAAGGCAAGGCGCTGCTTTTCAAGCGCTTCGCGGATATTGACGCGTTTGATATCGAAGTGCAGGCGCGCGACGCCGAGCATCTCATCGACGTGGTGGCGGCCATCGCCCCAGGTTTTGGGGGCATCAACCTGGAGGACATCGGTGCGCCCGTATGTTTTCGGGTAGAAGAAGCCTTGCAGGCCATGCTGGATATTCCCGTACTTCACGATGATCAGCATGGTACGGCGGTGATTGTGGCAGCGGCGTTGCAAAATGCACTGGAATTGCAGGGTAAGGAGTTGGGCCGCGCCAAGGTCGCTATTGTTGGTGCTGGTGCCGCCGGAATTGCCATTGCGCGTATGTTGCGGGCACTGGGGGTAGCGGATATCTTCCTGAGCGATTTGCATGGCGTGCTGCACAGCAAACGTACGGACCTCACCCAATGGCATAAACCTTTTGCCGTGGCACCCCAAGACTGGGATCTGGCGGCGATGTTGCGCGGTGCCGATGTAGTCATCGGCGTCTCTGTGCGCGGCGCCATTCCGGAAGCGGCGTTGTCGGCGCTGGCGCCCAAGCCGGTAATTTTTGCACTCGCCAATCCCGATCCTGAAGTGGACCCCGCCCTAGCGCGGCGCCTGCGTCCAGACGCCATCATCGCCACGGGTCGATCGGATATGCCCAATCAGGTCAACAACGTGTTGGGCTTTCCCTTCCTCTTCCGCGGCGCACTGGATTGCCGGGCTCGGCAGATCAACCAGCCCATGCTGCTGGCGGCCGTGGATGCTTTGGCGAAGCTGGCGCGGGAGCCGGTGCCGGACGCTGTGCAGGCCGTTTACGGGCTGACCGCACCGCAAGGTCTGACCTTCGGCCCCGAGTACATTATCCCCAAACCTCTGGACCCCCGCCTACGGCCGTGGGTCTCTGGCGCGGTAACCGCTGCCGCCCGGGAAAGCGGCGTCGCGCGGCGCTGAATCGCGATGCGTCTCGCGGATCTGACGGTTCGCGATCTGCGATTCGCCTTCGGCCAACTGCTCGCCGCTGTTTTGTTTTTTGCCCTTGTCTGGAAAATTCTTTCCCCCTTTTTGCCAGCCCTTGGCTGGGCCGCTATTCTCGTTTATGCGACCTGGCCGCTGGCTGGTCCCTTGCGCCGACATTGGCCGCCCGTGCCGGCAGCAGCAGGCGCCACGCTCATGTTGGCGCTGATTTTCATTCTTCCCGTACTTTTCCTGAGCATCAGCCTGGGGACGGAGTTGCACCATGTACTGACCGATATCGGTAGCGTGGATGCACACACGACCCTGGAAGCAAGTTTGAATCGGATACCTTGGTTGCATGATCTGCTCGCGCAGATTCCTGCAGCCTGGAAGACGAAACTGGAGCCCGGTGCCCTGACCCCCGACCTGTCCGCCTGGGCGGGGCGGCTGGGTAGTGTTGCGGGTGGAATCGGTCGTTTCGGTACTTTGCTTATACTTGTTCTCATCACCGCCTTTTTCTTCTACCGGCATGGTGAAGCGCTGGTGGACCAGTTGCGCCGTTTTGTCGGCCAGGTGCTGGGACAGCGGGGCGATGCTTATCTGCGGACGGTGGCCAGCACCATCCGTGCGGTGATTTATGGCATTCTGGCGACCGCGGTGGCGCAGGGGGCGCTGGCGGGATTGGGTTACTGGGTGGCGGGACTGCCCGCACCCGTACTGCTGGCCATCGTCACCCTGCTGTTTTCCTTTATCCCCTTCGGTACCCCACTGGTCTGGGGGGCTGCGAGCATCTGGTTGCTATCTCAGGGCGAGATTTGGGCGGGAGTGGGTCTGGCCCTGTGGGGCGCGCTGGTGGTGAGCTGGATCGATAACCTGATTCGCCCGCTGGTGATTTCCAACGCGGTACGGATTCCATTTCTGCTGGTTCTATTCGGGGTGCTCGGCGGCATTTTCGCCTTCGGCTTCCTCGGTTTGTTTCTGGGGCCGGTGCTGCTGGCCGTGCTGTTGGCGATCTGGAATGAGTGGTTGCGGCCAGCGCCTGCCGCGCCGCAAGGTTGAATGTATAGGAGCATGTGCCCAAAAAACCCTTTGATCCGTCATCGGCGGAGAAAAACTCAGCGGATTTGCCGCTCGGCGAGCGTCTACTTCTTGGCCTGTCTCACGCTAGGCCCTATACTGCGGATACTAACCAGACGGTCAGTGTGCTTTTACTTGGCACCCTGCCACGCCGCCATCGGGGTGGCATCCACGCGATGCATCCCCTGCTGAACTTGCCACGAGGACCTCATGCGCTCCGATATGATCAAAAAAGGTTTTGAACGCACTCCTCACCGCGCCCTGCTCAAGGCCTGCGGTGTCACCGACCAGGATATGGATAAGCCCTTCATCGGAGTGGCCAACTCGTTCATCGACATTATTCCCGGCCATGTGCATTTGCAGGAGTTCGGACGCATCGTCAAGGAGAACATCCGCGCGGCAGGGGGCGTGCCCTTCGAGTTCAATACCATCGGTGTGGATGACGGTATCATCATGGGCCACGACGGTATGCGTTACTCGCTCCCGAGCCGTGAACTGATTGCGGACTCCATCGAGACGGTGGTGCAGGCCCATCATCTGGACGCGCTTATCTGTATCCCCAACTGCGACAAGATCGTGCCCGGTATGATTATGGGTGCGCTGCGCTGTGACGTCCCCACGGTATTCGTCTCCGGCGGCCCTATGGAGGCCGGTCATCTGTCTGACGGAACGGCGGTCGATCTGGTAACGGCGTTTGAGGCGGTCGGACAGTTCAAGCGTGGGCAGATCACCCAAATTCGTCTCAAAGAGATCGAGGACAAGGCCTGTCCGACTTGCGGCTCCTGCTCGGGCATGTTCACGGCCAACAGCATGAACTGCCTGATGGAGGTGCTCGGTATCGCGCTGCCGGGCAACGGCACCATTCTGGCAACGGCGGCGGCGCGCCGCGACCTGGTGCGGCAGGCTGCGGATCGCGTGGTGGCGCTGGCCATGGCGGGCGGGCCGACCATGCGGCAACTGGTAGATTTCGATGCCATCGATAACGCATTTATACTGGACATGGCCATGGGCGGGTCCACCAACACGGTGCTGCACACCCTGGCCATCGCCAGGGAGGCCGGTCTGGATTATCCCCTGGCGCGGCTGAACGATCTGGCGCAGAAGGTGGCCTACCTTGCCAAGGTATCGCCCGCCCTGTCTACGGTGCATATCGAGGATATCGGCCGCGCCGGTGGTATCCCGGCCATCCTCCATGAAGTCCACAAGCGCAACCCCGATGTGCTGCATCTGGATAAGCCGACCGTGAGCGGCCAGAGCCTGCGCGAGATAGTCTTGGCGGCGGCGGTCAAGGACAGCAGAATCATCCATCTGGCCAGCGATCCCATTTCACCTACCGGCGGCTTGCGGGTGGTCTTTGGCAATCTCGCGCCGGAAGGCGGTATCGTCAAAATCGGTGCGGTACTGCCCACGATGCGCAAGTTCTCTGGACCAGCGAAGATTTTTGAGAGTATGGAAACGGCGGCAGAAGGTATTCTTGCCGGTGAAGTCAAGGCCGGTAATGTGGTGGTGATCCGTTACGAAGGCCCGAAGGGTGGCCCCGGAATGCCGGAGATGCTGACGCCTACCGCCAACATCATGGGCATGGGTCTGGGTGAAAGTGTGGCATTGATTACCGATGGCCGTTTCAGTGGAGCAACCCGCGGGGCCTGTATCGGCCACATCTCCCCGGAGGCGGCGGAGGGCGGCCCCATCGGTCTGTTGAAAGATGGTGACCTGATTTCTCTTGACCTCGACAACGGCAAAATCCATGTCGACCTGAGTGACGACGAATTGGCCGAACGCCGCAAACATTGGGTGCCGATAGAAAAGCCCCTGAAGTCACCGTGGTTGCGCCGTTATCGTAAGCTGGTGACCAACGCCGCCAACGGCGCGATCCTGGAGTCCTGAGCATTCATGAGTAATGGTGAGCTGCATATCGGTGTCTATGTGGATGCCGAAAATATTCGTTATAACGGTGGTTATGCCATGCGTTATGACGTACTGCGGCGCTTCGCCGGGCGGGAAGAGGGCGCGCGACTACTGCGCCTGAATACCTATATGGCGGTGGATGGCGAGCGCATGAAGCGTGACCGTGAGTACCGGGAACGGATTCGCGGTTATCAGCAGGCGGTGCGCGATCTGGGCTGGAAAATCATCGAAAAGCCGGTGCGCTGGTTCGTGGACGAAGAAGGCAACAGCATGTCCAAGGCCAATGCCGATCTGGATTTGGCGGTGGATGTGATGCTGCAATCCGAGCGCCTGGATCAGGTGCTGCTGGTTACGGGAGACGGCGATTTCCTGCAGGTGGTTCGCGCGTTGCAGAATAAGGGATGCCGGGTCGAGGTGCTGGCGTTCAGGAACGTTTCCAGGGAATTGCAGTATGAAGCGGACGCTTTCTACTCCGGTTATCTGGTGCCCGGGCTGGTTCCCACCCGCGGCGACATGCGGGTGCCGTGGGGAGAGATGGGATCGCGCATCCGCGGTATCTGCATCCGCTGGGAGGCGGACCGCGGCTTCGGCTTCGTCCGCTTTTTGACCGGTATTTCCGCACGGTTGTGGGTGACCGATACCCGGCAGGACGACTCTCCTTACGAGTCGGCCTTTGTCCACATTTCTGACCTACCGCGCGAACTGGACACGGATGATCTTCCGAGCCGGGATATCATTCTGGAGTTTGATCTCGAGTCCAGTGAGACGGAAAAGGGCGGTTTCATCGCCCGCCGCTGCACAGTGGTCCATCGCTATGATGGCCGCACCGGGGGCTTGTCGAAGCAGCCCGACCGCATCTCCACCACGGAACGGGGGGAGGATGCGGGGTTCGCCCCACAGGACGAAGCCGAGGAGCATGAGGCGGTCGCCGAACCCTCCTGACGCCGCTTCGGTCTCTACAGGTCGCGAAAAAATACCTGACTACGGCGCTGGAAGTTGTAGAGGTGCTGCCGCGGCACCGGTAAATCCTCCAGGGCGCCGTGGCGAAAGTTGCGCTCCAGAAACCAGTGGGTCGTCTGGGTGCTGAGCACAAAGATCCGCTCCAGCGCCTGCTCCCGCGCGCGTTCCTGACAGTAGTCGAGCAGCCGCTCACCGCGCCCCTGACGACGATAGCGGCTATCTACGGCGAGACAGGCGACTTCGGCCATTCCCTGATCAGGGTAGGGATACATGGCCGCGCAGCCGATGATCTTGCCGTCCCGTTCCATGACCACGAAGTGATCCGCTTCCATTTCGAGGCGTTCCCGGCTGCGCCGTACCAGCACGCCGCGTTCTTCCATGGGGCGAATCAGATCGAGGATGCCGGGAATATCGGCGACCGTGGCTGTCCGCAGATGCTCGAAAGGGTCCTGGGAAATGAGGGTACCTAGGCCATCGCGGGTGAAGAGTTCGCGTAGCAGGGCGCCATCCACATGCCGGGATATCAGATGGACGCGGTCTACGTTTCCCGTGCAGGCAATTGCCGCACTGTGCAGATGCTCGCGCAGGCCGTCCTGAATATCATCCCGCTCCAGTAATTGCGGTAGTTCGGAGAGGGTGATCTGGCGTATCAGTTGCCCCTGTGCATCGGTCACACCGTCCTCATCCATGAAAAATACCAGCTTGGCGGCGTGCAAGGCCATGGCCGCCGCTACGGCCACTTCCTCTGCGCGGATGTTGAACAGGGTACCCGTCGGCGAGACGCCGATGGGGGAGAGCAGGACGATTTCGTCGGCGGCAAGATGGCGTTGGATGGCCTCTGTCGCAACCCTCCGTACCTGCCCGGTATACTGGTAATCCACCCCCTCCAGCACCCCAAGGGGCTGGGCGATGATGAAGTTGCCGCTGACCACCTGCAATCCCGCATGGGCCATGGGCGAGCCCATTTGTCCTTCGGACAATGCCGCCTCCACTACCAGACGGGCACCGCCCACCGCCTCGCGGAGTACCTGCATCGCCGCCAGGTCGGTGATGCGCTTGCCGTTGACCCGTTCGGTGCGGAGTTGGTGGGCCAGCAGGGCCGCGTCGATCTGCGGCCCGGCCCCGTGTACCAGGACGACATTGATGCCCAGGCTGTTGAGCAGGGCGATGTCATGGGCGAGGCTGCGGATGCTGCCATCCGCCAGCGCGTCGCCACCAAAATTGATGACGAAAGTCTGCCCGCGAAAGCGATGAATGTAGGGCGAAGACTCGCGGAAGCTGCGGACGAAGCTATCGGCAGGCATCTGAGCACACCAACCCTAAAGGACATTCAGGGCGATGGCTGGACGCTGTGTTTTGGGCTGGTTTTGGGCGGCAAACTCCTCCGGGCTATAGGCCTTGATCGACAGCGCGTGTATCTCCTGACGCACCGGGTCGGTGGCCGCATTGACCAGACGGTGACGTGCCAATGGGGGCAAGCCCACGAACCGACTGCTGACAATGCGCACCTCGTAATGCCCGCCACCGCCGGACAAGGCATGACCACTGTGGGATTTCGTCCGGTCATTGATTTCCAGAAATTCCGGATTCAGGGCGTCACGCAATAAATTACCAAGAATTTCTTTGTTCATGGCAAAAACACTCCTTTATAAGGGCGAACGCTGACATCCGCGTAAACACCGGCACTGAGATAAGGTTCGGCGGCAGCCCAGATATGGGCATCCTCCAGCGAGTCAAAACGGGCAATGATCAGGCTGCCGGTAAACCCTGCTTCGCCCGGTTCTTCACTGTCTATGGCGGGGAATGGCCCCGCAGTCAGTAAGCGCCCCTCGGATTGCAACTGATGCAGGCGCGCCAGATGATCGCCCCGCGCCGTCTGACGTTTGCCTAGGGAGTCGGCATTGTCCGTGCCAATAATGCAGTAATACATGAACCTTTTCCTGTTGGTGAGATGCATGCCCTAAAGCTGCCCCATTTGCGGCAAGTTGGCAACCGTCTCCGCTGATCAGCGGCTATGCCGACGAATCGCCATCTTTAGCCTCTTGCGGCAAAGCACGCGAGATCACCACCGCTTGAAAGAGTACGAAAATGACGGTGATGGCGAGCATGCCGAACAGCTTGAAATCCACCCAGATACCTGTTGAAAACGCATAGGCCACGATCAGGTTCAGGACAGCACCGAAGAGAAAGAAGGCAATCCAGTAGCCATTAAGGCGCCGCCAGAAAGACAGGGGCAGCGCGGCTGGCAGTTGTCCGCCCATCAAGCGTTGGAGAAGCGGTTCCTCGCGCCAGTGGGTAAAGAGCAGTGCCGCCGCGAACAGCATATAGAGAATGCTGGGTTTGATCTTGATGAAGGTGTCGTTATGAAAATACAGGGTCAGGCCGCCGAAGGTCAGGATCAGCAGGGTGGAGACCCAGGTCATGGTCTCTACCCGGCCCCGCCGCCACCACTGCCAGGCCATCAACAGGATGGCGGCAACGATGAGCACCTCGGTGGCCGTGTAGATCCCGTGAATCTTGTAGGCCACGAAAAAGAGGATGATGGGGAGGAAATCGGTAAGCAGTTTCATGACGCGCCACGGTATATGGGGTTAAGCTAGCGCTATCTAATCACAGAAAGGAGTTCGTGGACAGTGGAACGTCAACAGGTGATTCAGGGTTTAGCCGCCCTTTTGGGGGATAGCAGCAGCCATCCTCTGCCCGATTTTGCCGGGGTAAAGGCGGCCCGCTGGCGCCATCTGCCTCTCGGCGGCCGTCTGGAAGGGGTGGCGCGTGTGGACTTGCCGGAGATGGACGAACTGCTCGGCATCGAGGATACCAAGGCCGCACTGGATCTGAACACCCGCCAGTTTGTCGCCGGTTTTCCCGCCAATGACGCCTTGCTCTGGGGCGGGCGGGGCACGGGCAAGTCTTCGCTGGTCAAGGCGCTCCTGCGTCGCTATGCGGATCAGGGGCTGCGGGTGATTGAAATCGACCAGGACGGCATCCTCGACCTGCCGGAGATTCTGGCGGCGTTGCAGGCGGCCGATCCGCAGCAGGCGTATCACTTTGTGCTCTTCTGCGATGACCTTTCTTTCGGTGCCGATGACCCCGGCTACAAGGCCCTCAAGTCGCTGCTGGACGGCGGTGTGGAGGCGCGTCCGGACAATGTGCTGCTCTACGCCACCAGCAACCGGCGGCATCTGATGCCGCGCCATTTCGCCGACAACGAGGAATATCACCGCCATGGTGAGGAAATCATTCCCGGCGAGACGGCGGAAGAAAAAATCAGCCTTTCCGAGCGCTTTGGCTTATGGTTGGGCTTTTATCCCTTTGATCAGGCCATGTATCTGGATATTTGCATTATCCATCTGCAACGCCTGGGGGTGCGGACGCCGCAGGCGGAATGGCGGGAGGAGGCCTTGCGCTGGGCCTTGCAGCGCGGCTCGCGCAGTGGCCGGGTGGCGCGGCAGTTCGCCCGTCACTGGGCCGGATCCAGGGCGCTGGCGGCACGATAGCCGCTTATCCTTCCGATCGTGGGCCCGGTTCGCATAGAGCCCGGCCCGCGCTCGCAGGATCAAAGGATATTTGCCGACGTTTTCCGGACATCCTCGTTTCAACGGGCTGATTACGGCTGGTTGATCTCCTGGCTGATGATATGCAGCATCTGGGCATGAATCCGCAGATTGCCGGCGACGATATCGCCGTTTTGCAGGTAACCCTGATCACCCTTGAAGTCGGTGGCAACACCACCCGCCTCCTGCACCAGTAGCGCGCCGGCAGCGAGATCCCAGGGCTTGAGGTTGAACTCCCAGAAGCCGTCATAGCGGCCTGCCGCGACGTAGGCCAGGTCCAGCGCCGCAGAGCCGGGCCGGCGGACGCCCGCAGTCTTCAGCATGAAAGCCTTGAGGGTGGCGAGGTAGGTGTCCAGGTGGGAAAAGTCGCGGAAGGGAAAGCCGGTGCCGAGCAGGGCACCTTCCAGGTCCTTGCGCTGGGCAATGCGCAGGCGGCGATCGTTGAGGTGTGCTCCACTGCCGCGGCTGGCGGTAAACAGCTCGTTATGCACCGGATCATAGATGACCGCATGCTCCAGGCGGTCAAAGTGGCGAACGGCAATGGAGACACCGACTTGCGGCATGCCGTGGATGAAGTTGGTGGTGCCATCGAGGGGGTCAATGATCCATTCGAAGTCCTTATCGGAGATGCGGCTGCCTTCTTCGGCGAGGATGCCATGCTCGGGGTAAGCGCGACGGATCATCTCCACGATGGCGGCCTCGGCGCGCTGATCGACGTCCGTGACAAAGTCATTGTGCGCCTTGCTGGTGATGCTGATTTCATTGACCCGGTCGAAGCTGCGGTTGATGATATCGCCAGCTTTGCGGGCCGCACGAATGGCGGTAACGAGAATAGGATGCTGCATGGGAACCTTGTGCGAGGATGAGTCGGAATTGGGAGAGTATAAAGGAGAATGGCGGTGGCCGCACGGGCGAGCGCTGCGGGCATGATCGGGACGTCTTTGCAGG
>NZ_JABBDR010000091.1 GCF_018854495.1 Acidithiobacillus ferruginosus
GGGTGTTTTAGCTTTGTTCATCATGACTCCATTCTCTTGGAAAAAGGAGCCTCCTCAAAATCCGGGGCGGTTCAGTATGGGTATGCCTTATATACCGGTGTACGCCTCCGGTCCGAGCGCGCAAAAAGCATCCGGACTCAGCATCGATCCGCGCCTCGCGCAAAATCTGGGAGTGCGCCTCGTGGATGTCCAGCACCGTCAGATGGGCCACGCGATTCACACCGTGGGTACCGTGGCAGTGGACGAGAATCGCGTCTATTCCGTCACTCCACGTTTCTCCGGGTGGGTGACACACTTGAATGTCCGCGCCGTAGGCGACCCCGTGCAGCGCGGCCAGGTGCTCGCCGAACTGTATTCTCCCGAGCTGTATGGTGCTCAACAGGAATATCTCATTGCCCGCCGCCAGGGTGGAGCGACGGAAGACCCGGCACTGCTGGCAGCAGCCAGGGCTAAATTGAGATTGTTGGGCATGCCCGAAGACGAAATCGCTGCACTCGCTCGGCGCGGCACGGCGGAGCGGAACGTGCCGCTCCTGGCGCCCGCTTCCGGGGTGGTCGAGACCCTCAATGTGCGCCAGGGTGGTTATATCTCGCCGCAGACTAATGTCTATGAAATCGCCAATCTCGACCGGATATGGGTCAATGTGGCGCTCTACTCCTACCAGTTGCCTTGGGTGAAGACCGGCAATCCCGTACGCCTGCACCTGGCAGCCTATCCCGGCAGGGTCTGGGCGGGACGCCTGAATTTCCTCTACCCGACCCTCGATCCCAAAAGCCGGACGGTGACGGCCCGGCTGAGCTTTTCCAATCCCGGCGGGAACCTGCGCCCCGGCATGTACGCCGACGCCACCATTGTGGCCAGACCCGAGGAGGCTCTGGCCGTACCCAGCAGTGCCGTATTACATACCGCCCAGGGGGATTATGTGATGCTGGGTGAGAATGGTGGACATTTTCTGCCGGTCCAGGTTGCTCTGGGGCCAGAGGCTGACGGCTGGGTGGCCATCAACAAGGGACTCAAGACGGGGGATCGGGTGGTGGAGAGCGCGCAATTCCTGCTCTATTCCGAGTCTCAGTTCCAGTCCGTCAAGGCCCGCATGCTGGGGGGCAGCACGATACCCACTAAGAGTGCCATGACCGGAATGAATATGGGTCAGGGAGGGAAGGCTCATGATTAAAGCGATTATGCGCTGGTGCATGGCCAACTACCTGCTGGTCGTGATCGCCGTTCTGGTGTTGATCGCCGGCGGTACGCTGGCAGTGATGAATATCCCTTTGGAGGCCCTCCCCGACATCTCGCCCACCCAGGTCATCGTCAAGACTTCCTATCCGGGTCAGGCCCCGCAGATCGTTCAGGATCAAGTGACCTATCCCCTGGAGACCACCCTGCAGGAGGTGCCCGGTGCCCAGGCCGTGCGCGGCTACTCCATGTTCGGGGACTCCTATGTCTACGTCCTCTTCAAAGGAGGCACCAGCATCTATCAAGCCCGCAATCTGGTACTCCAATATCTGAGCCAGGTACAGTCCAAGCTGCCGCCGGGGATCACGCCGGCCCTGGGTCCGAACAGTTCGGGGGTGGACTGGATCTTCGAGTACGCCCTCAGCGATCCCGGCGGGGGGTTGAATCTCGCCCAACTCACCACTCTGCAGAACTGGTTTCTCAAATACGAACTGCAGGGCATCCCCGGCGTCGCGGAGGTGGCCACGGTGGGGGGGATGGTGCAGGAGTACCAGGTGGTCGTGAATCCACAAAAACTTCTCGCCTACAACCTGACCATGCCGGAAGTAGAGGCTGCCATCCGTGCCGCCAATGGGGAGACCAGCGGCTCGGTGGTGGACATGGGAGAGGCGAGCTATATCGTCCGCACGTCTGGTTATATTCGCTCCCTGAAAGACCTGGAGGATGCTTCGCTGGGGGTGCGCGACGGCGTGCCCATTACGCTGCGTCAGGTCGCCCGGGTACAGTTGGGGCCACAGTTGCCCAATGGCATCGCCGATCTCAACGGCCAGGGCCAGGTAGTGGGCGGAATCGTGATGATGAACCAGGGCGGCAACGCCTATGCCCTCATCCATCAGATCGAGCGCAAGCTGAAAGACATCCAGCCCTCCCTGCCCAAGGGCGTACAGGTCGTCACCACCTATAGCCAGGCCCCGCTCATCCAGCGCAGCATTCATACCCTGACCGGCAAGCTGCTGGAAGAATCCCTGGCGGTGGCGCTCATTTCCCTGCTCTTCCTGCTGCGCGCGCGTTCGGCGCTGGTGGCCCTCGTTGCCCTGCCGCTGGGGATACTGGCGGCCCTCCTCATCATGTGGGCCATGGGCATCCCTGCCAACATCATGTCCCTGGGCGGTATCGCCATCGCCATCGGCGTGATGATGGATGCCCCCGTGGTCATGATCGAAAACATGCATAAGCACCTGGAGCAAACCCCTGGCATCGATCCCTGGGCGGCGGCAATCGCTGCGGCGACAGAGGTTGGGCCGGCGCTGTTTTTCTCGCTGATCATCATCGCCGTTTCCTTTCTGCCGGTCTTCGCCCTGGGCGGTGAGGAGGGCAAGCTCTTCGCGCCCCTCGCCTTCACCAAGACATTTTCCGTGGCGGCCGCCGCCATGGTCTCCATAACCGTAGTGCCCATTCTCATGGCATGGTTCATCCGCGGTCGCATCCTCCCCGAAAACAGGAACCCGCTGAACAGGCTCTCCACTTTTATCTACCGGCCAGTGATCCATACCGTTTTGCGCGCACCCTGGGCCGTTTTGATCATCGCCCTGCTGTTCACCGCCACCCTCTATTACCCCTGGAATCGTCTAGGTTCGCAGTTTATGCCGCCGCTGAATGAAGGATCGCTGCTTTACATGCCCATATTCCAGGACCCCGCCATCTCCATCGGCGAGGCCGCCATGATCTTGCAGCAAACGGACCGTATCCTGATGACTTTTCCCGAGGTGAAAACGGTCTTTGGTCAGGCGGGAAGAGCCCAGACGGCGACGGATCAGGCACCACTGTCCATGTTCGACACGACCGTCACCCTCAAGGAGCCGGATCAGTGGCCCGTCGGGATGACGATGCACAAACTGCAAAATAAAATGAACGAGGCGTTACGCATTCCGGGTCTGTCCAACATCTGGACGCAACCCATCAAGAATCGGGTAGACATGGTCACCACTGGGCTGACCACGCCCCTCGGCGTCAAGGTGGCCGGCCAGAACATCAATACTCTGAACCGCGTGGGGCAAGAAATTCAAGCGGTTTTGCAGAAAGTGCCTGGCACACAAAGCGCCTATGCGGCACGAATCACGGGTGGCCGGTACATCGTCGTTCATACAGACCGCGTCGCAGCCGCCCGCTATGGTCTGTCGGTGGCGGATGTCAACAATTTCGTGGAGACGGCTATCGGCGGCGAGGTTCTGACCACCGCGATACAAGGGCTGGAACGCTTCCCGGTGAATCTGCGTTACCCTCGGGCACTGCGGCAGTCCTTGGCAGCACTGATGGAAAGCCGGGTCGCCACACCCAGCGGTGCCCAGATCCCTCTCGCCGAGGTCGCCGATCTGCGTATCGAGGGTGGAGCCTCCATGCTCACCAGTGACAACAGTCGGCTGAACAACTGGATCTACATCGACCTGAAGCCAGGCACCAACATCGGTACCTATGTACCCCGCGCCAAGGCCGCGATTGCGAAGGATATTCATCTCCCGGATGCGTACACTCTCTCCTGGGTAGGCCAGTATCAGGTCATGGAGCGAGCCGCCAAGCGTCTGGAGTTGGTCATTCCCGCCGTCGTCCTGGTCATCGCCTTGCTTCTGTACTTCAACTTCAAGAACTGGGTGGAAGTGGCGATCATCCTGCTTACCCTGCCCTTGTCGCTGGTCGGTGGTTTCTGGCTCATCTACTGGCTGAACTACAAGTTATCGGTGGCGGTGGCAGTGGGTTTTATCGCCTTGGCGGGGGTGGCGGTGGAATTCGGAGTGGTAATGCTGCTTTACCTGGATCAGGCCCTCCTCCGGCGGCAGGCACATGGCACTCTGCAGACCTGGCACGACCTTCGGCTTGCCGTCATTGAGGGAACCATGCTGCGCCTGCGGCCGCTGGCCATGACCTTCAACCTGGTAGTGGGCGGTCTCTTACCCATCATGTTCAGCCATGGCGCCGGCGCCGATGTGATGAAGCGCATTGCCGCCCCCATGGTGGGTGGAATGTTCAGCGCCGCATGGCTTGCGCTACTGGTGATTCCTGCCCTTTATGCGCTGTGGCAGAAACGGCGATTGGGCTTGCACTGAGGATAAAGGTAGCTCACCCGCCCAGAACGCAGAACCCGTTAAACTGCCAATCGGTTACGCGCCAAATGTCAGAATTAACCTCTGCCCAAGCCGCTGGGGCTGTGCTATCCTTTCGGCTCCCGGACGGGGAGCAGGCAAATTCTGCTTTCTGTTGCCACGGCCCTGCCCAGGTGGCGAAATCGGTAGACGCAAGGGACTTAAAATCCCTCGGCTTATGCCGTGCCGGTTCGAGTCCGGCCCTGGGCACCATTTATGCGATGGGAATGGCTCTTTCTCTGTCAAACCCAAAGCCTGACAGCCATCGCAAGTATGACTATCGCCATTATTACCTTGACCCACAGTTTTCCGCGGCGACCCATGGTAAGCCTCGTAGCCACTCTCGCGCCAATCATACCACCCATGCCGATGACGATGCCCGCACCCCAGTGAACCTGCCCCATCCAGGCAAAGATAACGAGAGTCGGCAAGGTGTACAATGCGATAATTAGGGTTTTATAAGCAGCTACCTGTGCGAGATCCCTGGTGAGAAAATGGCGCAGTGCGAAGATAAAGAGAAAACCGATACCGAGCTGCATAAAGCCGCCGTAAAACCCTAGAGCGAGCAGCGTGGGGTAAAGCCAGGGCGACGCATCGCCATCTGGACGTGTGGGTTCTCCGGTAACCATTTTTGGAAAAAACATTGTAGCAGTGCTAACTGCCAGTACAATCACCAATATACGCTGAAACCAGAGATTGCCGATATGGATACCTGCAATGGCGCCCAGTATGGCGCCGGGCAGCGTCCACAGCGCCAGCTTTATTCCCATTTTCAGATCCACCAGGTTATGGTGGTAAAAGGTGTGTGCAGCGGTGAGGTTTTCCAAAAGGATGCCGATACGGTTGGTGCCGTTTGCGGCGATTGGATCAAGGCCCACGAAAATGAGTGCAGGCAGGGTCAGCATGGACCCCGCACCCGCCAGAACATTGATAAACCCGGCCCCTATACCGGCAAGGAACAGACTAGGAAGGACCCACCATGCTGTGCTAAGTGATAGCATCGTGCGTTATATCAACCCTGGTTAAAATGGCGTAAGAAATTCCGCCAAATTCCAAAGTCCACCATACGGACGTCGATACGCACGGGCTCACTGCATTTGATCTGGAGACGGCAGCCTGGTGGCAGCATTTTTGTTCAGGTCATTGCATTTGCGGTAGCATTTCCGTGAGCTTCTTCTCGCTTATCAATCCCGTTATCAGACCAAGCTTGCCTTTCTTGGGCAGATAGATGATATCCGGGAGATCGTCGATGCCTACTTCCTGCAAGAACACATTGTTTCCTTCAATCTTTTTGATCGCCTCGATGGTTTTTGGTGACGCCTTGCCGATTGCGTCCGTAGCACGTACGAGGTTGGCTGGCTTGCCTGTTTTCATGCCCTTATCAATGGCATCTTCGGCCTTTTGCAAGGCCGCTGCAGGGTTATCGGCCTGCAATATGGCGGCCGCCTCCGGCATGCTGCTGGGCTTTATTATAGCGACAGGAACATAGCGGACGGTCAATTTTCCTTCTCGAATGAGACGGGCTTCGACCACATATAAAAGATGACAGAATGGGCAATTTGTATCCGTAAAATCGTAAACGACAGGCCCCCGGTGACCCTCCTGGATATAGGTAAGTTTTTTCCCCATCAGTTGCCAGAGATCGCTCGGAGTCATTTTAGAGGATGCGGCAGTCATGCTGGACGCTGCAGCAGCGGTCGCCGCGCTTCCTGTGGTTGTTGACGCAGGAGGCGTTTTTTTCGCACAAGCCGAAATAGACGATACCAACCACGCTGCCAATAATGCACGAGCCATGATCACCAGTGACTTTTTTAACATTAGTTTCTGCCTAATTCCAGGTAAGATAAGCGAAATAAATTTGATCTAGCGCCTTTCTGGTGCTCATAATATTATCTCCAGCACGGCGGTTTTTCGCCTCCTCGGCCCCGATCCCGAAAGGCGGAACGCATCAGCGGCACGATACGGACAGAAATATCCACAATCAGAAACGTACGAACGAAGCCCCGACACAACGTTACGGGTCCCGGCATGCGCCAACTGCAATGCTGTAATCTATCATATGAAGCCATATATCGCACTCCTGACGCTCGGGGAAAGCAGTCCGATGACGGACGCGCTTGCCCGTGTTGCAATCCTGGTCTCCAGGCTTCATCATGATGGCCGGCGTGCTTTTCTCTGTATGACGCACCATAAGTTAGGGTCTGTTGCCGTCCCAGGCACCGCCGAACTTACTATCAAGGACTTCACACCATGTCAATTCAACCAGCAATATCGCCCGCACCCACAGCCTCGGCCCAGAACATTATCGACGTATGCGGCATGCCTTACGCGGTGGCGCAACCGCTGATTTACGCCGCCACGACCCGCCTGGCAATAGGGCAGCAGGTACAGGTATTGGCGGACACGGATCCCAGCGCCATGATGCGGGCGGTGGCTTTTCAGTTGCGCGACGCCATCTCCTGGCGTTTTGAAACGGATGGCAAGCTCTGGCAGATAGACATACGACCCCGCGCCGAAGCGGAAGCCAAAGATGTGGTAGACCTACTGACCTGGGATCACTACCGCCTGGACCGCCAGTTTGCTGACATTCTAGCTGCCGCCAACCAAAATCGGATCACAGATGCAGAAACCCTCTTCGGCGATTACTGGATCGGTCTTCGCCGCCACGTCCATCTGGAGAACAATGTCCTCGGTCCGATATTGGGTGGCGGAGAGATAAAAGGTCCACTTGCGGACATGCTCCTTGAACACGACAGCATCATCATCCAGTCCAAACTGGTGGAAGAGACGTTGATGGAAAAGGATTATGGTATGTTGCCCGCTATTTGCGCAGTGCTATCCGGATCCCTGGCTAAACATGAAAACCGCGAAGAAAACACCCTCTTCCCTATCTGGCAAACCACCGACAATAGCGACCGGGGCCGCGCTGCCGAGTTCCTGGCTCGCTCCAAAGAGGTGTTGGCGGGCGCAGAGGATCAGCAAGTCAACGGGATCTTCCCCGGTTGCGACCGGTAAGCGGCAGCACGCCAACCTCCTTATCCCTGATAAACGCCCATGCGACGTTGTCCGCGTATCAGCAACCAGCGACCGGCCAGGATCAGGATCAGCACGCCCCCGGTAATCAGAAAAGCCGCCGCAAATGCGAGCATATGAGATTCAGCAAAAGGTTCGTTGATAAACGTCCATATGACGTAGGTCAGGTAGCCGATAGGTTCTTTGGTAAACTGTCCATTCCACATGTAGTTGGACCAACCTGCCGTATACAGGAGTGGTGCCGTTTCTCCCATGGACAGCGCGACGGCATAGAAAAGCCCCGTCATGATCGCTGGTGCCGCGCCTGGTAAGAGGATCTGCAGTGCTACCCGCCCTTCGCCCGCACCCAGGCCGTAACCCGCCTCACGTACCGCCAGCGGAATATTGGCCATCGCCAGTTCGGTGGAGCGGGCGATGTAGGGCAGCAACATCACTGTCAGGGTGATGATTCCCGCCGCTACTGAGAACTGCCAACCCAGATAAATGACCATGGTGATATAGCCGACATAGCCCAGCACGATGGACGGGATGCCGACCAGCACATCCGAAAGAAAACGCAGCATTTTTCCGGCTCCGCCCTGTCCATGCTCGCTCAGGTATATTCCGGCAGAAATGCCGATCGGCGCCGCCAGAAGCAACGCCCCGACGGACATGACAATGGAGCCCTCGATGGCATTTTTGAGACCACCACCGATACCATTGGTAATGTCCGTGAGCAATTTTGGCGTCAACGCCGGCCATGCGTGAATGACCACATCCCCAACAATGGAAATAAACATCGCCGCAAGAAAAACAAACGAAAACACCACGAACAACCAGGCGAATGCGGACATTGCGCGCCGGTATAAAGATACCTTGAAGCCCTTCGCGCGGGGTATGGTGGCAATGCTGCTTTCAACTGCCTTGCTGGCCATCAGCGTACCCTCGCCATCCACAGCAGTAAACGCGCTGCAAAGTTCACTACCACCGTAATGAGCAGGAGCACCAGGGCAATTTCCGAAAGGGCCTCAACGGCCATATTCGTCGGATCCTGTAGTGCGCTATCCAGTTGTGAGGCAATAAATGCGGCCATGGTGGAGATCGGCGCATAAATGTTGTTGGGCAGATAATTCAGCGCATTGCCACTGACCATCAGAACCGCCATGGTTTCTCCCAGGGCTCGGCCCAGGGCGAGAATACCCACTCCGATCAACACTGTCTTCAACTTGGGCAGGGTGATATGCCAGAAAACCTCCAGGCGATTCAGGCCCAAACTCAAACCCGCTTCCTTCAAAGCAGGTTCCGTCATCTGGATGGACTCTCGCAGGGTGGCAGAAATCAGTGGAATGATCATTACCGCCAGTACAAAGGCCGAGGTAAGCAGCCCATAGCCACTCCCCGGATCACCGCCGAGGAACGGAACCAAAGAAAACGTCTTGGCCATAAAGGGAAAAATAGTCTGGCCAAAAAGCGGGACCAGCAGGGCATATCCCCATAGTCCATAAACGACGCTGGGAATGGCCGCCAGTAAATCGACGAAAAGAGACAACGGGCCGGCCCAGGATCTGCGCACACCTTCACTCAGGAAATATGCTGCTCCGATCGCTACAGGCATCGCCATCAACATGGCCAGCATCGAACTGACAATGGTACCGACGACAAGAAACCAGATACCATATTTTGCCCCGGGCATGATCTGCGCGCCGCGTACATCAACCGGGTTACCATATAGATTTCCCAGATTCCAGTCATTCGTCCACAAAAAATGAAGCTGATTAAACTGAATAGCCGGCCATGAATAAATGACCAAAAAGACAATCAATGCAATTAATGAAAGTGGTAAAAAGCTAGCCGTAACGATCAATCCTACCCTGAATACAGGAATTTTCATCCCACAAATCTCCTGGCATTTAGAGTATCTGGATAGTCGGCATCAATAATCATAAAAATATACAGAGGAGTCCTGCATTGGATATGGGAAGAGCCAGGGCACAGCCCCGGCTCCGGCACAACTTTTATTTGATTTCCGCGATCTGCTTGCGGGAAAGCTTCGCAGCGCTATCGGGTAGCGGCACAAAGTTCACCGCGGTGATGAAGTGTGGCGCATTACCACCCTTCGGATCAATAGCCCAGTTCAGGAACTTGCGCATGGCCGCGGCCACTTCGGCATTGGGCTGCGTCTTGCTGACGATCGCATATTCGTAGTTGATGATGGGGTAGGAATTGGCGCCTGGCGCATAGACCAGACTAATCCGCTCGTCGGCCGGGGTCTTTTTGACCATTTCACCCGCCGCAGCCTTGGCATTCGCCACTGTCGGCAGTACGAACTTGCCGGCGCGGTTTTCCAGCATGGCCATTCCCAGATGGGCATCTTCCACCGGTTTCTTCCAACTAATGCCGATATAGGCGATGCCGTAAGGTGTCGTTTTCAGGGCCTGCACCATGCCGGGGTTACCTTCCGCACCAATGCCACCGGGGACAGCTGGCCAGCTCACCGTCGTGCTGTAACCCACGCTGTTGCTCCATGCAGGGGTCGTATCAGACAGATAGGTGGTGAAAATGAAGGTGTCACCGGATCCATCGGTACGATGCACCGGAATAATCTTGTGGTTGGGCAGCTTTGTGCCAGGATTCAGCTTGGCAATGGCCGCGTCATCCCAGTTGGTGATCTTGCCGGAGTAGATGCCCGCGAGCACCGGACCGGACAGCTTCAGATGCACGTTGTTCAGACCGGGAACGTTGTAATTGATCATTTGAATGGAGATGGCCAGCGGGATGTTCAGGATATTGGGATGCTGCTTGATCTGAGCATCACTCATGTAGGCGTCAGAAGCGCCGATCTGGGCCACGCCAGAGATCGCCTCAGCGATGCCGGTACCGCTGCCCGTACCCTGGGTGGTGATCTGAATGCCGGGGTTCATCTTGGTGTATACAGGAACCCACAGATTGAAGAGCGGGTACAGCAGGGTGGAGCCGGTTTCCAGCAGCGAGATGGTCGGAGCCGCCGAAGCAGGCAGGGCATACAGGGCAGAAAGGCCCAACGCGGACAGAATTACGGCACCTTTGACACTACGTGTTACTTCTTTCTTCAAGCGATGCAGCATAAGGCCTCCAAAGATGGCAGATACGTTGATTTACGACTTATCCACAGAACATCCCGCATCCAGAAAGCACGATAGTGCTATCATCAGCGAAACTCGAAGGGCAATCTAACATAGCAATATGACACTTTGATGAAAGATTTATGTCACTTTTATGACAAACGGGACCACTGTATCATGATTTCGGCCCGGAAACCTTGGCGACAGCAGGGGAGTCTGTCAACGGACTGCCTTCTACAGGATTAAATGTTAACAACAACATGCCGTTATCACCAGACCAGGATTCGTCGGGCGCCGGTCTGCGGCGAAAGATTTTGCCAGTCATGGCGAAGTCGACCGGAATCGCCAACTGGTATGGCACTGTGCTAGCCCGTCGGCCATTTCTTCCCTACCTCCTGACCAAACCAGAAACGCGTAAAGGCAACGGGTAAAACACGCGCCAGAATGGTGATGATTGCAATACCAATCAGCGCCGTCATCCATTCATCCACCCGCACCTTGGTGTCAGGCCCCGTCCCGATAAAGATTTCCAGTCCTGAGAGTACCGCGCCCAGGAAGATGGTGACCGGCCGCCAGCCGTAAGGCGTCAAGGCAGGGGAAAATCGGGCGATGGCCCCCAGCGTTATGGCGGCCCACAGCGCATACTCACCGGCGCGTATCCAGAGCATCTGCGGACTAACGGGCAGATAACGGTTGCCCACCAGGATTGCCGTATAAATGCACACCGCAGCGAAGGCCCAGCGCCACCAGCCCGGGATGCGCTCCTTCATTTAATGTTGTCTCCCGTTCTTTGGTTGCGGATCGTAGGGATTTTCTCCCTGACGGAAGACCAGACGCAGGGGCACAGCGTCCAAATGGAGGGCTCGCCGGAAGGCGCTTTCCAGATAACGTTTGTAGGTACCGGGCAGGCGCGTCAGTTGGTTCCCATGAAACACCAGGGTGATGGGGTTCTCTCCCCCCTGATGACAGTAACGCAGTTTGATGCGTCGCCCACCCACCATGGGTGGTTGATGGGTCTCGATCACATCGGCCAGGGCACGGTTCAGTTCGGCTGTGGAGAAATGACGACGAGAATCAATCCATAGCTGGTCGATGCTCTTATAGAGATCACCCACACCCGTACCATGCAACGCGGAGATGGTATAGACCGGCGCGTAGCGAATAAAGTCCAGCCGTCTTTCCAGTTCCTGCTTTACGGCCTTGCGCTCTTCGGGGTTCATGCCATCCCATTTGTTGACCACCACCACAATGGGACGTCCCAGTTCGACCGCGACACCCACCAAGTGGGCATCCTGCTCGGCAATGCCCAGACGCGCATCCAGCACCAGCAGTACCACATCTGCCTCGCGCAGCGCACTCAGGGTCTTCAATACGCTCAGTTTTTCGAGTCCCTCGCCGACCCGCGCACGGCGCCGCATACCGGCTGTATCGATCATGACATAGGGTTTGCCCTGGCGCTGGTAAGGAATACGGATGCTATCCCGTGTGGTTCCGGGTTCGTCAAAAACGAGAACGCGCTTTTCACCCAGCATGGCGTTGACCAGCGTCGACTTCCCTACGTTGGGTCGACCAAGCATCGCGATACGCGGCCCCTTTCCCGCCGCGTCTGCGGTTTCATCCTCAGGGGTCGGCAAATCGGAAAAAATTGCCTCCAGCAACGGTTCGACGCCGTGCCCATGAGCAGCGGAAATGGTATAGGGTGTGCCCAGACCAAGGCGATAAAACTCAGGCAGTTCGCCCACGGCGCCTTTCGCGTCCATCTTGTTTACGACCAGATAAATGGGTTTACCCCCGCGGCGCAACTCCTGAGCGATTTCCGCATCCTGAGCAGAAAGGCCTTCCTTGGCATCCACGAGGAAGCAAATGGCATCAGCCTCGGTGATGGCGAGGCGGGTCTGCGCCGCCATGGCCGCTACCAGACCTTCCCGCTCTTCCGGTTCAAAACCACCGGTATCCACCACCAGATACTGGCGCCCTTCAAACTGCGCGGTACCATAGTGGCGATCCCGGGTAAGGCCCGGGAGGTCTGCCACCAGTGCCTCGCGGGTGCGCGTCAGGCGATTGAAGAAGGTGGATTTACCCACGTTGGGGCGCCCCACCAGGGCGATAACAGCAGTCATGAATAGAGCCTTAGCGCTTTGCCAGGTGGATTCGATACAAGGTGCCCGCATCACTGAGGGCAAGAATCTGGCCACTTCCCAGACAAACGGGCGTACTCTGAATACCGCTATCAGACAGCCGCGTCTGACCTATGCGGTGCCCAGTCTGCGGATCGATGACATAGAGATAACCCCCATTGTCCGTGGCCAGCAGGCTCCCGCCACAGAGGCCAAACCCGGTCAAGTCATGCCCGCTAAGACGATCATTGCGCCAGAGCACGTTGCCGGAAGCTGGGTCTACGGAGGATATCCGCCCATCGGCATCCGCGACGAGCAGATGGCCGTCCTCCAGCACCGGTGTCTGATAGACGGACATCGGTACGCTCCAGTTCTGGGTGCCGCCCTGCAACGCGTAAGCAGCCAGATTCCCCTGATAGGCTGCCGTAATGACCTGCCCCCCCGCAACCACCGGACTTGCGGCCACATCCACCATACGCGCCAATTCATTGCTGCCATGGGGTAAGGCGACCTGCGCCCGCCAGAGCTCCGCACCGGACCCCAGACTAAGAGCCACCACCGTTCCATCCGCAAAACCGGCATACACCACTCCGTCATGCACCGCAGGCGTTGCCACCGCGCGCAGAATGAGGGTCGGCTGATTCATGGAGAATGTCCATTGCACCTTGCCATTATCCGGGTCGAGAGCCCAGAGATGCCCATCCACCGTCTGCACCAGAAGATGGCCACCCGCCGCCACCACCGGGGTAAGCACTTCAGAACTCAACTGTACAGCCCAGAGCGGGTGGCCGTCCTTTGCAGTAAACGCATAGACTTTTCCAGTGTCTGTGCCGGCATACACCACACCGTCTGCCAGTGTCGGACCGCGCGCCGTCCGGCCATCCAGGCTGCGCGTCCACATCTGGTGACCACCGTCGGTCATGCTGACCAGACGCCCGGACGCGTCGGCGACCACAATCTGCCCTTTGCCATGGGCAATCAACGTGCCCTGATAGGGGTTGACCTGCCAGATACCATACAGACGGGCCTGCCATTCGGTGGAGAAGGATACTTTATCCATCCCCTTGGCGAGGGGCGGCGGAGTCTTGGGGGTAGGAGTGGAATGAAACCAGGACAGGATACCACAACCGTTCAGCAGAGTGGCCACGGCACCCAGCGCTACCATGCGCCCGAGAGCGCGGGAAAAATGTCGCGGGTTCATGGTGCCACCCCGATATTGGCCATCTTCATCTGCAGGTAGCTGCGGTAAGGATCGGCGGCCGGAAGGGCGGCAATGGCTGCCTGGTAAGCCCGCATGGCTTTGCTGTCCTGATGAAGTGCCACATAGGCGTCTCCCTGAATTTCGTCCTGCAGGGTGGCGAAGGCCGCATCCGGCACTTTCAGCATATCCAGAGCCTTCTGCGCCTGCTTCTGATCCAGGTAAAGCCGGGCCAGGCTGAGGGTTGCGATGCTCTTCAGCCCTCTCGGCGCCGTCTTGGCCTGGATGACACTGTTGAGCTCCGTTTCCGCCGCCGGGATCTGGTTGCTTTCGCTGTCCATGCGCGCCAGAAAAAAACGGGCGAAAATGGCGTAGGGCGTGTGTCCGTATTGATGCACCAGCGTATCCGCGCTGGCGCGTGCCGTACTGGTCTGCCCAGCGACGAGGGTATCCACCAGTTCGTTATACAGTACGGCAGCGCGCTCCACCTGATGGCGCTGGTATTTTTCGTAGCCAAAAAAGCCCATTGCTGCGAACAGGACAATGATGATGCCTGCGATAACGGAAACTCGATGGCGATAAAGGAATTCGGAGAGTTCTGGACCGGTCACGATGAGGTTCTGGCTGTGGCAAAATTGGGGACAGTATGGGGTGCATGCTGCGGGAAATCAACGCCAAGGCTGCGCAAACCCTCGTACAACGCCTCAGGATCTCCCTGCCAGCGGCCTTCTCCGGCCTGTTCCTTGAGGATCAGCGCCGCACCGGCGATTTGCTCCGCGCCAATCAGGGCCTGGAATCTGGCGCGGGAACGTTCCGCCTGCTTCATGACGTTCTTGAAGGTGGCGGGGCCTCCGGTTACCACGGAAATACCTGCATCCCGCAGCCGCTCGGCGATCCGCCACGCGCCGGCCACTGCAATATCCTCCAGTGCGCCGATAAACAGTAAAGGACGAGGCGCCTCTACCCCCCTCCCCTGCAGCGCCTGCAATGCCAGTAGTCTTTCAAGGCCCACGGCAAAGCCGATCGCCGGCGTATCAGCGCCACCTAACTGTGCGACCAAGCCGTCATAACGACCACCCGCCAGCACCGTGCCCTGGGCGCCAAGCGCGTCCGTCACCCATTCAAAAACCGTACGGTTGTAATAATCCAGGCCGCGTACAAGGCTGTGATTGACCAGATACGGGATATCGAGCGCGGTCAGCAACGATTGCAGACTGGCAAAATGGGCGGCGGAGTCTTCGTCCAGATGATCCACCAAATGCGGAGCCATGCGGGCAATCTCCTGACAGGCAGGCACCTTGCAATCGAGTACGCGCAGCGGGTTGCGCTCCATCCGTTCCCGACAGTCGGCACAGAGCTCCCCACGCCGCGGGCGCAGATAGTCCAGCAGCAGGGTTCGATAGTGGATACGCGCCGCCGGGCTCCCCAGTGAGTTGATCTGCAGCGAAGCGGTAACCCCGGCCGTCCGTAGAATCCGCGCCGACAGGGCGATAACCTCGGCATCAGTGCCCGCCGCAGGCAGCCCGAAAACCTCCACACCCAGTTGGTGAAACTGCCGGTAGCGGCCCTTTTGCGGACGTTCGTGCCGAAACATCGGCCCCATGTAATAATAACGTGGGGTCTGGCCCCGTATGCTCCGGGCCTGAATAGCTGCACGCACGCATCCCGCTGTGCCCTCCGGCCGCAGGGTAAGACTGTCTCCATTGCGATCGGCGAAGGTGTACATCTCCTTCTGGACGATATCGGTGGCATCGCCAATGGCACGGGCGAAGAGTTCCGTCGATTCCAGAAGAGGCAGACGCACCTCACCGTAGTCGTAGAGCGCCAGCAACATCCGCAGGTCACCTTCCAGCGCCTGCCACCCCGCGCTCTCCTCCGGAAAAATGTCATTCATACCACGTACCGCCTGCAACTCCTTACTCGCCATGCCCGCTCCCGTTCTGCCGCACGGGAAGGTGGTGCTCAACCGTCATGGCGCGCCGCCTGCCGTTCAGCGATTTCCGCACGAATCCGCTTTTCGAGCACGTCGACGATATCGCTGTTCTCCACCCGGTCGACCTGCTTGCCCCGGTAGTAGAGAATGCTGCGCTTGTCACCGCCCGCCAGGCCGATATCCGCCTCCTTCGCCTCGCCGATGCCGTTCACCACGCAGCCGATCACCGAAACGTCCATGGGCTCGAGAATGTCTTCCAGACGCGCTTCCAGGGCATTGATGGTGGTGATGACATCAAACTCCTGACGGGAGCAGGACGGGCAGGCGATCAGATTGATCCCCTTCTGACGCAGGTGCAGGCTTTTCAGGATATCGAAGCCGACGCGAATCTCCTCGACGGGATCCGCTGCGAGCGAAACCCGGATGGTATCGCCGATCCCATCCCGTAGGAGCAGGCCCAGCCCGATAGCGGATTTGACGGTGCCGGAGCGCAGGCCGCCGGCTTCGGTGATACCGAGATGCAGCGGGTAATCCACCTTTTCCGAGAGCTGGCGGTAAGCGCTCACAGCGAGAAAAATGTCGGAGGCCTTGACGCTGATCTTCACGTCATGAAAGTTCAACTCATCCAGAATGCTCACATGACGCAAGGCAGACTCCACCAGTGCCTCCGGCGTCGGTTCCCCATATTTCTCCTGGATATCCTTCTCCAGCGACCCTGCGTTGACGCCGATACGGATTGGGATGCCCTTGTCCTTGGCCATTTCCACCACCAACCGCGTTTTGTCCAGAGAGCCGATATTTCCGGGATTGATACGCAGGCCATCGACACCATCTTCCATCACCTGCAAAGCGATGCGGTGATCGAAGTGGATGTCGGCGACCAGGGGGGTTTCCACCTGAGCGCGGATCGCCTTGAATGCCTCCGCAGCATCCATGCTGGGTACGGAGATCCGGACGATGTCGGCACCTACCGCCTCCAGGCGCCGGATTTGCGCGACGGTGGCCGCGATATCGCGGGTCTCGGTATTGGTCATGCTTTGCACGCTGATCGGTGCATCGCCACCGATCGCTACCTTGCCAACGTGAATTTGCCGGGTCTTGCGACGCCGAATGGGAGATTCATGGTGCATGGAAAGCCTCGCTGGAAACGGTTGCGGTACCAGATACCGCAACAGGTGGTGAAGTCATGCTAGCTACCGGTAGCGCAGGGGGGGACACCTGGCCATGAGCGGCGGCTACCGCGTGAGTGATACCGTGGGGCACACCAGCGACGCTCGGCGTGGTGC
>NZ_JABBDR010000092.1 GCF_018854495.1 Acidithiobacillus ferruginosus
CGGCGGGGTTGCGGCATGGCTCTGGGTTTAGGCTGCGGACGTGCGGCGGGTACGATCCGATGCGGCGCGACTAACGGCCTGCTGGGGGTCAGGACCCGCGGCATGGTTGGGCTGGGCGCCTGTGGCCGGATAGGTTTGGGCATGATTTCAAAGGTCTTGTGGACGGTTGTTTGACTGCGCAATGACACCGCTTTCGGCTTCTGGACGTGTACCAGAAAAAAAATACCCAGCGCTATAAGCAGAGCGGAGAGCAGCAACCAGGGCGGCAGGCTCTCGCTCCAGTGCGGTTTTTCCTCGGGAACCAGAAAATAAAACTTGTGTTCAGCGATGGCCAATCGTCCTAACCTCGCGGCAACGCCGCCCCACGCAATTCAACCCACCCCCGCTGGGCGGACACTGGGCGTAAGCTTGAATCATCGACAGCCCCGAGTAAAGGTGGCGCGCCGTACTCAGGCCTAATGCTTCCGCACGCTGGGGATGTGGGGCAGAAATCCGGCCAGTATACCGAGCAAAGGCAGGAAAGCGCATATCTGATATACCACCTGGATACTCCAGACGTCTGCCAGTTCCCCCAGCAATGCGGCACCGACCCCACCTAGACCAAAAGCCAGCCCGAAAAACAGACCGGAAACGGTGCCGATCTTGTCGGGTACCAATTCCTGTGCATACACCACAATGGCCGGAAAGGCCGAAGCCAGCAGAAAACCGATGACCATGGTCAATATGGCACTCAGGGTCAGGCCCACGTAGGGTAGAGCCATGGTGAATGGCGCGATCCCCAGCAGAGAGACCCAGATCACCTTCTTGCGGCCGATCCGGTCACCAATCGGCCCGCCCGCCAATGTCCCCGCCGCCACTGCCGCCAGGAAAACGAAGAGGTGCATCTGCGCTTCCCGGGTTCCGATATGAAAGCGCTGCATCAGGTAAAAAATCAGGTAACTGCTGATGCTGGTCAGATACAGAAACTTGGAGAACATCAGTGCGACCAGTATGAGCATGCTGCGTCGCACCAGTTTGGCAGGTAGTAAGGGCGCCACGGCCTTTGCCGCTGGCCTTCTGGGCTGACGGTGCTGGTGCTGATACCAGCGCCCCACGAAAGAAAGAATCACGATGGCTAGCAACGCTGCCAGTGAGAACCATGACAGGCTGTGCTGACCGTTGGGCATGATGACAAAGGCGGCCAGCAACGGACCCGCCGCGGTACCCACATTTCCACCCACCTGAAAGATAGATTGCGCCAGTCCGTGGCGCCCGCCAGAGGCCATCCGCGCCACCCGCGACGACTCTGGGTGGAATATCGAAGAACCCAGGCCCACTAACGCTGCTGCCAATAAGAGCACCTCATAATTCGGAGCCACGGATAGCAACAGTAGCCCACCAAAGGTAAAGAGCATGCCGAAGGGCAATGAATAGGGCATGGGATGGCCATCGGTAAAACGCCCGACCAACGGTTGAATGATGGATGCGGTCACCTGATAGGCGAGCGTAATCAACCCGATCTGCCCAAAACTCAGATCGAAATGGCTTTTGAACAGCGGGTACACCGCCAGCATCAGCGACTGGATGCTATCATTGAGAAAATGTGACACGCTGATAGCGCCCAGAACCTCGAAGCGGGTGACATCGGTGACCGCGCTGGGGACATTCCCAACCTTTTGCAGAGACATGGCGAAAGCCTTTAAGATGATGTGCGGCAGGATTTTAGGGGTTGACGAACGTACCGTCCAGTCTGAATCTTCGTTTTTCCCTTGCCCAGAGGACTGGGCCTAGTGTTTAATTGGCGAACATGGAAAAGCATATGAACGACGAATCGTCCCCCGTGGAAGCCCCCGCCGACTTCGCAAGCACCCTGGATGCCTTGGAAGAGACCGTTCGCCGCCTGGAAGGGGGGCAGTTGGGTCTGGAAGACTCTGTCGCCCTTTTCCAGCGCGGCATCGAATTGTCCAGGCGTGCCGAGGCGCAGTTGCAGAACGCGCGGCAAATCGTGGAAACATTGCTCGGAGAGGACGCGGTTCCTGCTCCGCTTACTCAGGAAGAAGACGGATGACCCTGGATGTTGCGGTGAACAACGAAACTTTTGCGCAGTTCCGGTCACGCTCGGTACGACGCATTGAGGACGTTCTGGAAACACTGCTGCCCCCGGCGCATCTTCTGCCGGCGCGGCTGCATGACGCCATGCGTTACAGTACGCTGGGTGGCGGCAAACGCGTCCGTCCCCTGCTGGTATACGCAGCGGGGGCCTGTTTGGGGGTGCCGCTGGAGCATCTGGACCGCCCTGCAGCGGCATTGGAAATGATCCATGCCTATTCGCTAGTGCACGATGATCTCCCCGCCATGGACAATGATGATCTGCGTCGCGGCCTGCCCACCTGTCATCGCGCCTATGACGAGGCCACGGCCATTCTTGTCGGCGACGGTTTGCAGGCGCAGGCCTTCCTGGTACTCGCTGAACCGGGTTGGGGCGTGGCAGCGGAACGGCAGGTGCAGATGCTGGCGACCCTCGCGCAGGCCGCTGGTTCGCGGGGCATGGTGGGAGGACAGGCCATTGATCTTGCCGCGGTGGGGCATGAATTGGCCTTGCCGGCGTTGGAGCAAATGCATCTGCATAAAACGGGCATGCTCATGCGCTGCGCCATCCAGTTGGCGCTCTGCGCGGCAGGCATTGATGCGCAGGAGGCCCGTGGTGTCGCGCTGCTGCGTTACGCCGACCGTGTCGGGCTCGCCTTTCAGGTGCAGGACGATATCCTCGACGAAATCGGGGATCTGCAACAGACCGGAAAGGCGCAGCAGGGCGCGGACCGCAGCCGCAATAAACCCAGTTTCATCACCCTGCTTGGCCTTGCAGAGGCACGAAGCTATGCCCGACGCCTGCTCGACGAGGCTTTGGATGCCTTGCAATCCTGGCAAGCAGAAGCAGATCATCTTCGCGCCCTGGCGCGCCTCATTATAGAGCGGAGCAAATGAGTGATTTGTTGAAGGGTATCCCCATGCCTGCCGAACTGCGCCGGATGTCGCGCAGTGAGCAGAAGAACGTCGCCAAGGCGGTGCGCCACTTCCTCTTGGAAACGGTCAGCCAGACGGGTGGGCATCTCTCTTCCTGTCTGGGAGCTGTGGAGCTGACCGTGGCGCTGCACGCCGTATTCAATACGCCGGACGATCGTCTGATCTGGGATGTCGGGCACCAGGCATACCCCCACAAAATTCTGACCGGACGTGGTGCACGTTTTCCGCAGTTGCGCATCAGGGATGGTCTCTCCGGCTTTCTCAAGCGGGATGAGAGCCCCTATGACAGCTTCGGCGCCGGACACTCCAGTACCTCTATCAGCGCCGGTCTGGGGATGGCGGTGGCGGCCAGGCTGGAGCATAAATCACGGCAGGTGGTGGCGATCATTGGTGATGGCGCCATGACGGCAGGTCTCGCCTATGAAGCGCTGAATAACGGCGGGGTTTTGGATGCCGACCTGCTGGTTGTCCTCAATGACAACGAGATGTCTATTTCACCCAATGTGGGCGCGGTATCCCGATACCTGACGCGCATTCTTTCCGGGCGCCTCTATAACACCGTACGCGAGGGTGCGGGACAGGCGTTGAGCTTCGTACCGCCATTGCGTGAACTGGCCAGAAAGGCGGAAGAGGGCGTGAAGGGACTGGTGACGCCGGGGGCGCTGTTCGAGGAAATGGGCTTTCATTATTTTGGTCCCATTGATGGCCACGATCTGGATACGTTGATCCCGACTCTCGAGAACCTGAAAAAAATCAGAGGGCCACGTCTGCTTCATGTGATCACCAAAAAGGGCAAGGGCTATGGTCCTGCCGAGCAGGATCCCTGCGGCTATCACGGAGTAACGCCCTTTAACCGCAGCGATGGCCGGATGGCGAAGAAATCCGCTGGCGCACCCAGCTACACCCAGGTGTTCGGCGACTGGCTCTGCGAAAAGGGCGCGGCGGAAAAACACCTGGTCGCCATTACACCGGCCATGCGGGAGGGCTCCGGACTGGTGCGCTTTGAGCAACTGTTTCCCGAGCGCTATTTTGATGTCGGTATCGCCGAGCAGCATGCGGTGACTTTTGCGGCAGGGCTGGCCTGTGATGGGATACATCCGGTAGTCGCCATCTATTCCACCTTTTTGCAGCGAGCCTATGACCAACTCCTGCATGATGTCGCCATCCAGAATCTGCCGGTACTTTTTGCCATCGACCGTGCCGGACTGGTGGGCGCCGACGGCGCCACCCATCAGGGCGCCTTCGACATCGCGTATGCCCGTTGCATACCCAATCTGGTCATCATGGCACCAAAAGACGAGCAGGAAATGCGCGACATGCTCAATACAGGCTTTGCCTGGCAGGGACCCGCCCTGGTGCGTTATCCGCGCGGTAACGGACTGGGTGTAGCCCTGGACAGAGATTTATCGCGGCAGATCCCTGTCGGCAAGGCCGAGGTCCTGCGGAAAGGCAAGGATCTGGCGATTCTCGCCTTCGGTACCCGGACGGCAGCGGCCATGGCGGCGGGCGAAACCCTCGACGCCACCGTCGTCAACATGCGCTTCATCAAGCCGCTGGATACGGAATTGCTGACCAGCCTGGCACAGACCCATCGCGCATTGTTGACGGTGGAGGAAGGCTCACGTATGGGCGGCGCCGGTAGTGCCGTGGCAGAATTCCTGCTCAATGAGGGCTTCGTAGTACCCATGCGTCTACTCGGTTTACCCGACATCTTCATTGAACAGGGCGACGCCGACCGATGGCTGGCAGATCTGGGACTGGATGCCGCAGGAATCGAAAAGTCCGGCAGAGAATTGCTGGCATTGCTTGCCCCGTCACCAGTCCGGGCGTAGTATTTGACTAATTCGATCCACTATTCCCAAGCGAGGGTCCGGTGAGAGATTGCGCGGTAGAAATCTTGGAAGACGTACAGGGCCGTGCCGACCCACGTGCCATCGCCATCCAGCAGGTGGGTATTCGCGCCGTGCGCCATCCCCTGCAGATCCAGGATCGTGACGGGATTGTGCAGCCCACGATCGCCCGATGCAACATGTACGTGAGTCTGCCTGCCCATCTAAAGGGTACACACATGTCTCGCTTCATCGAGATTCTCAATACCCAGGAGGGCTCCTTCAGTGTCGAAGGCTTCGGCGCTGTGGTCGAGGAGATGCGGCAACGTCTGGAGGCGGATTCGGCGCGGCTGGAGATGCGCTTTCCGTTCTTTATCGAGAAGACCGCCCCCGTCTCCGGGGTCAGGAGCATGCTGGACTATGAGGTGAAACTGGCGGGAGAAATTACTCCGGCAGGTTATCGTCTGACCGTGGGGGTCATGGTGCCGGTTACCAGTCTTTGCCCCTGTTCGAAAAGTATTTCGGAATATGGCGCCCACAATCAGCGGGCCCATGTTTGGGTCCATGTGCGTGCCTGTGAAACCGTCTGGATCAGGGATATCATTGACCTGATCGAGGCGGAGGCCTCCTGTGAGCTTTACGGCCTACTGAAACGTCCCGATGAAAAATATGTTACGGAATATGCGTATGACCACCCCAAATTTGTGGAAGATATGGTGCGGGATGTCGCGCTGCGGCTGCAGGAAGACTCGCGCGTACAGTGGTTTTCCGTTTCTTCCGAAAACTTCGAGTCGATTCACAATCATTCGGCTTATGCCATGATTGAAATGGAAAAATAGCTCATGGCCGGAAGCAGCATCGGCGAGTGTTTCCGGGTCAGCACCTTTGGCGAGAGTCACGGCCCGGCTATCGGTTGCATCGTTGATGGCTGCCCACCGGGCATGACGCTCAGCGCAGCCGATATTCAGACCGAACTGGATCGCCGTCGTCCCGGTCAGTCGCGCCATACCACCCAGCGTCAGGAAGCGGATCAGGTAGAGATTCTCTCCGGTGTCTTTGAGGGCCTGACCACCGGCACGCCCATCGGATTGCTGATTCGCAACACGGACCAACGCTCACAGGATTACAGCAAAATCAAAGAGCTGCTTCGTCCTGGTCATGCGGATTATACCTACTTGCAGAAATACGGTCTGCGCGACTATAGAGGGGGGGGGCGCTCGTCGGCGCGGGAAACGGCGATGCGGGTCGCCGCCGGGGCCATCGCCCGCAAGTTTCTGCGCGAGCGTCTTGGCGTGAACATCCAGGCGTGGATGGCGCAGATGGGGCCTATCCACGCCGAGGATTTTAATGCGGCGGAAATCTCCCACAATGATTTCTTTTGTCCCGATGCCAGGGCTGCGACCCGGATGGCCGACTTTCTGGATGACCTGCGTAAAGCGGGGGATTCTATTGGCGCGCGAGTGGATGCGCGGGTTTCCGGCATGCCGGTTGGGCTCGGTGAACCGGTATTTGATCGCCTGGAAGCGGATATCGCCAAGGCGATGATGAGCATCAACGCGGTCAAGGCGATAGCCGTGGGTGACGGTTTCGCAGTGGTAGAGCAGCGGGGCAGCTATCATGGAGATGCCATGGCCGCCACGGGTTTCCAGAGCAATCATGCCGGTGGTGTTCTCGGCGGTATTTCTACCGGCCAGGATCTCACGCTGTCCGTGGCCATCAAGCCGACCTCCAGTATTCGTATCCCGCGACAAAGTATCGATGTGCATGGTCACCCGGCCGAAGTGATTACCACCGGTCGCCATGATCCCTGTGTCGGCATTCGTGCCGTCCCCATCGTCGAGGCCATGCTGGCGCTGGTGATTATGGATCATTGGATGCGCCACCGCGCCCAGAACGCCGACGTGCAGACACCGCTGCCCCCCATCCCTACCTAAGGTATGCAGGCAGACCGGGAAGGGGGCTGGCTTGCCGCCTTCTATTTTCTGTACTTTTGCGCGCTGGGGGCATTTATGCCCTACTGGGGTCCATGGCTGCATGCCCAGGGCCAGGGTCCTCTGGCGATCGGAATCCTCACCGCGGCCGTGCAGTTCAGTAAGGTGCTGGCGCCCAATCTCTGGGGCTGGCTGGCGCATTTTTGGGGAAGTCGGCGGATCGTCCCCTGGGCGGCGCTGATTACTGCAGCGGGCTTCCTTGCCCTGGGGTTGGCCCACGGTAACTTTTCGGCCTTGCTGCTGATCACGCTGACTTTTTCCTTCTTCTGGGCAGCAACGCTACCCCTGGTGGATGCTACCACCATGGACTGGGCACAACGCTGCGGCACCGCCTATGGGCGTATTCGACTCTGGGGCTCCCTTGGATTTATCGCCTTGTCGCTGGGCATGGGCGAGCTGCTTGCCCACTGGGGAATGACCGCGTTCTTGCCCGGTATCGCCATTTTTCT
This sequence comes from Acidithiobacillus ferruginosus, assembly GCF_018854495.1. GTDB lineage: Bacteria > Pseudomonadota > Gammaproteobacteria > Acidithiobacillales > Acidithiobacillaceae > Acidithiobacillus > Acidithiobacillus ferruginosus. Next base: position 7,273 of record NZ_JABBDR010000092.1, read on the forward strand.
GGTGGCAGCATGGGGGGCGAGTCGTTATCTGCCCTATGGCACGCTGCCAGACGCTAATGCGCCGCGCCCCCGCCTCAGTAGCACACTACGCCATATCAGTCTCTGGTTTTTCCTGCTGGCGGG
>NZ_JABBDR010000093.1 GCF_018854495.1 Acidithiobacillus ferruginosus
TCGCCTGAGTGTGACCCAGGCGGGCCAGTTGCCCGCCGATGATGGCGCCGAAGTGGCCATTGCCGGCCGTTCCAATGTCGGCAAGTCATCCACCCTCAATATGCTGACCGAGCGCCGGGCACTGGCGCGGGTCAGCCGCACCCCGGGCCGTACCCAGGCCATCAATATTTTCGATCTCGATCCGGGGCAACGCCTCGTGGACCTGCCCGGCTACGGGTACGCCAAGGTTCCCGAGGCACTGCGGCGCTCCTGGGGACCACTGCTGGAACAATATCTACGGCGGCGCGGCAGCTTGCGCGGATTGATCCTGGTCATGGATATCCGCCACCCCTATACTGCCCACGATGCCGACCTCATTGCCTTCGCGGAGGGCTGCGGTAGACCGGTGCATGTCTTGCTCAACAAAGCAGACAAACTCAGCCGCGGTGCGGCGACTCAGGAAATGGCCCGCTTGCGGCGGATTCCGGAATTGCAGGGGGTCGCCATGCAGCTATTTTCTGCCCAGTCGGGGTTGGGTATAGATGAGTTGCATGAACGTATAGCAAGATGGCTCACACCGGATGCAGAAAAAGAAACCCCAGCCGAAGCCGGGGCTAATAGCGAGTTCTCAAAGGGAGGGGAGAACTCATGATCCGGTCAGGGAGGGTAGACCGGACCCAGACAACCAACGGGTCATCTATAGCCTTGGAGTGACGCGTGCCAAAAAAGTTCAGTGAACACCATCCCTGGCACGTTTTGCGGCCAGACCGGCGTGCCCGCTGGCGCGCGCGCCGGCAGCACTGGGCGAACGTCCTCCACCTGGAGGACTGGTACCCGCAATTCCTCATCGCCGCGGCAGTAGGTTTTTTGGGGATATTCAATATCCTCCCGGCCCTGGAGCATCTGCTGGGTCTGAGCTACGCCGGCAGTCTGGCGGATGTCTCGCACAGCTTTGTGCTGGATGCCTTTCGCGGCGTTCCCCAGGGTGCTGCGGGCGTGGTGTTGCTGATCATGTCCCTGGGACTGGTCTTCCGCTCCCGTTTTGCCTGGGCCCTCGTCCTGGCCATGGCGACGGCCATCCTCGCCTTTGGAATTTACCGCCATCCTCAGCAGATTTCCGTGCTGCTCTATTATAATGCCGCGCTGGTCTTTTTCCTCTGGATATTTCGCGGCCGTTTTAACCGCAGCAGTCTGGCCACCGGCACGCTGTTTGCGTTGGTCGGCGCCATCATGGTCATGAGCTACGGCGTCTTTGGCGCATATATTCTGGGGAACGGGTTCAGACCGCAGATTCATAGCCTGTCCACGGCGCTGTATTTTTCGGTGGTCACCATGGCTACCGTGGGCTACGGCGATATCCTGCCGGTCAGCAACGAAGCGCGGCTTTTTGTGGTATCTTTAATCGTGCTGGGGATAACGGTATTTGCCACGTCGCTTTCGGCCATTATCGTTCCGGCAGTGAACAACCGCCTGCAATCCGCCCTGCAAGGAGAAAAGCGCCACATGATTCGCAAAGGCCATTATATTATTGCGGGCGACACCCCGCTGGCGCGCAACAGCTATCGCGAACTCAAGAGTCGCAATCTACCCGTGGTAATGGTGATGGGGCATCAGCCTGATGACTCCATCTATCCGCCGGAAGATCTCGTTATCGGCGACTCCAGCGACACGGACGTGCTGCGCAGTGCCGGGGCCGACCAGGCGGCGGCGGTACTTGCCCTACGGGCCGACGACTCGGAAAACGCCTTTGTGGTGCTGGCGGTCAAAGAAATGGAGGGCTCCGCCAAAACCGTAGCTGCCGTCAACGATAGCAAAAATCTGGGACGCGTCCGCCGGGTGCAGCCGGACATGATCATCGCCCCCCAGGTGCTGGGCGGGGAACTGTTGGCCATGGCCCTCAACGGCGAACAACTGGACAGCGATGCGGTGATGAAAATGTTCCGCTTCAGCAGCGGAACGGAGACTGCCGGGAAAGACTGAGTTCAGCCGTGCGCTTCATCCCAGTGCTTGCCGATACCCAACCCCACGAGGAGCGGCACCGCCAGTTCCGCCACACCTTCCATACGCGCCTTTAGTGCCGACTTCGCAGCCTCCAGGCCGGCCTCCGGCACCTCCAGAATCAGTTCGTCATGTACCTGGAGAATCATCCGACCACGCTCGGGCTGTTCCTGCAACCAGGCATCCACCGCAATCATCGCCATCTTGATGAGATCCGCCGCAGTGCCCTGCATAGGTGCGTTAATGGCCGCACGCTCGGCATAATTACGCCGGGCCGGGTTGCTGGAGCGAATTTCCGGTACATACAGACGGCGGCCAAAGAGCGTCTCCACATAACCCTGCTTTTTCGCCAGGGCACGGGTCTGCTCCATATATTCAAGAACACCCCGATAGCGCTCAAAGTAACGATCCATGTACTGTCGCGCGGCAGCCTGATCAATGCCCAACTGTTGCGCGAGGCCGTAGGGCGTCTGCCCGTAAATCAGACCGAAGTTGATCGCCTTGGCGGCACGACGTGCGGCACTATCCACATCTTCCGGGGCCAGATCAAAGACCTCGGCAGCTGTAACCGCATGAATGTCCTCGCCTTCCGCAAAGGCTTGCAATAGGCGTGCATCCCCGGAGAGATGGGCCAGGATACGCAGTTCGATCTGTGAGTAATCGGCGCTCAGCAGCCAGTGCCCATTCTCGGCGACAAAAGCCTGGCGGATACGCCGACCCTGTTCGGTACGCACCGGGATATTTTGCAGATTCGGATCGTTGGAGGAGAGGCGTCCGGTGGCCGCGACCGCCTGCTGAAAATGGGTATGGACCCGGCCGGTGTCGGGATTGATCATCTGCGGCAGTGCATCTGCATAGGTGTTTTTGAGCTTGGCCATGCCACGATAATCAAGAATCAGGCGCGGCAGATCGGCGTGAACCGCGAGCTGGGCGAGCACGTCTTCATTGGTCGACGGCTGACCGCCGGGGGTTTTTTTGAGTACCGGCAACCGCATCTTGTCGAAGAGAACTTCCTGGATCTGCTTGGGGGAGTTGAGGTTGAAGGACTGCCCCGCCAGAACAAAAGCCTTCTGTTCACAGTCCGCCATATCTTTACGCAGTTCCGTGCTCAGCACTTCGAGCTGGGCACGATCGATTTTGACACCCGCTTCTTCCATACGCGCCAGCACCAGCACCAGCGGCATTTCTATTTCCATCAACACGCGCCGCAAGCCCGGTTCGCTGGCGAACCGCGGCCAGAGCTGCGCGTCCACACGCAGACAGACATCGGCATCCTCTGCCGCGTAGGGCAGCGCCTCCGCTACCGGCACATCGGCAAAATTACGCGCTGACTTGCCTTTGCCGACCACCTCTTCGTAGCGGATGTTCTGATGTTGCAGGTAGCGCTCGGCGAGGGTGTCTAGATCGTGACCGTTGTGACTGCTGTTTAAGACGTAGCTTTCCAGCAACGTGTCGCGGGCCAGGCCGGCGGGGTGGATACCATGTCGCCAGAAAACCCGCCAATCGTATTTAGCGTTCTGGGCCAGCTTGGCGGCCTGTGGGTCTTCCAGCCACGGGCGCAAGGCGGTGAGGACTGTCTGTCGATCCAGTTGCGGACCAGCGTCGCGGTGGCCAACGGGAACGTAGACAGCCTGATAGTCGCCACCGGCCTGCCAGGCGCAGGAAATCCCCACCAGATCGGCATGCAGCGGATCGAGGCTCGTGGTTTCCGTGTCCAAAGCGACCACATCGGCCGCTTTCAGGGCAAACAGCAGCGTATCCAGCGCTTCCGCAGTGGTGATGGCCTGGTAGGCGGCGCGATCTATATCACTGCTCCGCTTTTCCGGCACTTTCCCCGCATCGTCCGCAGGCAGGTCCCTGAGCCAGGCATGAAAACCCAGGCGCTGCGCCAGCGCCCGCAGGGCGACCACATCCGCCGCCCGGCGGGCGTAAGTCGCGACAGGCAACGTCAGATCACAGCGAATGGTCGCCAGATCGCGGCTCAACGGCAGATAATGTGCGGAGGCACGCAGCACCTCACCCACCTTGCCGCCGATGTCGCCGGCGTGGGCCAGCACGCCGTCCAGATCGCCATATTGCGTCAGCCACCGGGCGGCCGTTTTCGGCCCGACGCCGGGCACGCCGGGGATGTTGTCCACCTTGTCGCCGATCAGCGCCAGCAGGTCGGCAATACGCTCCGGCGGCACACCAAAGCGCTCCTCAACCCCGGCCACATCCGTTTCGATACCTTTCATGGTGTCGATAAGCCGCACCCGCGAATTCACCAATTGAGCCATATCCTTGTCGCCGGTGACGATAAGCACCTGCTGGTCGGGCGCCGCCTCCCGGGCCAGGGTGCCGATCACGTCATCCGCCTCCACGTCGGGCTCGATCACGAGCGGCAAGCCGGTAGCCCTGATCCAGTCGTGCAGCAGCGGAACCTGGACCCGTAGCTCCTCCGGCATGGCGGGCCGGTGTGCCTTATACTCAGGATAAAGTCTGTCCCGGAACGTCCCGCCGGGGGCGTCGAATATGACGATGATTTCGTCACTCGGATGCTCCTTCAGCAGGCGGCGGAGCATGTTGGCGACACCGTAAATAGCTCCGGTCGGAAGATTGTCCGGGGCGCGCAAGTCAGGCAGCGCGTGAAAGGCACGATAGAGGAAGCTGGAGGCATCGACGAGGATACGGGGATCTTGGGGCATGGTCTGGGACTTCTCCGCGGATTTCCGTCATAATACGAGAAACTATCACCATTGACACTGGAACGACGGATGCGGGCACATCTCGATGCGGAAAAACTGCGCGACAAGGGCGAGGGGCGCCTCACCCGTGAAGCCTGGAAAATTTTTCAGATTATAGCTGAGTTTGTACATGGTTACGAAAAGCTGGCCGATGTCGAACCCTGTGTCAGCATTTTCGGTTCAGCCCGCATCGAGCCGGAACATCCCTGGTATCTGAAAGCCCAGGAAATTGCCGAGAAACTCTCCAATGCCGGTTTTTCCGTTATCAGCGGCGGCGGTCCCGGCGTGATGGAAGCCGCCAACAAGGGCGCCTTTCGCGGCACGGGCTACAGCATCGGGCTCAATATCGAACTGCCCCATGAGCAACACACCAACCCTTACCAGGATGTCTCCATATCCTTCGAGCATTTCTACTCACGCAAGGTCATGTTCGTAAAATACGCGGTCGCCTACGTGGTGATGCCGGGCGGTTTCGGAACCCTGGACGAACTGGCCGAGTGCCTGACCCTGGTCCAGACGGGCAAGACCCGCAAAATGCCCATCATCCTGGTGGAGTCCAGCTTCTGGAAAGGGCTGATCGACTGGTGGCGGGGCTCCATGCTCACCGCAGGCACCATCAGGCAGGAAGATCTCGATCTCATCACCATTATCGACGACACCGACGAAGTAGTATCGGCCATTTTTAATCACTATGAAAAACGCGGCTTTGCGCCGTCCGCCGCTGAGACAGAGGCCCTTCTCAACCTTTAAGGACCCCAGGGAGTACTACCATGTCCATACGTATCTTCGTCCTAGTTGTCGGTACCTGCTTTGCGTTAGGCACCAGCCTCTCCACATGGGCTGCGGACAATCTCCAAAAACTGCATCTGCCGACGCTGGCCCCCGAGGCCAAAACCGGGCCCAAAGCCGAGATCAAGGTGCCGAAAGGCTCCCGGATCGAGGAATATAAGGTCAATGGCAAAGTGTACATGGTCAAGGTCATCCCACCCAAACCGTTCCCACCGTACTATCTGGAAGACAAGGGTGGCACCGGCCGCTTCACCGAAGTGCCGCAGACGGCGGCTGAACACCTGAGTGTGCCGCATTGGGTTATTTTCCGCTGGTAATTCTGCCCTGTTCCTCCCCATCTCCGAGCGAAAGTGCCGTTTATGTCTGTTTATACCAATGTCAGCGAAGGCGAACTCGCGCAATTTCTCAGAGATTATGACCTCGGCGGCGCCCGCGCGCTGATCGGCATCTCCGCCGGTGTGGAGAACAGCAACTATTTCCTCGACACCGAAAAGGGTCATTTTGTCCTGACAATATTCGAGCGTCTGCCGCGTAATAAAATCCCTTATTTCCTGGATCTCACCGAATGGCTGAGCCTACGCGGCATTCCCTGCCCACGCCCGGTGCACACCACCGCAGGAAACAGTCTCAGTACGTTATGCGGCAAACCCGCTGCCATCGTTCAGCGTCTGAGTGGTGCGTCCATCGAGGGCCGGGCGCCCTCTGTTGCCGAAATCGGCGTGCTTGGCACCTTGCTGGCGCGCATGCATCTGGCCGGAGAGGCCTTCCCGGAGCGGCACCCCAACCCCGCCGGACTCCCCTGGTGGCAGAAAACGGCCAGATATCTGGTGCCACACTTGAGCCCGGAAAACAACGCCGTGATTGCGGATGAAATTGTCTATCAGAGCGCACTGAATCGCAGGGATCTTCCCGGTGGCGTCGTCCATGCGGATCTTTTTCCCGATAATGTCCTGTTCGAGAACGGCCAGATCTCCGGCACCATCGATTTTTATTATGCTGGGGACGATGCCTGGCTTTACGATCTGGCGGTGGTGGCCAATGCCTGGTGCTCGGAAGCCGATGGCCGTTTCGACCGGGCATTGGTTACAGCGTTGTGGGATGCCTATGTGGCTACCCGACCTCTGCAGGCCGGCGAGGAAGTGTTGTGGTTTCCACTGCTGCGCGCAGCGGCCCTGCGCTTCTGGCTCCTGCGCCTGGATGCCATGCACTTTCGCCGCCCCGGGACCATCACGCAATGCAAAGACCCGGAGGAATACCGGCGGATTCTCCTCATGCGCCAGCGAGGCGCTTAGCCTCCTGCCGGATGCTGCTCAGAGACACACCATGGGTATCACGATGGATCATCGGGTGGTTTCTTCCCCGACCAGTGTGCGAGCACCACCAGCGCGAGCCCGAAGAACAGGCCCTCGCTGGCGGGCAAGGCCCAATCCAGCGGATGACCACCGGCAAGGATCGAGGCGAAGAGTGCAACCGCCGCCACCATCAGAAAGATTCCCAGACTCTGCATGATTTTTTGAAACCGTATGGTATCGACCGAACTGACCAGGTTCCACAAACCCAGCAAGCGCAGCAGTCGTTGGGTCTGGCGCGGAAAGAGCACGGCCAGGACGATACCTACGGCGATGCAGGTGTTGATGACGTACAGCCAGATCATGCGCCCCTCCCTTATTTGCACCAGCCGGTATCAAGCGACCTTTCACGCTCGCGCGGGCCCCGGTTTATAGGATATCAGAGTGTTCTTATAATCCTGCCGGGGTCGGGATTCAAGCATCATCTTGGCGGTCCGGCCTGCCTGGGTTAGAGTGCTCCGACCCACCCTGAATCCGGTCCGTTTATGACGTGGAGGCGTCGCCCAATGATCATGCGTGCAGAAGCCAACCCGAAACCGCCCCGCAATATCTGGCCCCGGGAGGGCCGTTGGCTGCATGCAGGGATTGCCTTTGGCGTCACCTGGCAGCTCTGGTCCTCGCTGTGGATGGAGCCCAACTGGAAGCATGCCAACTATAGCAGTATCGGCGGCATCCTCTTCAGCCTCCATTCCTGGATTGGCCTGATGACGGTGCTGTTCATTCTCTGGCAGTGGTTATGGATTGCCAGCGAACCCCAGATCCGCCGTGAGATCTTTCCTTGGAGAGGGCCGTGGGCGCCCATCCTGGCGGATGCCCGCACGCTGCTGCGTGCCCGTCTGCCGCCAACCGGGCCCCGTTGCGGGCTGGCCGGCCTGATGCATGGTCTGGGACTGCTGGCGGTGACCTGCACAGGGGTCATCGGCTCCGTCATTTTCTTTTTCCTGCCCCAGAGCGGAACCCCGCCGGGGGACACCCTGCACATACTGGTTCCCGTGCACGAATTCCTGGGCACTGTGGTCTGGGTCTACTGGATCGGGCATGTTGGCATGGCGGCCCTGCATGCCTGGCAGGGCGAACCGATCTGGGGGATTTTCCGCCCGATGGACTGAGGCAGATCGCTTAGTCCTTCAGGGAGAAAGCATTCGTCTGCGGACCACTTTCCAGGATGTACCCGTGACTGCCGTGTCGGACAACGCGTTCCTCGCCGGTCGGCACGGCGGTATGGGAATGGCCGGTGTGTCTGGCTGCGGTTTGTGGCAAGGTCGTGGCGCCATCGAGACTGAGCACTGGGCGCAATCGCTCCAGGAGCCTGGGACCGATACCGTGGACACTGGCGAGCTCATCCACGCTCCTGAAAGGCCCGTGTGCCTGCCGGTATTCCAGCACCGCCTGGGCCTTGGCCGGACCGATGCCCGGCAGCGCATCCAGCGCCGTGGCATCCGCAGTATTGATATTCACCGACGCCCAGACAGCGGGTGCAAACAGCAGAAATAGTACGCACAAAACGCCCTGTAGTTTCATTTCCATCACGCTCCACTCCCTGTTTTAAGGTAACCGCTCCAAAGCCACCACTCCCAGCGCCAACCACTTGCTTCCCGAGGCAAACTGCACCTGAATCCGGCCCTGGCGGCCGCCAGCCTCATAATCCAGCACCATTCCCTCGCCAAAGACCGGGTGCTGGAGGCGCGACCCCAGGGGATAGGGCATTTCCGGTGCCTGTACTCGCACTGGCATAACTGGTCGGCTGATCCGTGCCCGTGGCCTCAGCTCCCGCAGCAGTTCCCGGGGAATCTCCCGCAGAAAGCGCGAGGGCATGGTCATCCGCTCACTGCCGTGCAGGCGGCGGCTCTCGGCATGGCTGATGACCAGCTGGCGCATGGCCCGGGTCATGCCGACATAACACAGGCGCCGTTCCTCAGCCAGCCCCTGGGGGTCTTCCAGAGAGCGCTGATGGGGAAACAGCCCCTCTTCCAGCCCCACCAGAAACACCAGCGGGAACTCCAGGCCCTTGGCGCTGTGCAGGCTCATCAACTGCACACAGTCCTCCCAGGCGTCTCCGGCACCATCCCCGGCTTCCAGGGCGGCATGGGTCAGGAACTCCGAGAGCATATTCCCCGGTTGCGGCGCAAGATCACCGAGATTGGGGTCGGCGGACCAGTCCTGGGCATAGCCGCGTGCCGCATTGATCAGCTCATCCAGATTCTCCAGGCGGCCTTCGGCGCGGTCGCCCTCGCGACCGTGCCACTCCCGTAGCCCGGTGCGGGCCAGTACCGTCTCCACCCGCTCGCCGAGATCCGCCTCCGCCGTTCGTGCGGCGAGATCATCCACCAGATGGAGGAACGCACTGATTTTCGGCTGACCGAGTTCGCCGGCGGCCTGCCAGAGCGAGAGGCCGCGCTCGCGGGCCAGATTCCGCAGACGCTCGACACTGACCGCGCCAATGCCCCTCGCCGGCACATTCACCACCCGTTCGAAAGACGCATCATCGTGGCGGTTGGCGGTAAGGCGGAGATAGGCCAGCGTATCCTTAATCTCCGTTCGCTCGAAAAAGCGCAGGCCGCCATAGACCCGATAGGGCATCCCTTCACGCACCAGCACTTCTTCAAAGGCCCGCGACTGGGCATTGGAGCGGTAGAGGATGGCGCAGTCCGCACGCCGCCCACCATCGTCCAGCCATTGCTGAACGCGGCCCACCACATAGCGCGCCTCGTCGAATTCGTTGTAGGCGGTGTAGAGTTGAATGGACTCACCGCCCGGCTCCGCCGTCCACAGGGTTTTGCCGAGACGATCGGGATTGTGGGCGATAACGGCATTCGCCGCCTGCAGGATGGGTGCCGTAGAACGGTAGTTCTGCTCCAGGCGCACCATCTGTGCCCCGGCAAAGTCTTCGCCGAAGCGGAGCAGATTCTCCACTCGCGCACCGCGCCAGGCATAAATGGACTGGTCGTCATCGCCGACCACGAAAATCTGCCCATGCCGGGCCAGTCCCTTCAACCAGGCATATTGCACCGCATTGGTGTCCTGAAACTCGTCCACCAGAATATGCTGAAAACGGCGCTGATAATGATCGAGGATTTCCGGCGATTCCCAGAGACGCAGGGCGTAGAGCAACAGGTCACCGAAGTCCACCAGCCCGGAGCGCCTTTTAGCCGCTTCATAGGCGCTGTAGATGGGAATGAAGGGCGCTGCCGCCGGACCTTCATATTGTTGCAGATGCTCCGGCCCCCAACCCTCGTCTTTCCAGCGGCCGATACGCCCGGCCATGGCGCGCGGCGGCCACTGCTTCTCATCCATCTGCGCTTCCCGCATGATCCGCCGCAGCAGGCGCTGGCTATCGTCGGCATCCAGGACCTGAAAGTCTGCGGGCAGGCCCAGCGCTTCGTGATGCATGCGCAACAGGCGGTGGGCGATGCCGTGGAAGGTGCCCATCCACAAGGCCCGCAAGTCCATGGCCACCATGCCATCCAATCGCCCGCGCATAGCGCGCGCCGCCTTGTTGGTGAAGGTCACCGCAAGAATTGCGCCAGGGTATACGTCGCCTTCCAGCAGGTGGGCGATACGGCTGGTCAGCACCCGTGTTTTTCCCGATCCTGCCCCCGCCAGCACCAACGCCGGACCGGGCGGCAGGGTTACCGCCTCCATCTGGCGGGGATTGAGAGCAGACCATTCAGACACGACAACTCCTTGCGCGCACGCGCCCAGGCTTGAAAATGCGGCGTAATGACCGCATTGTGGCAGGCAGACTTGCAGTCGGGCCGCTGTCTGCTATAACCAATGATAAGGGGGACGAGTTGGAATACAAGGACTACTACAAAATTCTGGGGGTCGAACGCAGCGCCGATGCCGATGCCATCAAAGCGTCTTATCGCAAAATGGCGCGCAAATATCACCCGGATGTGAGCAAGGAAAGGGATGCGGAGGAACGCTTCAAGGACCTCCAGGAAGCCTATGAGGTGCTCAAGGATCCGGAGAAACGCGCCGCCTATGACCAGTTGGGCAGCAACTGGCGCGCCGGCCAGGAGTTCCGGCCCCCGCCCGGTTGGGGTCAGCAGGCCGGGGGTGGCTTTGGCGGGGGTGGCGGCGGGTTCAGCGACTTTTTCGAGTCCATATTCCGCCAGCAGCAGGGTGGTGGCTTCGGTAGCGGCGGGGCGGGCGGATTCCGCAGCCAGGGCGAAGATAGCGAGGCCACGATCCGCGTCAGCCTGGAGGATGCGGCCCACGGCGCCCAGCGCGAGATCAGCCTGGAAGTACCCACCATGGGCCCCGATGGCCGTATGCGCCGTGAAGTGCGGCGCCTGACCGTCAAGATCCCCAAAGGCATCCGCGAAGGACAGCGACTACGTATGGCCGGGCAGGGTGCGCCGGGTATGGGTGGCGGTCCCAATGGGGATCTGTACCTGCACATCCAGTTTCAGCCTCACCCCAGGTTTCGGATAGAGGGCAGTGATTTATATCATGACCTGCACATCACTCCGTGGGAGGCGGTGCTCGGCGCCAGCGTCGAAGTTCCCACCCTGGATGGCGACGTGCGCATGAAGATTCCGGCCGGCAGCACCAGCGGGCAGAAGCTGCGGCTCAGTCAAAAGGGATTGCCAGGCGCCGGCAGTAAACCACCTGGAGATTTGTATGCCGTAATCCAGATTGTCGTCCCCAAAAAAATCAGCGAACCGGAAAAAGCCCTGTGGAACCAACTGGCAGAGATGTCCGACTTCCATCCCCGCCGCTGACCAGAAGACCGAGGAGAATGCGCCATGGTTTCACCACCGATCACCGTCATCGAAGCGGAGTTGCTGGAAGAGGGCGATTTCTGCTTCGATTTTCCGCACTTTTGCACCCTGCTCCACTGCGCCGAGGGCGAAGCCGTGCAACTGGTGCATTACGGTGTTATTCATCCCGAAGGCAGCGGCCCGCAGCACTGGCGCTTCCGCAGTCTCGATCTCTATCGCGCCCGCCTCAGCCGCCGCCTCAGCCGCGATCTGGAGATCGATATGGCAGGTGCC
>NZ_JABBDR010000094.1 GCF_018854495.1 Acidithiobacillus ferruginosus
CCGGGACACCCGCCGGTGACGCTTCTCGCGCGGGGCATGAACATCAACGATCCGGGGCGGGAATTGCAGGTACTCCATGCGGTCAGGGTCGGGCCACAACAACCGCCGCCCGTGTGGATTTCGGAGATTCTGGCAGGCATCAGTGGCTGGCAGGCAGGGCAGGTGATCCATCTGCCGCTGGGTGGGCAGGAGCGGGTGGTGACCATCGCCGGCATCTATCGGGATTACGCCTATCAGGAGGGTTCAGTGTCTATACCCATTCAGCAATACCGCGCATGGTCCGGAGACGATGCGGTCAATGGCGTCGCCCTCTGGCTGCGTCCCGGCGCTGCGATACCGGCCGCCATCCGCAACTTGCGGCAGACACTGCCCGGTGGTGGCCAATTATTGATCGCGACCCCCAAAGAAATTCGCAGCAAGAGCCTACAGATATTCAACCAGAGCTTCATCGCCACCTATGCACTGGAGGCTGTCGCCATGGTGATCGGGCTGCTGGGGGTAAGCAGCGGCTTCGGGGCGCAGACGCTAATGCGCCGCAGCGAATTCGCCATGCTCCGGCATCTGGGTCTGCGGCGGCGTGATCTGCTCACCTTGCTCTTTGCCGAGGGCAGCGTCCTTTCGCTACTCGGAATACTCATCGGCGGCGCACTGGGGATGGCCATCAGCATCATCCTGATCGAAGTGGTCAATCCCCAGTCTTTCCATTGGCACATGGGCTTTCATCCGTCCTGGCCGCTATTGCTGACCCTGAGTGCCATCCTCTGGCTGGCGAGCACGGCCACCATGGTGCTGGCCGGGCGGCGAGCGGTCCGCCACACCTCGGCAGTGCTGCGCGATGATTAGTCATTTATGGTCGGGATTACCGCGTAAAGGGGTATATTCTGGTCTTCTGGCATTGTGCTGCGGGCTCTGTGGACCAGCGCAGGCTGAATCCAGTCTGCCGGGGACGCCCCTGCCTTTACAGCCCACCCCGGATGTGAAGGTCACCCCGCAGTACCCCATGCAATTCCCCAACGCCCTGGGCAGTCACCCGGATTTCCCCATTGAATGGTGGTATGTAACGGGCTGGCTACATAACGCATCGGGAAAACCGCTGGGATTTCAGGTCACCTTTTTCCGGGTCCGGGCCCCTGAGGTCTGGGCAAACCCCAGCGCATTCAATCCCGGTGAACTGCTTTTTGCCGAGGCGGCGCTGAGCGATCCCCGCATCGGGCATCTGCTCACCGCGCAACGGGCCGCACGGGCAGGTCTCGGATTAGCAGGGGCGGATCGAAACCATACCGATGTCTGGATTCACCATTGGTATCTGCGCCAGCAGGGGCGGGCTTACGAAGCCCACATTGATGGCAAAAACGTCCGTTATCGACTGCGATTCACCGCAACCCAACCGGCGCTGCTCGAAGGTCTCCAGGGCATCAGCCGGAAGGGTCCAGACCCGAAGAATGCCAGCTACTACTACAGCCTTCCACAGCTGAAGGTCAGCGGGACGGTGGACATCAAAGGACGGCGTGAGCCCGTCAGCGGGGAGGCGTGGCTGGATCACGAATGGTCGGCGGCGTACCTGCCCAAACAGGCCGTCGGCTGGGATTGGCTGGGGGTCAATCTGAAGGATGGCGGTGCCCTCATGGTCTTCATGATGCGCCGCGCCGACGGTGCGCCCCTCTGGCTGGCAGGTACAGAGCGCAATGCGCAGGGCCAGGTACACTACATTCCGGCCAAAGACATCCACATGCAGCCCGCCGACTGGTGGCGGTCGCCGCAAACCGGTATACGCTACCCCGTGCGCTGGCAGATGCAGGTGGGAAATCTGCATTTCGCTATCGTCCCACTCATGGACAATCAGGAATTCGATGCCAGCCGCAGCAGCGGCACCGTCTACTGGGAAGGCGCTGTTAGTGCGTTGAATAACGATGCAATTATAGGACGAGGATACCTGGAATTAACGGGGTACGGGGGACATTTTTCCCTGAAATAAAGCCCTGATTTGAATTTGCAGTACAGTTGCAGTACAGTGAGCCTAAATCGGCGACGGTCGAGGTGGTACAAAATGGCAGGGGTGAGCGCGGTATATGATCGTGAGGGCGAACATATCGGCTGGAAGGTCTCAGTCAGAAAGAAGGGCTTCCCTCCCCAGTTCAAGACATTCCGCACGAAAGCTGACGCGCTGGCCTGGGCGGCGGTCGTGGAGTCCGAGATGGTGCGCGGGGTCTGGCGAGATCGAAGTGAATCTGAAAGCACCACACTGAAAGAGTGTCTTGCGCGATACGCTACCGACGTTTTACCTGAGCGGAAAGATGGTGGGCGGCATGGTGCAAGTTTCTTGTTGCAGTGGCAGGGGCGACCCATTGCTTCCCGCTATATGTCCAGCATTCGCGGGCAGGATGTGGCGCTTGCTATAAAAGACATGGAAGCAGAGAAGAAAAGCCCCAACACGATCCGGTTGCACTTGGCCCTGCTCTCCCATCTATTCACCGTCGCCCGCAAGGAATGGGGCATGGAAAATCTGAGCAACCCGGTCGAGCTGGTCAGAAAGCCAAGGTTGCCCCAAGGGCGAGACAGGCGGCTTATCGGCGATGAGGAGACCCGCCTGTTGAATGCCTGCAGCAAGATGAACCCGGAAATCGCTGCTGTAGTGCGCATAGCTATCGAAACAGCCATGCGCCAGGGTGAGATCATGGGCATGACGTGGGCGATGGTGAATCTGCCAGCCCGTACTGTGATGCTTCCTGATACGAAGAACGGCACCAGGCGCATAGTGCCGCTCTCCACCGCTGCGGTGGAAGTGCTGACCAAGTTGCCCAGCCGTCTGGATGGAAAGGTCTGGAACTACACGCAAGACGGGCTTAAGGCCATGTATCGCAAAGCCGTCGCACGAGCAAACATCGATAACCTGACCTTCCACGATCTCCGCCACGAGGCCACATCCCGCCTGTTCGAGAAGGGCTTCAACCCCATGGAAGTCTCGGCCATTACGGGCCACAAGACATTGCAGATGTTGAAGCGGTACACTCATCTAAAAGCGGAGGATCTGGCGAAGAGGATGGGGTAACCGATGAAGCCAGAGGATATTGTTGGAAAAGTTACCCATATCGAGACAATCGCTGAAGGCTCCGGCATTCGTGAATTGCTTAGGCTCAGAAGGGCCCACGGCGATGGTCGCTGGAAAAAGAAAAAGGGGCTCGCTCACGTGCGGCTCCCTGGTGGTGAAATTATCTACGCGGAGGTTCATTGGTATGAAGCACACGGCGTCGGAAAAGTTGAATACAAGATCAAGCACCCCATCCATGACGAATGATCCGGCATTCTGGCTATGCATATCCAATGCCGACTATGAGGTTTCCCTCGAACCTCGCAAGGTTTATGAGGGGTTACCTGACCCGGAAGCGCAAAAGATGGGTATGATTCGCGTCATTGATGAATCTGGCGAAGATTACCTGTTCCCTGTGTCCCTCTTCCTCCCCATAGCGCTTCCTCATGATGTCGCTGTTGCCGTTCACCGCTTGGCCGTCTGATATTTCAACGAGGAACGCATGCCATTTTGAGGCGATAGTTAGGCAGTTCCTTTTCTGATCCATAACCTTTGTTTGCAGACCGGGAAATTTTTGCAGCCCCAGAATTTTTTCCCTGTCGTTCTGTTGGTTCTTGGCACCATTTTGATTCCGCAATGTGGGCAGCTTGGCGTGGTGTAATCCCCTTCCGTTGCGAATGCCAGCAATCGTGCCTGCGACGAAGCGGGCAACCGCTCAATCAGTTCTATGAAGTGTTTGCCATCAACAAGAATAATAGGATCTTCCTTGGCTAGCTCCTCGGCGGGCTTGGTAAATGTGCCATTGGTGATAAAAGTCCCGGTGGGCGCTTTTTCATGGGTCATTGTGCCCAAAAGCTGTCGAACCAACTCAACTCCTATAGGTTTATCCGGCCATGCCTTGCACTGGGTAACTGCGATTAATGCGCCGGTTTCCCGATGGAACAAACGAATATCCACA
>NZ_JABBDR010000095.1 GCF_018854495.1 Acidithiobacillus ferruginosus
CATGTCGTTACCCAAGGCCAGGAGGGTCGCGCCTGAGGTGAATTGCGCCATCATGGCAAGCGCCATCCACCAATGCAGTGCCCGCAGCAGCGGGTCCCAGACAGGGTGCAGGATATAACGGTTATCCGTTGTTGAGTTCATACTTCCTCCAGGGTCTGCGTATCATTGACCAAGCCCACAAAGATCCGGGAAACAGCCCTCACCATCGCGCAAGGCCGACCCCGCCACTTTGCATCCAGATGGTCCCGGGACCCTGTGCGCGGCATATGCCCCAATTCGCTCCTGCGGCCAGATCCGTAGAAAGCGATCCCAGCCCAATGGATTCCCATTGGATCGAGGAATCACGAGCGATCCATGCCCCCGGATCCAAGTCCAAGGATTCCCCTTTCGCCAGTGTGAGTTCCCAGACGTCCCCGTGACCGTGCAGCCAAACCAGCCCCTCCGCATCCCCTACCACGGAAAAGCGATCAATGCTTGACGCGGTGTCCCCTGTGACCCAAGGTCCGTCGCTCTCGCCGGAGAAGCTCTCGATGTGGACCGCGCCGCTCGCCGCCAGAAAGTGCGGGGTGGGTGCCAACAGAGTATCTCCGTCATGCAGGCTCACCCCGAATATCTTGCCGACGCAATCCCGGCTGAGACTCAATGACCCGGGTCCGGATGCCATCATCAGCCACGACGGACGATCCCAAAAACTTCGAGCGCTTTTCGGCGACGTGGCCGAAATGATGGTTTTCTGGTCTTTCCACAATAAGGTGTGATGCTCAAAGAGCACAAAACTCAAAGGGCCCAAGTCCAGCGTCAATACCGGGGTTAATTCCCCATCCAGACGGAAGCGGATCCCGCCATGCCCCCCCATCTTCGCCGATGTCAATAATTTCGGTTCCATCATCAATCCTCCATGCCTACGCTTCGTTAGTGTTGCCACGAACTTCTCCTTCCCACTTCGCACGGCATCATCACCGCAGGCCCAATCGCCGTTTCTGCCACAGGGCGTAGAGGGCGGGGATCACCAGCAGCGCCAGTAACGCGGCGCTGAACATGCCGCCCACCATGGGGGCGGCAATACGCTTCATCACATCGGCACCGGCGCCATGGCTGAACATGATGGGCAAGAGGCCACCCACCACCAGGGTCAAGGTCATGGCCAGAGGCCGCAGACGCAGCATGGTCCCCTCGATGACGGCAAGCTGAAGATCATGCCAACTCTGCAAGGTGTCGCGGGCCTGCCGCCGGATGAGGGCCTGATCCAGGTAGAGGAGCATCACCACCCCGAATTCTGCCGCCACCCCCGCCAGGGCGATGAAGCCCACGGCCACGGCCACCGAGAGTTTGTAGCCGAGCCAGTAGACGAGCCAGAAACCGCCGACCAGGGACAGGGGCAGGGTGAGCAGGATGATGGTCACCTCCACCCAGTTTTTGAAGTTGAAGTAGAGGAGCAGGGCGATCAGCAGAATGACGGCGGGAATGACCAGCTCCAGGCGCTTGGCGGCCTGCTCCATGACCTGATACTGGCCTACCCAGGAGACGGTATAACCTCCTGGGAGACGGACGGCTTTCGCAATCGCCGCCTTGGCGCGGGGCACATAAGCACCGATGTTGGTGCCGGGCTTCAGGTCAATGTAGATCCAACTGTTCAGCCGACTGTTGTCGCTAGTGAGCATGGCTGGCCCTCCCTCGATGCGGAGGTCGGCCACCTGGGCCAAAGGGATCTGGGCGCCGTCGGGAGCGGCGATGCGGCTTTCCATCAGGGTGGCCAGGGACTGGCGCAGTTCCCGGGGGTAACGGAGATCCACCGGGAAGCGCTCCAGCCCTTGCACCGCAGTGGTCAGGATCTCGCCGCCGATCGCCGTCTCCACCAGACGGTTCACATCCGCCACCGAAAGACCGTAGCGGGCGGCCTTGGCGCGGTCGGTGTGCACGACGATGTAGCGGCCACCGGTGACGCGGGCCGCATAGGCGCTTTGGGTCCCAGGGACCTTGCGCAAAACCGTTTGGAGGTCCTGCCCCAGGCGGTTCAGGGTATCGAGATCCGTTCCGCCGATTTTAATGCCTAATGGCGTCTGGAGACCGGTAGTCAGCATATCCACCCGTCCTTTGAGCGGCTGCGTCCAGATATTCGACAGGCCGGGGACTTGCAAGGCTTTGTTCATCTTGCTTTGCAGCTTGTGCATGGTCATCCCGGCTGGCCACTGGTCGGGATTTTTCAAATTCACCACCGTATCAAACATGGACAGGGGCGATTGATCGGTCGCCGTTTGTGCCCTTCCGGCCTCGCCGAAAACCGTCTCCACCTCGGGGAAGGTCTTCAGGATGCGGTCCGTTTGCTGCAGGAGCGCGGCCGCCTGGCCGATGGAGACTGCCGGATCCTGGGTGACCGGCATGTAGAGCAGCGTCCCCTCGTTCAGGGGTGGCATAAATTCCGACCCCAGGCGATTCCAGGGGTAGTAGAGGGTGGCCGTGAGCAGCAGGGCGAGGACCAAAATGATCCAGGGAGCGCGCAGGACACCGTGGATGACCGGTCGGTAGAGGAAAGCCAGGACCCGATTCAGGGGGTTTTTGCTTTCGGGGAGGATGCGGCCGCGAATGAACCAAGCCATGAGGATGGGCACCAGGGTTACCGAGAGCATGGCGGCGGCGGCCACGGAAAATGTCTTGGTGAAGGCGAGGGGCGCGAAGAGCTTGCCTTCCTCGCCGCCCAGGGCGAAGACCGGCAGGAAGGAAACGGCGATGATGATCAGCGAGAAGAACAGTGCCGGACCGACCTCCTCCGCCGCCGCTATGGCCGCCGCCCAAGGGTCGACGCCGGGGTTGTGTTCTAAATGCTTGTGCATATTCTCGATCATGACCACGGGGGCATCCATCATCACGCCGATGGCAATGGCGATGCCGCCCAGGGACATGATGTTGGCGGGG
>NZ_JABBDR010000096.1 GCF_018854495.1 Acidithiobacillus ferruginosus
CTTCTTAGAAAGGATAACGACACGTCACAGGGAAAACTGAAATGGTGGATGGTGCAAGGCCAACCACACTACCCTGCCCATAAAGGCGTGACTAGGGGTACTGGCAAGAACGCGTGCGCCACTCCTATCATGGCATAATTATTGCTTAAATAGATAAAACAGGAGGTGATTCCATGACAGCCCGATTGCAGAATGCTCCCCGCTCCAGGAGCGAGACACGAGATCTCGCTGAAGAAAGCATTTATCTCGATGATTTAATTAATTTTCATAACGCTTGGAAAACATTTTGGCAAACTTGGTTGCAGGAGCATCTACAAGGCAAAAAACTGCCGCGCCGTGCGGAGCAAATAGTTTTACAGGCCTTGCACGGGCCTGAAGCACGCATACCGCAACCCCAAAAAGTCCGCTGGTACGGTTTACAGGCTTCCTGCCATGAGATTTTGCATCAACTGCAAATTCATTCTGAAGAAGCGTCAAAAAACTGTCCCATCCCAAAGTTCGTTCCTGTCATAGATGCCGCCGGTGCTTTAGAACAGCGATGCTTTGAAGAGATCGTAGCTTTTAGTAAAAACCTGGGGGAGATAGACATCCTCACCAATTTACCAAACCGTCGGCGGATGGAGCAGGACATGGCACGTGAACAGGCTCTGGTCGATCGCGGCGCTAACGGCTTTATCGCGATGATAGATGTCGACCACTTCAAGGCGCTCAATGACACCTACGGACATTCTGCTGGAGATACGATTTTGCGGGAAATCGCGCGACGTCTGCGCGCTGCTTTGCGTCATTATGATGGCTTGTATCGCTATGGTGGTGAGGAGTTTTTGGCAATTTTTCCAGGTCTTGGCAAAGAGTGCGCGATGCTTGCGGCACAGCGCTTATGTCGGACCGTCGCCGCCGAGCCTTTTCAGACGACCGATGGCCACCCTCTGAATATTACGGTATCCATAGGTATCACCGCCCTCGCCCACCATACATCCCCTGAGGAAAAAATGGCTATTGCTGACGCTGCTCTGTATCGGGCAAAACAGGGGGGCCGGAATCAGGTGCGCCTGGTTCCGTAGCGCACGGCGCTATAACACCTAGTTCTAAGCGGAAAATCTGCCATAAACGCTGTACTCCAGATATCATATAAAACATATAGACCTTCCGGACTAGCGTAATAACCATTGGTTTTCCATTGGTTAGAGCTCAGCGTGCGTAAAAGCTCTGCAGTCGCCCTTCAATGATTTTGGGATTTTCGCCTTCCGCTATCCCGACCAGGCCTTCGATGATCATCTCACGCAAGTAGGTTTGCTGATGTACGATACCTTTAATCTTGTTCGATATGGGGAGAAAAAGCAGGTTGGCTGACCCCACACCGTAGATGGTTGCAACGAAAGCCGTTGCTATGCCCGCCCCCAGTTTGGCCGGATCGGCGAGATTTTCCATGACATGAATCAGGCCCAGCACGGCGCCGAGAATACCAATAGTCGGCGAGTACCCACCCGCCGATTCAAAAACTTTTGCCGCCTGCCGCTCCATCTCCGAGCGGGAATCCAGATCGACCTCCAGGGTAGCCCGGATTTTCCCCGGTTCCGCCCCATCGACCAGCATCTGTAAGCCTTTTTGTAAAAACGGGTCATTGACACCCTCAATTAGACTTTCGAGCGCTAGTAGTCCGTTTTTGCGGGCGGTATTGCTCCATTCCAGAATTTGCGCGATGACGGGCTGAGGATCAGTTTTGGGGGGCAGCACCGCCCAGGGCACCATCTTCAGGGAACGAACGAACACGGGCATGGTGTATTGCACCATCACCGCGCCCATAGTGCCGCCGATGACAATGATGAAGGCAGTGAGCTGAAGGATGGAACTGAGCTTACCGCCCTCCAGAAGCTGGCCGACAAAAATACCACCGAAAGCCACCACCAAACCAATCAGGGTCAAAAAATCCACGATTTTGCTCCCTTTTGGGGATCAGCAAATGAGTAACCCTCAAAGCCCGTCATCACGCCAGTCTCCCAGGGTGGTACGCAAACGCAGGACCGCTTGCCGCATAATCTGGCTGACGCGGGATTCGCTGACCTCCAATACGCTGCCAATCTCTTTCAGCGTGAGTTCGTCCTGATAATAAAGCGCGAGGACCAGTTGCTCCTTTTCCGGTAAAGTGCCGATACCGCGCTGGAGATCGCGGGAAAATTCTTCAGATACCAGCACCGCCTGAATATCGTCCGCGGCGTCGCGGAGGTAGCGACCGACAAAAGCGTCATTGTCCGCTGCCAGATCTTCGAGATAAAGAATCTGACCGCCACTCTCACGCAACGCGGCTTGGTAAGCCGATATCGTCCAGCCCAGATCTTTGGCGATTTCCTCATCACTGGGCGGATGTCCGAGATGTTGTTCCAGGCGGGCCATGGCCCGGCCGATAGATTGCTCCTTGGCACGCGCACGGCGGGGCAGCCAGTCCTGGGCACGCAGCTCGTCAAGAATACTGCCGCGAATCCGCATGCTGGCATAACTGATGAAGGCATCACTCTCGTCTCCCGACTGGCTATCGAGGGCATCCATCAATCCCAATAAACCCGCCTGCACGAGATCGGCCACATCGACATTGGCGGGCAGCCGGGCGCGGATTCGCTGGGCAATACGCTGCACCAGAGGCACATAGCGCGCCACCTGCGCACTGCGCTGTACCATTCTATCCACCGCCATTCCGGCACTCATAGGCTCTGCAGCGATCTTTCTGCCGATAACAGGCGTTCCATGAAGAACTCGATATGCCCAGCGGGACCCGCTGGCAGGGACCAGCCACGCACTGTTGTCGCCAGCTCGCGCAGCGCTCGGGCGGCAGGACTGTCGGGATAGAGTTCGACAATGGCCCGCTGCGAACGTACCGCACTGCGCAGAGCAGGATCCAGGGGAATGCTGCCGATCAGATCAAGACTGACATCGAGATAACGGTCCGCCACCGCGGCAACGCGCTGAAAGAGCATCTGACCTTCGCGCTGGTCACGCACCATATTGGGCAGCACCCGGAAACGCCGCACGCCGTGATCACGGCTGAGTAACTTAATGAGGGCGTAGGCGTCGGTGATGGAAGCCGGCTCATTGGAGACCACAACAATGACATCCTGGGCGGCGCAACTGAAGGTCAGCACATCACCCGCAATGCCGGCAGCAAGATCAATCAGCAGGTAATCAACGTCGATGTCGAGGTTGCTCACGGCCTGAATCAGACTCGCCTGAGCCAGGCCATCCAGAACCGCCATGCGCGCGATACCGCTGGCCGCAGGTAACACGCGAATACCCTGAGGGCCATTGACGAGCACTTCTTCAATGGATTTTTCACCAGAAACTACATGAGAGAGGTTGTAGCGGGGACTCAGGCCGAGCAGGATATCCACATTGCCGAGACCGAGGTCGGCGTCGAAAAGCAGGGGTTTCGCGTCCTGCTGGGCGAGAGCAACAGCCAGATTAACAGCAACATTGGTCTTGCCCACCCCGCCTTTACCGCTGGCGACGGCAATCACCTTGACTGGTTTACGCGCACGCATCCTTCGAAGTCCCTCCGCCTGATCCAGCGGGGTCGCAATCACCGCGGACCCCTGCATTTCAGGCGCCATGATAGCGATTATGGGCAGTGCTAGCCACCGCATCGCCTGCCGAAACGGATTGCAGCACATGAATCAGCGCATCCCAACGGGCCTCATGGAGGTCTTCCGGCACCTTCTGGCCGTCGCTGTAATAGGCAATGGGTAGATGATGTTGTGCCAACCATTCCAATGCGCCACCAAAAGCCGGCGCTTCATCTACTTTGGAGAGAATGGCTCCCGCCAGAGGAAGATCCGCATAAGGTGCCAGAACCGTCGACAAACTCTTGTCGCTCAGTCCAGCCGATATGAGCAGAAAACGATGGGCTTGCGGACCCAGAGCGGCGAGCCACTGCAACTGCTCTCCCAGACGCTGGTCACGCGGGCTCATACCGATGGTATCGATGAATATCCACGGTCGCTGACTATGTTTCTCCAAGGCCTGGAAGAGATCTTCCGGACCACGGATGACCTCCAGCGGTACGCCAAGAATGCGCGCATATATCCCCAGTTGCTCGACGCCCGCGATACGATAGGTATCGGTGGTCAGCAATGCGACGGAGTGAGGCCCGTGGCGCAACACCTGGGCGGCAGCAAGTTTCGCTATGCTGGTCGTTTTGCCTGAGCCGGTAGGACCCAATACCGCGAAAATTCCGCCTTTACCCAGAGGGTTCTCGCTCAAGCCCACCCGCTCCTCCAGCGCCGCGCGCAGTGGCGCCTCCCAGGCCTCGTCTGCGGCCTGCTGAGCGATTTGTGTAGCCCAGCCCGCCGAGAAACCCATGTCCGTCAGCACCTCGCGCGCCAGCTTGCTGGCGCGCAGACTGCCCCAGCGTTTTTCCACCAATTGCCGCAGGGCCTGAAGCTCGTTACGGAGCGGAGTGGCCCCCATGGTTGCGCTACCGCTGACTGCCATGGGCGCCACACGTTCAGGGACAGATAATGGGGGCTTGGTGCTCATGGTGGGAATATCCTCCGCTGGCAATTTTGCCGGAACTCCGCGTAATGGTTCAGGCCAACTCGGCGTTGGCGTGACCTCAGCCCATTGCTTCTCATCAAAATCAATGGCCGCAACGATCTCGACACCCCCGTCCACATCCCGGTTGGAGAGAATGACCGCGTCGGCACCCAAGGCGGTGCGAATCTGCTGCAGTACGTCGCGGGTGCTCGCCCCGTTAAATCGCCTGATCTTCATCTGTGTCTTTCTCCCTGAGGGTGAGCGCCTGGCCATTTAAGCACCGAGCGTGGCCACCACCCTGATCCGTTTATTTTCGGGGATCTCCGCGTAAGAGAGCACCCGCATCCGCGGCGCGGTCCGGGCCAGAAAGCGGGCCAGAAAGGCGCGCATGGGACCCATGGCCAGCAGCACCGGCTGCATACCGCCGGCCTCCATCTGCTGCATCAACTCCCCCGCCTTTTCCAGCACCCGCTGCGCCAGCCCCGGCTCCAAAGCCTCGCCATTACTGTTGCGCAAACTCTCCTGCAATAAGTGTTCCAACTGTCCGTCCAACACCGCGACTGGCAACTCCCCCTGCCCGGGAAAGAGTCCTTGCACAATATAAGGGCCGAGTGCGGTACGTACGGCCGCCGTGAGATCGTCAACATCCTGGCTTTGCGGTGCGTGCTCCGCCAAAATTTCGACGATGGTGCGCATGTCGCGAACGGGCACGCCTTCATTCAGCAGGTTCTGCAAGACTTTCTTGAGCTTGTCGGGAGACAGCATCTTCGGGATGACATCTTCTACCAGCTTGGGTGAGCGGCTGGCGAGATGAGACAGTATCCCCTCCACCTCCTCGCGGCCCAGCAGTTCAGCACCATGGGACTGCAAGATTTGATGCAGATGGGTGGCGATCACCGTTGCCGGATCGACCACGGTGTAACCAAGGGCGACCGCCTTGTCGCGCTGATCGTTGTTTATCCACAAGGCCGGGAGGCCGAAGGACGGGTCGGTAGTCGGGGTGCCTTCGAGCTTGCCGAGGACATTGCCTGGGTCTATGGCGAGCAGCAGATCCGGAAAGATTTCACCACCAGCCACTTCAACACCTTTGACGGTGATCCGGTAGGCCGTTGGCCGCAATTCGAGATTATCGCGGACGTGCACGGCGGGCACCAGAAAGCCAAAGTCCTGCGCGAACTTTTTACGCACCCCGCGAATCCGTGCCAGCAACTCACCGCCCTGCCCCTTGTCGACCAGCGGAATCAGCCGGTAACCGACCTCCAGCCCGAGTGGATCAAGCGGCTCGACGCTGGCCCAGGTGACCTCCTCTGGCTCGGCGGGTGGCGGGGGTATCGCGGCTTCGGCCTTTGGCTGCTGGCGTTTGCGATACCAAACGATGCCGCCCAACACCGCGCCTGCGCCCAGAAACGGCAGATGCGGCATCCCCGGAATCAGCCCGAGAATGGCGAGGATCACCGCGACGATAACCAGTACGTCCCGGTTCTGGAAAATCTGGCTCACTAATTGTTTTCCCAAATCCTGACCGGTATTGACCGACGTGACCACAATGCCGGCGGCAATGGAAATGACCAGTGCCGGAATTTGTGCCACCAGCGCATCACCGATGCTGAGCAGAGTGTAGTCATGGGCTGCCGTGCCAAGACTGAGACCATGTTGCCAGATACCGATGATCAGACCACCGATCAGGTTGATGAATAGAATCATAATCGCTGCGACGGCATCACCGCGCACAAACTTGCTGGCGCCGTCCATGGAACCAAAAAAATCGGCCTCTTGCGCTATCTCGCTGCGCCGCCGATGGGCTTCTTCCTGATCGATAATGCCGGCATTCATGTCCGCATCAATAGCCATCTGTTTGCCCGGCATGGCGTCGAGAGTGAAACGGGCGCTGACTTCTGCAATGCGTCCGGCACCCTTGGTGATAACCATAAAATTGATGATGACCAGAATCGCAAAGACGATGATTCCTACCGCATAGTCACCGCCCACAACAAACTCACCGAAGGACTCAATCACCTGTCCGGCCGCACCGGGTCCATTCTGGCCGTGCAGCAAGATGATCCTTGCCGCCGCCACATTAAGGGAGAGGCGCAACAAAGTCGTTAACAGCAGTGCCGTCGGAAAGGCGGCAAATTCCAGTGGGCGCACCATGTAGAGACTGACCAGCAGGATAATCAGGCCCAGCGTAATATTGAAGGTAAAGAAAATATCCAGAAGAAATGTCGGCAACGGAATAATAAGCATGGCGAGCACCATGATCACCAGGATCGGGGCCGCCAGGGTATGCCAGTTCGCGCGTTGCAACATCCGGTTCAGGGCGTTCACAGTTTATCCTCGTTCATCCATTTCCGGGGGCACTGACCAGTGCGCGGGCACTTGCGGCTGCTGCTGCGGGGTCGCCAACCGGAGCTGGTATAGATAGGCGAGGAGTTCCGCCACCGCCCGATAGAGAGTGACGGGGATCTCCTGCTCCAACTCCACATGATGGTAGAGTGCCCGCGCCAGGGGTGGCGCTTCCACCACCGGTATGTGATGTTCTGCCGCCAGCTCACGGATTCTGGCGGCCACCAGATCAGCGCCCTTGGCCAGCAGGACGGGTGCCCGCGTTTCCCCTTCGGCATAACGCAACGCCACCGCATAATGGGTCGGGTTGGTAACAATGACATCGGCCTTGGGCACCGCCGCCATCATCCGCCGACGCGCCATCTCCCGCTGCATGGCGCGTACCTTGGCCTTGATTTCGGGATTGCCGTCCATCTCTTTCATTTCATCTTTCTGATCTTGGCGCGACATCTTCAACTTCACGTTGATGGTCCAGATCTGGAAAGGCACATCAAAGAGCACAATCAATAGGGTAGACGCAGCAAGCACGAGAAAGACCAAGCCGCTCATGTGCATGAGATGCAGCATGGCTTGTTCCGGCGATTCCTGAATCAGACCAAAGAGGGCGTTGCGTTGGGCCCAGAGCAGCGTGATGCCGATACCGCCCACCACCACAGCCTTCAGGATCGCCTTCACCAGCTCCAACGCACCATGCTTGGAAACAATTTTTTGCAGACCACTGATGGGGTCCATGCGCGAGAAGTCCGGTACCAGCGACTGGGTGCTGAAGACCCAGCCGCCCACCACCAGCCCGGCAGCGATCACGGCCATCAGCAAGATGATGAAAAAGGGCACCACCAGCTCCGCCGCCGTTTCACACATCGTTGCAAAATGACGGAGGAGGTCTTGAGGATCGGTCATGACGGCGGACGAGAGATGCAGGCCGGCGTAGAGAAATCCGGCAATGCTTTGATAAATATTGTCGGCGAACCCAAAAAACACACTCGCCGAGACCATCAGCAAGGCGCTGGTGGACAACTCCCTGGAGCGCGCGACCTGGCCCTTCTTGCGCGCGTCGTCGCGGCGTTTGGGCGTCGCCGCTTCGGTACGTTCCTGGGCATTTTCTTCGGCCATGGCGTCTTATGTCCTGAACGAAAGATTCATGGCCGCGCCGCCGAGAGCATCGCCTGCCCTGCGGTTTCCATGGATAGATTCAGCAGATGCTGAACGATCATGGTCATGGCCGGCATAAACACATACAACGCGAGGATGCCCAGGCCCAGGAGCACCGGAAAACCGATCACAAAAATATTGAGCTGGGGCGCCGACTTGCCCAGCACGCCTAAAGCAATATTTACGAGCACCAGCGTGCCTAAAACCGGTGCGGAGATAGCCAAACCCAACGAGAAGATGATGCTCCCCTCCTCCACGAGCAAATGCCAGGCCGAAGGATTGAGGCTGAGCGTCGCCGTCACCGGCAGCAGGGTAAAACTGCGCATAAGCGTCGCCAGCACCAGCAACTGACCATTCATTGCCATGAACAGGAGCAAGACGATCAGGTTGAGAAAATTGGAAAGGGTAGGAACCTGCACGCCCGTGACAGGGTCAAAAAAACTGCTGAATCCCAGCCCCATCTGCAGACTGATGACCGACCCCGCAAACTGCACCACACTAAAAACCACCGTCACAGCAAAGCCCAGCGCCGTGCCTATGAGGATTTGCTGGATGAGCAGCACAAAACCCGCTCCCGACAAAAAATGTACAGCAGGCATCGCGGGCAGAGCGGGGGCGATAGCCACACTGATCAGCAGCGCCAGTCCTACCCGCACCTGAATCGGTACCTGGGTGGCGCTAAACACCGGCGCCGTGGACAACAGCGCGAGGATACGAATAAAGGGCCAGAAGACCAGGCCGATCCAGTGCTCCAGTTGCAGCGTGGTAAAGTGAATCATTGGTTGATCAGATGCGGAATGTCATGGAACAACTGGATGGTGAAGTCCATGATCAGATGCAGCATCCACGGACCGGCAATCACCAGCACCAGGGCCATCGCCAGAATCTTGGGCACAAAGCTGAGCGTCATTTCGTTGAGCTGGGTGGCCGCTTGAAAGACACTCACCAGCAGGCCGACAACCAGCGCAATCCCCAGCAAGGGGGCCGACAATAAGAGGGTCGTCCACACCGCTTGCTGACCGACCGTGACAATACTCTCTGGAGTCATTCCCTCACCTCAATGGACAAAGCTCTGTACCAGCGAGCCGATGACCAGATCCCAGCCGTTGACCAAGACGAAGAGCATGAGTTTGAAGGGGAAAGACACCGTCACCGGCGACAGCATCATCATGCCCATGGACATCAGCACGGCCGCCACCACCAGATCGATGATCACGAAGGGTATGAAGATCAGAAAGCCGATCTGAAAGCCGGTCTTCAGTTCCGAAGTGACAAAGGCCGGGATCAGTAGCGTCATGGGCGTATCCGCGGGGGCCTGCAATTGCGGGTGTCCGGAGAGCTTGACGAAAAGCGCGAGATCATCGGGCCGCGTCTGCGAAAGCATGAAGGTGCGCAACGGTCCCTCAGCACGCGACATGGCCTGGGTGATATTGATCTGGTTTTGAGTAAGGGGCTGCAGGACTTCCGTGTTGAGCTTCTGAAACACCGGCGCCATCACAAAAAAAGTAAGAAAGAGCGATAGGCCGACGATGATCTGGCTGGGCGGCATCTGGGTCGAACCCAGAGCCTGTTTGAGCAGGGAGAGGACGATGATGATACGGGTGAAGGCTGTCATCATCAGCAACATGGCGGGCAAAAAGACCAGTACCGTCATGAAGATGAGCGCCTGAATACTGAGGCTGTACTCGGTGCCGCCGCCCGCTGCGGGACCTGTGGTAAAAGCGGGAAGGCCCCCGGCGATGGTTACTCCCGGAATACCGAGGGCGATCAGACCAAAGACGGCGATCCTGGTCCGGAAGGGGGCGGGGGTTCTGCCGGGTCCCTGGTGGGGGTCTTTATGTGCTGGTTCCATGGCCCTTGCTTGCGCCTCTCCATTGCGGTGCGCAACCAACCGGCAAAAGTGGCCGGCGAGTTGCTGGTGGTGTCTGGCAGCGTTGTCTCCAGGGTGTGCAGCAAGGTAATCCCTGCCGGAGTCACACCGAGAAGCAACTGCTGCTCTCCCACTTGTACTAGCAAAAGGCGTTCCCGCGTTCCGAGGGAGAGTGACGACACCACCCGCATACCTCCGACCTGCCCACCGACCAGACCGGGTTGCAGTCGCTTGAGTAACCACACCACCCCGAAAAATATCAGGAGGACCAGCACCAGGGCAGAAAATAGTTGGAGAATAGCTGACCACGAAAAAGCGCTGTCCGCCCCCATGCCGACGGAGGTATCCGCCCAAACTGACGGGCTCCACAGGGCGAAGACCATGCCTGCCAGTCGGATTTTTGACGCTCGGAGGGCGGCCATTTTGACGCTGAAGTCGGGACCTGGATTTTTTTTCAACGGAGTTTCTTGGCCCGTTCCGCCGGGCTGACGATGTCGGTGAGGCGAATGCCAAACTTGTCATTCACCAGCACGACCTCACCCTGGGCGATAAGGTAACCATTCACGAGCACATCCATCGGCTCGCCAGCGAGGCGTTCCAACTCGACCACCGAACCCTGCGCCAACTGCAGGAGATTCCGAATTTGAATCTTGGTACGTCCCAGCTCTACCGAGAGCGTCACCGGAATATCGAGAATCATATCCAGATTCTGCGCCTGCGTCCCGCTGCTGGCAGCGTGCAACTCGGGAATAGGGGCGGGAGTCGCCTTAGGGGCCTGCTTAAGTGGAGCATTGAGCTCTTTATCCGGTTCAGCAGATGCTTCCGTATCGGTGCTGGCGCCGCCCTGCTCCGCCATGGCCGCTGCCCAGTCCGCCATAATATCATCGGCCGCGCTGTTATCGGCCGCATCAGCCACGGGTTCTGCGTCTACCGGTATTTGCTCTTCAGCCATGGTTCAACTCTCCAATGCCGCCATGACGGCTTGCCCTGCTGCGATTTCCGGACAGAGATGTTCCGTCACCTGAACGGCGTATTTGCCATTGGACATTCCATAACGCCCGGAAAGCACCGGAATGCCATCAATGCGCGCGACAATCGTTTCCGGCATTTCAATAGGAATCACGTCGCCATCGCGTAGCGCCAGCAATTGCCGCAGAGTCAGGCGGGTTTGCACGAACTGCGCTTCCAGTTCCAGTTCGGCCTCCTGCATTTCGTCCTGCAGAGACTGCACCCAACGGCGGTCCACCTCAGAACGATCCGCCGTCGTGCCTGCCGTGAGCTGATCGCGTACCGGTTCGACCATGCCATAAGGAAGGCAGACGTGGAGGGTGCCCGTCCCCGACTCCAGTTCTACGGTGAACGTGGTGGTGATCACTACTTCTGTCGGCGTCGCAATATTGACGAACTGCGGGTTTACTTCCGAGCGCATCAACTCCGGGTTCAGGGGCGCTACCGGTGCCCAGGCCGACTTAAAGTCTTTGAACGCCATATCCAGAAGCCGCTTGATGATGCGTTGCTCCAGCGGGGTGAAGTCTCGGCCCTCAATACGCGCATGAAAGCGGCCATCACCACCGAAATAGTTGTCCACCACCGCAAAAATCAGGCGGGGATCGAAGACGAACAATGCGGTCCCGCGCAGAGGCTTGATCTGTACCATATTGATATTACTGGGTACCACCAGACTGCGGATGAACTCACTATATTTGATCAGCCGCACCTGACCCACGGAGATTTCTGCCGTGCGCCGCAAAAAGTTGAACAGACTGACCCGCCATAGACGAGCAAAGCGCTCGTTGACCACCTCCAGGGTAGGCATACGTCCGCGCACGATACGATCCTGGTTGGCGAGATCATAAGGCCGCACACCACCCGGATCAGGCACTGCATCAGTCTCGGTGTCGACATCACCACCTGCCATCCCTTTGAAGAGGGCGTCTACTTCATCCTGAGAAAGAATATCCTGTGCCATGCGGTCACCGTATCGTTAGCGGCACTGCTTTGCAAGAATCATGCAAAGGTATTCACCAATCCCAACCGGGCACGGAGCGATATCGGAACTGCGGTAACCCCACCGGTCGCCTCCCCAACCGCCATAATACCGGAGGCGGGCGCCGATTTGTTGCGCGCGAAGGGCCGCCCGCCACTATCCGCCCCCACACTCGCCTGCCCCAGGCTCATCCCCGCCGCCGCAAAACTCTCCTGCAGTTGCGGCATGGCTGTGGCAATGGCTTCCCGCACTTCCGGATGTGGTGAGCTGAAAAAAGCATTGGTCTGACCATTTTGTTGAAGATCCAGATGCACCTCCAGCGGACCCAGGTGCGGCGGGTTGAGATGCAGGGTGGCCTGCTGTATCTCCTGGCCCAGTAAAAATTGCACCTGCTGCCCCAGCGCCTGACCCCATTGCGGATTGCTATCCACCGGGGGCGCCACGACAGCCACTGCAGGGGCAGGGCCTGCGGTCGGAGTAACCCCGCTTAACACCGTCATATTCGGCAGATTGGCGCCGGGTTGACCGGCACCATTGGTCACTTCCGAACTCTTGGTGGAGACCATCGCCAACGCGGCTGTCGAAGCGCTGGACGCGGTGACCACGCCAACGGTCTGAACCGGCGCGGGACGCGGCGTTTGCGCACTTGCCCCGTTGCCCTTCAGGCTCTGAACATGGATCGTCCCCAATGCACCGGCAGCATGGCCCGTGCCTTCCCTGAACAGCGTCGCCACCGCGTGATGACCGGACTCGTCGGCACCCCCTAAAGGCGTCGGTTTCCTGGATACGCCGTGGTCGTGGGGGGGCGCTGCGGTGGCTGCCAGGGGAAGTGTCGGCGAAAAAAACACGGCTGTCGTCAGGGGAACAACAGCCGTATTTTTGGCCGCGGATGTTTTATCAGCAACCTTTTTGGCCGGCACCGCAGTTGCACCGGTTTTCGCTGGATCGGGAACCGTCGACGTCGCCTTGATAGCCAGCGCCACCGGCAAAGTTTTGCCACCGCTTTCCCCCACCGGCTCGCGAAGCGCGCGCGGCGAGGCTTCTTGTGGTGCGTCTGATTTTTTTCCCGCGCTCTTCTCAGACGTACTCACCTTACCCTGGGCGCTCGCCGACGCCGCCGTCCGCTGCCCCGCCATCACCTGGGCGAAACCAGGCACCGGCCTTGTGCCGCTTGCGGTCTGTGCCGAAGCCGGAGCACCTGCCGACGCAGGCGTCGCTATTGGGTTGGCGGTTTCGCTCATGATTTCTGCAGCCATACCGGCACCTCCTCAGAAAGATATTTGCACCATCATAAGCAAAAAACACGCCTGATCCGTAGCGCGGAGGAGCGCATGGCCCATTCATCCAGCTCTTTTTGCATTTTGCGTAACACCAGGTTGCGCTGCTCATTTTCCAGACGCTGAGCGAGGGAGGCCAAGCCTTTTCCCCGCCCTCTGGCGGCCACCCATTCGCCTTGCAGCCAACGCACCTGCTGCTGTTGGTGCTGGAGATTTTCTCGTTGCAGCTTAAGCACCTGTTCAAGCTGTGCGATGAAACTGCGCATCTCCATCGCTTGCGCACTGAGGATACCAGCCTGCTCCGCGGCGACCGCCTGCTCGCGATACTGCGCCAGATAATTTTCCAACAACTGTAGCTTATTCTGTATTTCATGCAGTAGCACACGCTGCCTACCCAGTGTCTGGGCCAGCTCTTTTTGCCGGTTATCGGCGTCTTCACGGAGGTAGAGGATGGTATCTCGGCGGCTCATAATATTTAAGCAGGCGTAACTCCCGCGTGATCGTCCAGGTAATGGGTCATAACTTCTGCCAGTTGCGCCTGGCTTGTGGCCAGCGATACGGATTCCCGCTGATCCTGACGCAGAAAGGCGAGGATTTCGGGATAGGCGCGCACCGCCTGGTCAAGCAGCGGCTCCATGCCAGGCGTATATGCACCGACCGCGATGAGATCCTGTTGGTCGCGATAGCGACTATAGAGGCGTTTGAGCAAATGCAAGCGACTCAACTGAAGTGGCGGCACAATATTCGGCATCACCCGGCTGATAGAGGCTTCCAGATCAATAGCCGGATACTGCCCTTGCTCAGCGAGGCTGCGGGACAATACCAGATGTCCGTCGAGCACGGCCCGCGCGCTATCGGCAATGGGGTCCTGCTGGTCATCACCTTCCATAAGCACGGTATAGAAAGCCGTAATGCTGCCGCCCCCCTCGGGACCATTGCCAGCGCGCTCCACCAATGCGGGCAAGCGCGCAAATACCGAAGGCGGATAACCCCGTACGGCTGGCGGCTCGCCCACGGCCAGGGCGATTTCGCGCTGCGCCATTGCATAACGGGTCAATGAATCCATCAGCAGTAACACATGCTGGCCCTGACTCCGATAATATTCGGCGATGGCGGTTGCCAGGTGCGCGCCACGAATGCGGGTCAGCGCTGGCATGTCGGCAGGTGCCGCCACCACCACGGCACGGCGCAGACCGGACTCACCGAGAATATCCTCAATGAACTCCTTGACCTCGCGGCCACGCTCACCAATCAATCCGACGACAATGACATCCGCATCCGTATTGCGCGCCATCATCCCCAAGAGGACGCTCTTACCCACGCCGCTGCCGGCAAACAGGCCCATGCGCGCACCGCGGCCAATGGTAAACAACGCATTGATGCTGCGCACCCCCACGTCGAGCGGCGCCCGCACCGGCGCCCGCCGCATGGGATTGATGGTCGTTCCCAGCAAAGGGACGCGTTCCTGACCAAGAATGGGCCCACCACCATCCAATACCTGACCTTGCCCATCCATAATCCGACCCAACATCTGCGGACTTACCCCCGCCTGAGCCTCTCCCGCCAAAGGTTGCACCCGTGCCCCAGGCGCCACTCCGTGCAAATCTCCCGCCGCCATGAGTTGTAGACGTCCGGCCTGAAAACCGACTACTTCGGCGTCGATACCGCGCTGATGCGCTGCGGCCACCCGGCAGCGCGTTCCGATACTGGCATCAAAACCTTCTGCCTCCAAAACCAGACCCACCATGCGCACCAGCCGCCCGCTGGGCAACAACGCGGGCAGCTGCCGCTGCATACGCGACTGTATACTCTGCAGATATTCGCCCCAGTGCCGTTGGCGGTCGGCAAATATCCCGGTCATGTGGAAATCTCACCGAAAAGCTGATCCAGGGTTTCCCGCCAGCGCGTCTCCAGACGAAGATCCAGTTGCGTAGCCGCATGATCGAATTCACGCCCCTGCCAGCGGCGGTCGGGGCGCGCCACCTCTGCATCCAGGCTGGCAGCCACCAATACGCCGCCCCGTTCCAGCTCAGCATCTGCCTGCAACACCACACCTTGCTCCGTCAGCTCCGGCATCAAACGTTCCACTAATGCGAGATCATCGGGATGCAGGCGAATGCTCGGCTGCGCACTCCGTACTGGCACCGCGCGCAGTGCCTCCCGGAGCAGCGGCAACAGCGACTCCGGCCGCAGAATCAGCTCGTGGCGGATCACCTGTCGGGCAATTTCCATGGCCAGCGCCAGCAGCGACTGTTCAACGCTCACATCCAGCGCCCGTAGCGGCATGCTGAAACCATGTAAAATCTGCTGCAAAGCCTGTTGAGCCTGGGCCGCAGCGGCCATGCCTTCGGCATACCCCGCCGCGTATCCTTGCTGATGCCCATGTTCCCGCCCTTCCCGCTCGGCCTGCCCATAAATGGCTTTTAATTCATCCGCCGTCGGCAAGACTACGGATTGCGCGGAAATAGATTCCCCCGCCGCCTCCATCGGCGGGGCTCGCACCGCAGTCATATCCGGCAACTGCCAGCGTTGCAGATCGCCAATCGTGTCGCGAGAAATCACTTCCTGGGGCAATTTCATAGGCGCTCTCCGGCCCTCAAACCATGGCCTCACTGCTGCCGCTGCCCAGGCTAATCTGCCCGGCAGCGTCTAAACGGGTGGCAATCTGCAGGATGGACTTCTGCGCAGCCTCCACCTCGCTGACCCGCACCGGCCCCTTAGCCTCCAGATCATCGCGCATCATCTCCGCAGCGCGTTTTGACATATTCGTGAAGAATTTTTCGCGCAGCCCAGGACTGGCACCCTTCAAGGCGGTGACAAATCCCTCGGAAGGAATTTCCCGCAACAACACCTGCAGACTGCGATCATCCAGCTTGATCAGGTCATCAAAGACAAACATCTTCTCCTGCACCTTTTCCGCCAGTTCACTATCATTTTCCCGCATCTTCTCGAGAATACTACCGGAGAGGCTGGTTTCCAGACGATTGAGCACTTCTGCCGCAGCTTTCGGGCCACCGAGACTGGCCACCTGCAGGCTTTGCGTCTCTCCCGATAACTGTTCTTCCAGGATATCATTCAACTCCCGGATCGCTGCGGGCTGCACCGTCTCCAGGCTGGCCAACCGCATCATGGCCTCGCCGACCAGACGCTCCGGCAGATGATGAATCACCTCACCCGCCTGCTCAGGCTCCATGTAGGCGAGGATCATGGCCAGCACTTGCGGATGCTCCAGCTTGATCAAATCGGCGATGGAACGGGCATCCATCCATTTGAGATTCTCCAACCCACTGGAGTCACCACCATGGAGAATGCGATCAATGAGGGTGCTTGCCTTATCCGCACCCAACGCCTTGTTCAGCATCGCCCGAATATACTGATCACTCCCGACACCCAGGGAGGTCTGACGTTCCAGACGTGAGCGAAAATCAGACAACACCGTCTGTGCCTGGTCGGTGGAAACATGGGACATACGCGCCATCGCGGCGCCCAACTTCTGGACCTCGCGCGGCCCCAAATGACGCATCACCTCCGCAGCCTCGTCCTCCCCCAGACTCAGAAGGAGAATGGCGCTGCGATCAATGCCATTAAGATCCCGCTTCACGGTCATTGGCTAACCATTCCTTCACTACCTGAGCGGCACGCGCCGGGTCTTGCATGACCAGTTGGCGGGCCACATAGAGATCGGTTTCCAGCGGATTTTCAGGCAGTGCCACCGGTCCATGACCCGCTCCGGCGAGGGTGGTTGCTGACGGCACGCCAACCCCAGGTGTCGCTGGCCTTTTATCCTCTGCTGATGCTGATGAGGCTGCCTCACCGGCGCTGTCTTCGGTGTCCATTACCGGTTCTTGCCGCATGCGGCGGCGCAGCAATGGCCTGACTACCCCGACATAGAGCAGGAGGGCAAGAATCAACAGCACCAGGTAACGCAAGCCACTGTTCATCAGCGTAAGGAACCAGGATTGCTGCCACCACGGAAGGGCGGTCGCCGCCGACTGTGTAGTAAAAGGCATGTTGACCACTTTCACCGTATCACCGCGCTGAGCATTGTAGCCAATGGCGTTTTCCACCAATTGCTGCACCTGCGCCAGTTGAGCGGCCGTCAGGGGTTTGGCGTGGATGGCGCCCAGGCCGCTTTCAGTAACCCGGTCATCCACCAGCACCGCAACCGACAGGCGTTTGACGCTGCCCACCGGTTGCACGGTATGCACGATGGTCTTATCGACATCGTAATTAGTGGTGCTGTCGTTGCTACTCTCTGTGGGCGCCAGCATCTTGAGGGTGGGCGCGACCGCAATCAGCGCGGCTGGCGACATCGCCGAAGCCACCGGCGCCACCAGAGGCGCGATGGCCACCCCTGGCGGCTGATTGGAAAGCGCGCCCGGCACACCGTAGGGTCCGGCACCACCCGTACCGCTGCTGATGTGCGTCTGCTCGCTCAGTATCTGTCCCTTGCCGTAACGCACCGAGCTGCTTTCACTCTTGGCGAAATCAATGTCAGCGGAAACAGCGACCCGCACCCCATTGTGACCCACTATGGGCGTCAGAATTTCCTGAATGCGTTTTTGGTATTGCTGGTCTACCTCGCGCTGATAGGCCAGTTGCGATGGCTGCAGACCACTATCGGCATTGCCATGAGAACTCAGCAAGTCACCGTGCTGATCAACCACGGTAACGTTCTTGTCCTGCAAACCGGGCACGCTGGCCGCCACCAGATGTACCACTCCCGCCACCTGCGCCGCGCTCAACACCCGCCCCGGATAGACCTCCAGCATTACCGATGCCGTGGGGTTCTCCTGTTCGCTGAGAAACACCGAAGGCTTGGGAATAGCGAGATGAACCTTGGCGTTTTCTACCGCTGAAAGGGAGGCTATCGTCCGCTCCAGAGAACCTTCCAGCGCCCGTTGATAATTGATGTGCTCGACAAACTCGCTGGTACCCATGGGTTCATGGTCAAGCAGTTCAAAGCCAACCCCGGCCCCTTTAGGCAGCCCCGCCGCCGCGAGCTTCATCCGAGTCCCATAAACATGACTTCCCGGCACCGAGATAACCGCACCACCGTCACTGATCCGATAGGGAATATTGAGCTTTTGCAGTTCGGCAATGACCTGACCGCCATCCCGGTTGGAAAGATTGGTATAGAGCACTTTATACGGCGGCTTACCATTCCAGACGAAGGCAACGATCAGCACGGCCAGCACGGCGGCGAGGACCGCCAATACCGTAAAACGGCGATTGGGCGTCATTTCCTGCCAGCGCCGCTGAGCTTCCGCAGCGCCGCCGGAGAGCGTGGTGGGTCTTGCCGCTTCAGTGGCCATGCATCAGTCCTTGGTCGCCGTCAATCGCACCGATCAGGCCTGAATATTCATGATGTCCTGGTACGCAGATACCAGTTTATTGCGCACCTGAAGCATCGTCTGGAAAGAAAGACCTGCCTTTTGCGATGCCACCATCACCTGGCTGAGGCTCACCGACTGATCCCCGCTGGAAAATTGCGATTGCAACGCGCTGGATTTGGCCTGCAGGTCATTCACAGAGTTCACCACCCCTTTCAGGGTATTGGCAAAATCACCTTCACTGCCGGTGGACGGAGCTGGTGCCTTCATCCCCTGCGCCTGATCGGCAAGGGCTCGCAATTGCGTTAAAAGGGAATCCAGAGAATCTACACTGCTCATGGCTGCACCTGCTCTATCCGTTGTTGCGTTTTAAAAAGCAAAATCCGCGCCACCCCTAACCCAACGCATACCCAGCCTCACGAAAGCGCTGCAACTTGTGTCGCAGAGTACGCGGGCTGATCCCCAGGAACTGGGCCGCCAGCGTCCGCGAACCCTGACTTTGGGCAAGTGCCAGGACGATGGCCTCCCGTTCGTGGTGGGCGCGCAGATCGTCCAGTGGTAAACATGCATCCATTACGGCCCCCGGCGCTTTTTCGCAGGATAGTCCTTCCAGGTCGGGAAGGGGGCGATCCGCAACGCCTTCCGCGACGGCGATTCCCAGGTCTGGCGCCTGGATTTCTTCTGTCATGGCCAGTATGGCCGCGCGTTGCAACGCATTCTCCAGCTCACGGACATTGCCCGGCCAAGGATAGGCCCAGAGCGTACGGCTGGCGGCAGCGTCCAGTCTTTTCGGCGGCAAACCCATCTGCTGGCAGTGTTGTGCCAAAAGATGCTCTGCCAAGGGCAGGATATCTGCCTGCCGCTCCCGTAAGGGAGGAATCCGTATGGGAAACACCTGTAGCCGGTAGTACAGATCCGCACGAAATTGCCCGGCGGCCACGGCCGCCTGGAGATCGCGATTACTGGTCGCGATCACCCGGATATCCAGCGCAATGGTCTGCTTGCCGCCCACCCGTTCCATCTCCCGCTCTTGCAGCGCCCGAAGCAGCTTGGCCTGCAGCGCCAGAGGCATTTCCGTGACCTCATCCAGGAGCAGCGTACCCCCTTGGGCCTGTTCAAACTTCCCGGCACTGGCCTGGCTGGCGCCGGTAAACGCCCCTTTTTCATGACCGAACAGCGTCGCCTCCAGCAGGGTATCGGGTATCGCCGCGCAATTCACCGCAATAAAAGGCCCCCCTTGACGCTTGCTCTGCCGGTGCAGATAGCGGGCAAGCACTTCCTTGCCGACCCCGCTCTCGCCCGTCAGTAGGACCGTCGCATCGGTTACCGCCACCCGCCGCGCCATCTCCAGAGTGGTCTGCATCGCGGCGGATTCCGCAATGGGACCGCTCTCCGCCCGGCGCGCCCGGCGGGCATGGCGGCGGATTTTTTCCAACAGCACGTCCATGGTAAAAGGTTTGACTAGATAATCCACGGCTCCGTTCTGTAACGCCCGTACCGCCTCGTTGATGGTGCCCCAAGCGGTCATCATCAGTACCGGCGGGCTTTCGAGACGGCCCTCCAGGGATTTGAGCAGGACATAACCATCCATGGGGCGCATCTGGACGTCACTCAGAACCAGATCAAAGGACGTCGCTGCCAGGGCCGCCAGGGCTGCCGTGCCATCCCCTGCGCGCTGCACCCGATAATCATGATCCTCCAGACCCTCCTGGAGGGCTTCGGCAAGGTGATCATCGTCTTCTACCAGTAATATCTGAGGTCGGTAACGGCCCATCATGTTTTCTCCTGCATCATCGCCCCACTGGGCAACGGTTGCGGCGACTGCCAAAGCGGCAGACGCAACACAAAACGTGCCCCCCCGCTCGCGGCAGCCTCAATCCCCACCGCCCCTCCCATGGCCACCACAAAATTGCGGGTGATGGCCAGACCAAGGCCGGTACCATCGCTGCGGCTGGTATAAAAAGGTGTAAACACTTTCTCCCGGTCGGCCTCTGCAATACCTGGACCCGCATCGGCAATAGCCAGGACCAGATCACCCTCCCCGGCCAACTGCAAGCTAAGCAGCACGGTGCTTGCCGGGGGGCTGTAGAACAACGCGTTATGCAGCAGATTGGCCAACACGCTTACCCAGGCGGCCCGGCTTCCCGTCAAAAACCAGTCAGGTGACACTTGCGGCATTTGCAAAATGACATTTTTTTGACGGAAGAGCAGATCGAATTCCTGCCGTAACCCCCCCAGAATCTCCACCACCGCCACAACGCCCTCTTCCTGTTCGGTGCCGCGCAAAAAACGCAGCATGGCATCAATAGTGGCCTCCAGGTGCTGCAGACGCTCCAGGGCACGCTGCTGCTGCTTGTGAAAACGCGCTTCGCCACGGTCACAGGATAATTGCGACACCGACAGGAGCGTGGTGGCCAGCGGAGTACGCAGTTGATGCGCCAGACCAGCCATGGTTTCCCCCATCGCCGCGAGGCGTTCGCGGCGTTGCGCCGCCTCCTCCCGTGCCCGTGCCACCGTCACATCCTGAAGCAGGATAATCTGTCCGCCATCCCCTGGTAACGCATTGACGGCCACCGTCACGCGCAAACCCGTCTCCCCAGCCCCCTGCAGTATCCACTCATTGGGGCCCGATTGCCGGTGCAGCGTTTGTACCTCACGCCAATCGGCGCCACGCAGATCCGCTCCGAGAATCCGTCGCGCCTCGGGATTCATTTCCATAATGACGGACGCATGGTCCACCACCAACACCGCACCCGGCAGCAACTCCAGAAGCATGGCCAGACGTTCGCGCATGCGCTCTTTCGCCTCAAGTTCCTGACGCAGGCGGGTATTCACCTCGGCCAGTTCCGCACTGAGGCGCTGCACTTCCATCTGGAGGGTGCCATAAGCTTCCGTTAAATCCCTGGACGCCTGATTAAAGAGCGAGAAGGCTTCCATAAGGCTGGCGGCATCCGGGACCTGCTTATCGCCCGACGCCATCAGCTACTATACTCCCGCGGACTGGCCAAGGCGTATTTCTTGAGTTTCTCCACCAGCGTCGTGCGGCGCAGCCCGAGACGCTGGGCAGCATGCGCCACCACCTGATCGCAGGCAGCCATGGCCTTGAGCAGCAGGTCTTTTTCGATACCCTCCAGATGCTGTTTAAGGTCAAAGGGTCCCTCAGGCAAAAAGGTCACGGGCTCGGACCAGATGGCGGCAAGGCTTTGCCGCTCTTCCTCCGCACTTTCTGCCACCGAAGCACGAAAGCGCGCAGGCAGATCAGCAACATCTAGCTGTTCTCCGCCATGAAGAATCGTCAGCCGCTCCGCGAGATTCTGCAATTCGCGGACATTACCCGGCCAGGGATAGGCATCGAGCGCAGCCATGCTGCGCTCTGACAGCATTACGGGACTATAGCCGCGTTCTTCCAGACGCTGCAAAAAATGATGAAACAACAGACGAACATCACCGCCGCGATCGCGCAACGGTGGTATTTCAACCGGGAATACATTGAGCCGATAGTAGAGATCTTCCCGAAAGGAACCATCGCGAATCCGCTCTTCCAGATTACGGTGGGTCGCTGCCAGCACCCGTACGTTGGCCGGAAAGCTCTGCGTACCACCCACCCGCTCAAACCGCCGTTCTTGCAGGACCCGCAGCAACTTCACCTGCATCTGCGGACTCATCTCGCCGATCTCATCCAAAAAAATGGTGCCACCTTGGGCCAATTCAAAGCGTCCCTTACGGGTCGCCAACGCCCCCGTAAAAGCGCCCTTCTCATGGCCGAAGAGCTCACTTTCCATCAACTCCTTAGGGATGGCACCGCAGTTAATAGCCACAAAAGGCCCATCGTGCCGCGCAGAGTGCCGATGTAGACACTGAGCGATGACCTCTTTACCCGTCCCTGATTCGCCGAGGATCAGGACCGTACAGTCGGTGTGCGCCACCTTTCCCAGCATGGCGGTGATACGCCGCAAGGCCGGGCTTTTGCCAATCAATCCGCAACTCTGCCGGGACAGACTGCGTCTGTCTGTTTCGGGCATGACATTTTCTATTTTTTCACTGCACATGAAGTGGCCTGTCATTCATCTGGTGGATGGTGCTGATCCTTACTGCGCGCTACCGCACGCCGATGATGACGGAATATTAGCCGATCCAGTGATTCTTGCACACGGCTATCCAGATGAAAGTGCAGATGACAGCGAGTGCCCCCACCTGAAGCGCCGCCGGAAGGACCGGACAGGGGTTGCATAGAACCGGGAAGCAGCAGGGGCATGGCGATGCGCGGGCGCAAAAAAAGCGCTATGCAGGTTTCATTATCTGGACCCGCAAATAGGGCAGGATCGGAACAATCCCAGTAGAGGTCCTCGGAGCCCAGGATGCAAGGGTAACTCGGCGGCGTCGGCCCCAGCCCCTTGACGCCCGCGCTGACCAGCAACAACAAGAGGTCGACCTTCGTCTCCAGATTGCTGAGCCCTTCATGGCCCTCCTCATCATTGGTAACGATGTGCTCATCCATGACCAGCAACGCGCGCAACAAGGCGAGATTGTCTGCCATCAGGGTATTACGGGTGCCCGCATCGCTGGGCCATTCGACCAAGGCCAGGGGCAAATGGCCCTGCAGCACTACAGCATGTTCGGTCATTATCCCTCCCGAGGCGGGAAGGATCATGCGTCAGGCGCGCTCCAGCAATCCTCGCCAGGCGTCACGCAAATCCTCCACCACCGGACGGCAGGCATCCAGCGCCTGCAGATCATCAAAAATATTGGCTTGTGCCAACTGATTTAACAGGAAACGGTAAAGACTGTCGAGGTTTTGCGCAATTTCGCCGCCGTTCTCGAAATCGATGCTGGCCAGCAGGTGGGCGGTGAGCTGATAGGCCTTGTCCATGGATTGCGCTTTGGTCGCCAAGTCACCCTGCTCAATAGCCAGCCGCGCCCGCCGGAGGTATTCGAGAATACCGTCCAGGCCGAGCAAGACCAGCCGGTCGCTGGACAAGCCCTGATTTCCCACCTGCCGATAGGCCTGCATAGCCGCTGTCGCTACATGCATGATGTGATTCTCCTCGAATTAACCACTGGTAGGGCTGGAGCTCGAACCAGTGGAGTAAAAGGCATTGAGATACTGGCCAATGGACTGCAACTGCGAGAGCTGCGACTGCATCGCGGCAAACTGCTGGGTCAGCAGGGAGGTCTGGTTCGATGCCGATTGTTGCAGCGTCGTGATTTGTGCGCTGAGACCATTGATGGAGGAGGCAATGCCATTCTGCGCCGCCGCCACAAAACCGTTTTGGCTGTTGAGCGCTTGGGTCAGCAGGCTGTTCATCTGCTGATAGAGGCCCTGGCTCACGGTCACCGTGCCCAGGTTGCCGGTCGTCGATCCTGTCACCTGCAACTGCAGCCCCAAGGCGTTTCCGGGGCCAGTCACCGTCAGATTCTGACCGACGCCACTGGTGGTCTCGGCATTGACCGTACCGGCCACATCCGTCCCGGATGCCGCCAGACTGCTGGTACCGATACCCGTCCCGCTGGCCCCCGCCGCCACGTTGGAGACCACGCTGAAATTCTGCGCGCTGCCGTAGGCATTGGACTGAATCTCCAGATAGCCATTCTGGTTACTGGCGGTGAGTCCGGTGACCCCGGATTGCTGCAACGTGTCATTGATGGTGTTGACGATAGTGGCGAGACTGCTTCCGGAAGCCAGCGACACCACCACCGAACTGGACCCGGAGCTGATGGTCAGGCTCTCACTCTGGGCGATACCGCTCGTTGGTACCGCAGCGCTACCCGACACCGTGGCTTGGGTCGCCGCCTGACTGACGTTGAGGGCGTAGGTGCCCGCCTGCGTACTGCTACCGGCGCTGACATACTGCACGTTGGCATTGCTGGTGCTGCCCACCTGCCCGAATAGCCCGGCGACACTGTTGAAAGCGCTGTTCAGCGCGGTGCTGAGGGTACTGGTGTTGAGACTGATGGTACCGCTGCTGGTCAGGCCAAGCCCGACGCTCCCCAGGGAGTTATAAGCGCTGCCGGAGGCCACCCCGACCCCCTGCCCCGAGATCAGGTTCAGTAGCTGGGTGCGCAAGCCCTGCACCGAGGCATCGCCGAGCAGCGGCCCGCCGGAACCGGCCTGCGCGTTGTAAGCCGTAAGCTGATTGATGGTGCCCATGGTCTTGTTGAAGGCGGTGGTGAAACTTTGTACCGCGCCGACGAAAGCGGAATTGCTGGCGCTGACCTGCAGCGTGGTTGAACCGCTGGCCTGCAACAGGTTCAGGGAAACCCCCGGAATGGCGCCAGAGATGGTATTGCTGGCGCTGGTCACCGCCAGCCCGTTGATGCTCACCCCGGCATTCTGCGCCGCCTGACTGAGGGTCATACCCG
This sequence comes from Acidithiobacillus ferruginosus, assembly GCF_018854495.1. Classification (GTDB taxonomy): domain Bacteria; phylum Pseudomonadota; class Gammaproteobacteria; order Acidithiobacillales; family Acidithiobacillaceae; genus Acidithiobacillus; species Acidithiobacillus ferruginosus. Next base: position 24,847 of record NZ_JABBDR010000096.1, read on the forward strand.
AACTGCCCGAACTATAACTGAGATTCGCCAGGCTGCCCGTCGCCCCGCTGGTGGTGACACTGAAGGCGCTGCTGGCCCCGGTGCCGGTCCCGGTAAGAGTCAGTCGATAGCCGGTGCCATCATAGACCACCGCCGCGTTGACACCGGCATTGGCCGTGTTGATAGCGCTCGCGATGCCATCTAGCGTGTTATTGCTGGAGCCGATGGCCACATTCGTTACCGCCCCACTGCCCACCTGTATCTGCAGGGTCCCGGTACCCACAGCAGCGCTGCTGGCACTACTGAAATCCTGGGAATAGATGCTCTGTGACTGCGCCAGCACTATATTGCTGAGGCTATAACTGCCCGTGGCGGCATTGGCGCTCACCGTGGCCGTTGCGGCATTATTATTGGAAAGGCTGACACTACGGTTATTGAGGCTACTGAGGTTTTGCAAACTGCTCATGGAAGACTGCAGACTGGACAAACTGCTCTGCAACGTGCCCCAGGCGCTCAGCGTCGTCTGATAGGATTGCTGCTGGCTCTCCAGCACCTTAATCGGTTGCTGATAAGCCGCGCTGAGGTTGCTGATAAGCTGCTGGACGTTAATCCCACTGACCAGACCTGACAATGACACTGACATGATCGTTGCTCCTCGCCTGCTCTCATGCGCTCAGGCCTTTTCACTCATCAAACTACCCGGTGGTATGGTACCCCCCGTTGCTGCGCTCTTTAATATTTGCTGCACGGGCACGTAGTATTTAAAAAATATTTGCTTGGTCGCTTTATCACTGAGCATGATCAACACCTGACCGGGGTGATTACCATTCGGATCAAGACCCGCTTCCAAGGTTATTGAAGAATTTTCCGGTATGTTTTGTTGCAACTTTTTAACCGCGACATTCAATTGTTCTGATGTGATTTTCAGGATCGATGTTGTGGGTGCCTGACCTTTTGGTGGCCTAGCCGCTGTGGTCAAACTCGCGTTTTCTTGCGATCCTCCCGCAGCAATCGCGACGCCGATTCCAGACCCCGTCTGCAGATTAGGTGCATTACCATTACGGATAAGCGTTGCATCCATGAGACACCTCCGCCGAGCGAAACCCCCTCCCGGCGCTTGCCGGGAGGAAAATCACCAAGCCCTTTAACTTTTACGGTATGAGCTTAAGAAAGCTCTGCTGCAAAGAGTTTTCCTGCGCCAGGGTAGAAATACCGGCCTGCTGCAGAATCTGGTACTTGGTCATCTGCGACGTCGCCTGCGCGATATTCGCATCCTGCACCACCGACTGCGCCGACTGTAGATTGGTCGCCGTGGTCTGATCGTTGGCGACCGATGCCTGGATCCGGTTTTGGATGGCACCAAGAGAACCGTTTTGCTGGTTGAGATAGTTGATCGCCTGGTCCATGATGCTGATAGCCTGTTGCGCTCCAGCCGCCGAACTCACATTGACCGAGGAAACCGATGAGCCGGTGATCCCGGTAGCCGCTGTGTCGAATCCAATATTCACGCCATTACCGATGGCATAGGAACTGGAAGAGTTAAACTGCACCGCACCCTGGATCAGGACATTGGCCGAACCGCTGGTGATCGTCGTGCCCACCTTGGATATCCCGCTGCCGCTCACCGCTTGCAAGCTGCCCGTGGAACCCGACGTCAAGCCCGCGCCAGACAAGGCACCGCCCGCTGTCACACCCGCGGAGATGTTGATGTTGTTACCATTGGCGTTGGTAAGCACCAGCTCCTGTGTTCCATTCACTGTCTGGGTGGTGGCAGAGGTACCTGTGATCGCCGCCTGGTTATTGATGGCAGTAACCAGCGAACTCAAATTGGCCTGGCCATTAGAGCCATTGGTCACCGATGCGGAGATATTCACCGCATTGGTGGGGCTGCCACTGCTACCGTTACTCAGGGTGAAGGTATACGTACCGGCAGTCGCCGTGAAGGCAACGCTCGTGGTCGCCTGTGCCGACACCCCCGTCTGTGAAGAGACGGCATTCACCGCAGAAGCCAGATTCGCCGCCGATTCCGTGCTGGAACTCACCCCGACGTAGGCATTTCCGGCAGAGCCCTGCACATTGATGCCGCTGGTACCCGTTCCACTAGTGAAGTTACCGACTCCACTCGTACTCAACGTAAAGGCGCCCCCGACCGCGTACCCGCCCATCTGGAAAGAACCCGAACTGGTGTAGACGTTACCAGACGTTGCCGTCGTATAATTACCCATCGCATTGGTCTGCGTGTTGCCGACCGACACATTGATGATCTGGTTGGCATTCGCCCCGACCTGAAAGGTCGAACCAGAAAAAGTGCCATCCAAAATATTTTGCCCGTTAAACTGGGTCTGCGTCGCAATGGTCTGGACCTGGGCCAGCAACTGGCTGACCACACCCTGCAGAGCGGCACGGTCCTGAGTGGTATTGGAACCGTTCGCGGCCTGCACCGCCGTGGTACGGATCTGCTGCAGGAGGCTGGTCTGGTTCTGAATAGCACCGGTGGCCGTCTGCACCAGGGAGACGCCCTGATTGCCATTGGAAACCGCCTGATTCAGGCCATTGATCTGCGTTTGAAAACGCTGGGCGATAGCGTAGCCGGCGGGGTTGTCGGCAGGGTTGTTGATGCTCTTACCAGTGGAGAGTTGCTGCAGATAGGTGTTCAAACTGCCTTGGGTACTGTTCAACGCATTGATCGTGTTCAAGGCTGAGGTATTGGTATTGAGAATTCCTGAAATTGCCATGGTAATGCTCCTTTCTTAGGGGGTTAGGTGGCATCCTTGCCGTTCATGCGGGTGAATCCTGCATGTCTTTCATAACGGCACATGGCATAAAAACTTGAGCCGCTCAAGGCAACCACGCCTGCAGCCAGTCATCGAGGCGATCTTCCAGCATCCAGCGTGCCCGCACCTGATCGCGCAGAGCGTCGCCGGCGGCGGCAAGCGCTGCCCGATCCGAGATGGCCTCCCGGATCGCCTTCATCCAGTCGCGATACCGGTTGGCTACTCGCCAGACCGGGAAATCTCCCTGATAAGGCGTGATATCCGAGCAGACCACGGGAAAGCCCAGCACGCCGTATTCCAGTATCCGCAGATGGCTCTTGGCATCGTTGAAGGGGTTTTCTTCCAGCGGCGCAATGGCCAAATCCAGATCGAGGCTGGCCAGTTTGGCGGGATACTGCGGCAATGGTACGCCAGGGTGAAATTCATGCACATAGGGGCGCAAAGCTTCTGGACAGAGTCCGAAAAACACCCACTCCACCGCGTTGGCGAAGTCACGCACCACGTCGGCCACCAACTCCAGATCGCCCGTATGCCCTACCCCGCCGGCCCAACCGACACGCGGCTTGGCACCACCACGGCGACGCGGTAGCAGATCGCCCCAGACCGCCCGCTCGACGCAGTTGGGCTGTACGCGCACTTCATCGCTGAAGCCCTTGTAGGCCTGTGCCAGCGGTTCGGTAGCCACCACCAGACGATCACAAAGACCCGCTGCTTTGCGGAAACGCTTGGCGATGTCCTTGTGAATCTGTCCCTTGTGTACGCTTTTTACGGGCAGATTGGTGATGAGGTCGTCAATCTCGAAGACGCGGAAGGCCTTATGGAGACGCTTGTGGCGCTCCAGCGCTTCGATTTGCGGCCATTCCATCTGCCGCTGGAGGACGATACTGTCGGGGGAAAATCGTTCCATTTCGGCTGGCTCAAAAATTCGCATGGTCTCCCAGCCCTGCACCCTTCCGGCCGCTCGCAGCGCCCGCATGGGGCTAATGATGCGATATTCACCGCAGCCCTCCCGGTCGGCGGGATGAACGAGAATGCGGGGGCGAGGCCGCCATTCCGGGTCCCAGGTGAGCGCCGACTGATCTTCCAGGAGGAAGTCGGTGCTGGCGAGACTGAGGTGCCGGTTGTATGCCGGATCGAAGGCGAGTTGCGGCAGCCAGCGTTTATAAAAAGCTTCTTTCTCGGCGGCGAAACGGGCCAGTTTATCTTTATCCGCTTTTTGCTCCACCGCGCCTTTCTGACTGGCGGAGCCTTCGTGCAGCAACATGGCCCAGGGTGTCCAGACTATTTTGTGTCCGGCTTCACGCACTTTCAGGCAAAGATCAATGTCGTTGTAGGACACTCTGAACTGCTGCTCGTCGAGTCCGCCCACCTCTTGATACAGCGCCTTGGATATGAGCAAACAAGCACCAGTCACCGCCGAGTAATTCTGCGTGAGCATGGCACGCCCAAAGTAGCCACGATCCTCTGGCACATGGCCGATAAAGGGATGTTCTGCAGGCCCCTTCATGCCCAAAATCACCCCGGCATGCTGAATTTTGCCGTCAGGATAGAGCAGTTTGGCACCCACGATACCCACTTCCGGGCGCAGAGCGTGGCTGACCATTTCGTCCAGCCAGTCCGCATGCAAAGCCGCCGCGTCATTATTGAGCAGCAGGATATAATCGCCGCGCGCCGCATCCACCGCCATATTATTCATGGCCGAGAAGTTGAAGGCGCCAGGATAGCGCAGCACCCGCAAGCGCCCGCCCATGCTTTCTTCTTGCGCCGCCATCATGTCCAGATAAGTACGGGTTTCTGCATCATCACTATCATTATCAATAATCAGGACTTCATAGGCCGGATATTGGGTTTTCTCGATAATGGATTCGATGCAGCGCTGTAAAAAACCGAGTTGATTGCGGGTGGGGATGGCGATGGAAACCAGCGGGGTAGTGCCAAGCGGATAACGCACCCGGAAAGAAGGCGGAAATGGTCCGGGCTGCACTTCTGCAGGGATTTGCAATCGCTCGAAATGACGGACCAAAGCCTGCCGCCCCGCCTCCAGAATCTCCGGCACCGATTTGCGACAATGACTGCTCCCCTGGTGGCGGTGGTAAAGCACCTCGGGGATATGACCGATACCATCATCGCCAACGCGCTCCCAGGCGCGCAGGAGGAAATCATAATCCTCGGCACCATCAGCCTGTGGATCAAAGCCACCGAGGGCGTCAAAGAGCGTCTTTTTAATGAGCATCAGGCCGCCGACATAGGGCAGACTACGCAGATAATCCAGGTTAAAATCGGGTTTGCAGTGGGGGTTGACGTGCTCGCCTTCCGTAGTGAGAGAGTCTTCGTCGGTGTAGATAATCTGCCATTCAGGATGATTCTGAATGGATTGGGCAAGGCGGAATGTAGCATCGGCGGCGAGTTCGTCACCGGCGTCCAGGACGGCGAGCCAGCCCGCATCCATCTCAGCAAGGGTAGTGTTTATGGTGGCCACAGGATCATCCCCGGCGGCTATTGCCCCCACTCGCACCGGCGACCATTGCTGCGACAGGCTGGCGTGCGTGGCCTGCGCGGAAGCCTCGCGACCGTTCTCCATCACCAGCAGAGAAATGACCGTCGAGGAGATCCCATTCGCAAGCGCTTGCTGAGCCCACAAGCTTTCTTGAGGGGACCAGCGCTGTGCGGCCAACCACGGCAGCAGCGGTCCCAACGGCTGGAGACATTCATGCCCAGTCGTATCCTCCACCACAAAACCGGCACGCTCCGCAACCACCGCAAATAATCTCTCGATGGCATGGGCCAGCGTGCCATCGACCTGGCCGGACTCTTCCTCAAAGTCTTCGGGCTTCAGGTCCAGGGCCAGCAATGGAGCAAGAGCCTGCGCGCGCGCCCAGAACATGCTGCCCGCGAAAAAACCGTAGCGTCGCGGATCTATCATAATCCCCAGCCGGTCCATCAGCGGGCCGACTCGCGGACGATTCGCATCCTTCACCATATCCAAGGGTAACCAGAATCCCGCCGGCCCGATCATCCCAACCCGCTGCGCACTGGTGAACCGTTCGCGAACGTGGGCCACCACCGATGGCGCCAATAAATTATCCAGCAAATCGCGACGCCAGCGATCGCCATCCCCATGGGACAGGAAGTCAACATGAATCTGCTCCGGCTTCATTGGCCGCAAATGCGGGGACTTCTTGCTGTGAATAAACAGCAAGTATTCGTGACCGGCGCTTATAGCTGCCTTGGCCAGCGCCAGTCGCGGCGCGATATCACGGCCCCGGTTAGGCCGCACGAAAATTTGCGCCGAAGGAAACTGCTGGGAGATTCTTGACACCAGTGATTCCGCAGGTTCGGTCACGGAAACGTAGAGGTTAAAATCTTCGCCCAGACTAGACAATGCATCGGCGATCTCATCCCAGAGTTCGACATAAAAAAGATGCAGTATGACGGCCGTCTGGCTTTTTCGCAGGGGAGCGGAAAAACAACAAGAATCGTTTGGTGTCGTATGGGTATCCCCATGTGATTTCGGTAACGATGTCCCCAAACTCGCGCGGAAGAATATTTGCAAACTGACGAGTTCCTGAAAATCTGCCGCAGTCACGTCTTTCAGAACAATTTTTTTGCTCTCGATCCGAGTCGGGAAATGTTGGGGCACTGGGGCATTCAAAAAACGGCTGTCAGGTCCCCAGGCGATGCCCTCGACCCGGTAACCGGTTTCCTCCAACATGCGCTGCCCCTCGGCACGTGTGAAAAAACGCAGATGGGTTACATCCATAATGCCTTGGTCCTCATAGGTCCAACGGCCCTCGGCGAGTTCGTTAAGGAGCCATAAATTGCGCGCATTGGGCAGGCTAACCAGCAATTGCGCGTTCGGATGCAAGAGCGGCAACAGTCGCTGCAATGTATCCCAGGGATCGGCCATATGTTCTAGCACATCGGCAAGAATTACCGTATCGATACTCTCCGGCATCAAGCCGGACGTGGCGAAATCCACATGAGAAAAAACGTCTCTAAAGACAGTACGATAAGTCTGCGCGGCGATTTTTGCGGCGGCGGCATTCTGCTCAACACCCCATAATTCGACCTCCGGGAAACGTTGTCGTAGCGCTTGCCCGGTCGCCCCAGTGGCGCAGCCGACATCCAATACCTTGCGGGGCTGGCGATCCAGCAATGTGAGCAAATCCAGACGGGGATTGTGGTGATAAGCTGCGCCCACTGCGCCATTGTTACTCTCTCGAAGCAGCTTCCAAACTGGACTGACTGTCATACCCCATCCTCAAATATAATTAAACAAACTCAACCCCTGCACCTGTGCAAAGGCTTTTTGCGCCGCCTGCAGAGCAGTGGTGCTTTGCTGAAATTGCGTGATTACCTGTGGGTAGCTGATATCAGCCAGGCTGCCCTGCGTGGTCTGAAATTGCTGGGTAAGATTGGCGTTCATGGTCTGCACACTCTGTGCTTGTTGCAGATGTGATCCGATCTGGCTCTGCGTGCTGAGCAGAGTGGTTTGCGCCTGACTGAGATTGGCCAGAACATTGCTGATATCCTGGGCGCGTTGCGTGTTGGCGCCCGGCGATCCACCGCCCGCCTGAAAAGCCGTGATAAGGTTATTAAAGGTCTGAAACAAGCTCTGCGGCTGAGCGGCGGCAAGGGTAAACGAAGCGCTCTGCCCGATGCCAGGCTGTCCGTTGGTGGGCACACTGATAAAGGGGCTGTTTCCTGGTGTGCTGGGTATGGATATGCTCTGGCCCGGCGTGTAGCTGCCGGATACCACGGTCCCGGAGCTGCCACTCCAGCCTGATGAACCCACCTGCCCCGTGCCACTGCTCACGCTATAGGTCAGTCCGCTGGAGCCGTTATTGCTGATCGTCACCTGATACTGCGCGCCATTCACCACGAACTGATCATTAGAGGCGGCCTGATTCAAAACGCTTCCCGGTCCCAGAGTGGTGGTCCCCACATCGGTGGCGGTACCACTCACCGGGATCTGGTAGTTACCACTGGACGCCGTCACCGTAAAACTGCCATTTCCCGCCGGGATATTCATAAAAACCGAATTCCCCGCCTGCGACACCGGCGCCGTCAGCCCCGGTCCAATCTCCAGGTTTTTCTGGCCGGAATCGCCCAGATACTGCATCTGGTTATTACTCTGCAACTGAAATGGCGTAACACCCGATTGCGAACCCGCAAAGACATAGGTGCCATTGGCATCCTGTGTATTCGCCATCTGCACCAGTTGCTGCAAGTTACCTTGCATGGTAGTCACCGCATTCTGCAGATCGCTGGGGCTGACGGTGGCATTGTTCATCTGCACCGCCAGTTGCTGCACCTGATCGATCAGGGTCCCAACGCCCTGCAGGGTGCTGGAACTTAGTTGCAGGTTCTGCTGGGCATACTGATTACTCTGCTGGTAGCTGCTGAGGCTGGCGATCTGACTGTTGAGGTTGAGCACCTGGGCGTTAGCCACCGGGTTGCTCGCCGGGTTGATCAAGGCATTGCCGGTGGAGAGCTGCTGGCTGAGCGTGTTCAACGTGCTCTGCTGGTTCAGCATACCGCTTAGACTGCTTTGAAAGACTTCAGAAGTGCTGACACGCATGTTGATCTCCTTACAGGGCCTGAATGAGGGACGTGAATAGCGTGTTCCCCACCGAAATGGCCTTGGCCGCGGCCTGATAGGCCTGTTGATAGAGGATCAGGTTGGCAGCCTCCTGATTGAGATTGACTCCGGACACCGACTGCTGGGAGGCCTGTGCCTGTTGCAGGACCGTCGCCTGCGCTTGTGCGCTGGTCTGCGCCTGCCCGGCCTGGGACGCCACTTGCGTGATCAATTGCGCCGCGCTGCCATTGAAGGTCGCGCTGCCATTACTCATGACCTTGCTGGTAGCCAACGCGGCCATGGCCTGCGCATTGTTGTTACTACCCACGCCGCCCGGACTGAGGGTAAAGGCGTCGCCCGATGCCGCCAGACTGCCGCTGAGGTTCACCTGCCAGTAGCCACCGGGCGGATTGGGGTTCTGAATAGCGATGCTGGTACCCGACCCGCCAAGAGACACGCTGCCGCTGGCAATCACCCCGGCGCCCCCACTCCCCGAGCTGATCTGAAAACTGACGGCTGCATTGCCCGACCCGCCCTGCGTGAAGGTGACCTGCAATGGCGTCGGGAAACTGGCCAGCCCGGAGACCAGCATGGCACCGGAACCCGTGCCACTCACATACTGACCCGCAGACAGGGTCATATTGCCGAGATTGGTGTTAACTAGGCTGCCGCTGACCACCTGCCCCGGACTACTGACATAGGGGCTGGCGGCGGCGATGCCCGAGGGATCGGTCATTACGGTCTGCATACTGCTGGCGCCCAAACGGGTGGGCTCGATGAGAAAGCTATTGCCGGAGACCGCGCCCGAGACACTGACGCTGAAGCCCGAACTCCCGAAGTTCAAGGTAGTCACACCGCTGCTGACGCTGCCGCTGGTGGTGGCCACTACCTGTCCACTGCCGCGATCCGCCAGCGTCCAGTTACCGCCGCCGGCATCCTTCAGAATATAATCGGAGGCGGTCAGCGCGCCGCCATGGGTAATACTGCCGCTGATGATTGCACTACCCGCATTCGCCTGATTGGCAAAGATCTGCACACCGCCCGTGGCAAAGAGCGCCGTGCCGCTGCTGCCGTTGAGATTCAGCCCCTGCGCCTGCTGCGCGTTGAGTGCCGCCGATATGCCGTCGGCCAATTGCCCCAAGCCATTCTGGGCAGGGTTGAGGGACTGGCTGCGGAACTGCAGCAGGCCACCGAGGGTGCCGCCGCTGAGGTTATGGCTGATGTTCGCACCATTGCCGGCGTAGGCGACGTCCATGGTCTGCTGGTTGTAGGCACTGGGCTGGGTTTTGAGGTCGAAGGATTTGCTGCCTGCCACCAGCACCTGCCCGTTGCTGAGATAGACGTTGATCTGACTGTTGCTCTGATGCAGCACTTGCACGCCCACCTGACTGTTCAACTGGGTGAGGAGCTGGTCGCGCTGGTCGAGGAGGTCGTTGACGGCACCATTACCCGCGCCCTGCAAGGTGGAGATCTGCGTATTCAATTGGGCGATCTGCTGGCTGAGACCATTGATCTGGGTGACCGACTGACCGATTTGCTGGTTGACGCCAGCACCGATCCTGCTTAATTGCTGGCCGATGGACCGAAAGGTCTGGCTGAGGTTCTGGGCGTTGCTGAGCATGCTCTGACGCGCGGGCATATCGCTGGGACTGGCGGCCACCTGCGCCACCCCGGAAAAAAACTGGCTGACCTGTGAACTGACGCCGCCGTTATTGAGCACCCCGAGGACCTGCTGCAGCGAACTGGAAAGCGTGGCCTGGCCACTCGCGCTGGCGGTCGCCGACCACACCTGCCCTTGCAGAAAACTACTGTAACTCCGCTGCACCGTCGTGATCTGGGTGCCGTTGCCATAGTACTGCCCCCCCATGAAAGTGGGCGTAGTGGTAGACTGCACTATGTTTTCCTGACTATAGCCGGGCGTGTTGACGTTGGCGATGTTATTGCCAGTTACCTGCAGCGCATCTTGCGCGGCCTGCAGTCCCGTAAGCGCTGTATTGACGATTCCGCTGATTCCCGACATCTTACGCACTCCCCAAGGAACGACCCGGACCGGCATGATCACCATATACGGCGGTCTTCTGCCCCTGCAGAAGCGCCAGTGCATCCCGCAATGCAGCACTGGCAAGGCGCAAAGCATGATCCAGTTCGCTATACGCTTCCTGCAGGCTAAGCACCGCCTGACTCAGATCCGGAGCGGGTGCCGCATTACCAACCATTTCCGCATGCAGTTTCAATAAACGCCGGGCCAGAAAATTTCTCCGCTCCGAATCGGGCAAACCTTGTCCCCAGTCGGCGTGCGCCAAGTATGCCTTCTGTAGCTGCAGCAAGTTGGTCAACGCCTGCACCGTCTCCAGTTCATCCCGCCTTGGGGTCACCTCGCCCATGCCGCCTTCTTTCTCCCGATCGCAGGAAACACTGCTTCCCGTTATAACGACACAAAACTGCCGGAGTTTAGCCCCCGGCAGCGCCTTGCGGAAACCCGGCCATCACCTGCTCCATCAATGGGCTATCGGCCACTGCCACCAGTTTGCCGGCATATTGTGGATCGCTGGCATACCCGCCCTGCTGCAGGGCCTCTGCGAAAGCCGCGACATTATTCCCTTGCCCCAGCGCTGACTGGTAACGCGGATTATCGAGCAGCAGATGGGCGTAGTTCTGCACGCTGGCGCGAAAACTGCCATAGGCGCGAAAAGCAGCCGTTTCCACCTGATTCACGCCATCCTCAACTTCGTGAGTCAGACTGCTCACCGATGGTCCCTGCCAGCTACCAGCCCCCTTTATACCGAAGAGATTATTTCCCGCTACATGGCTGCCCCAACCGGTTTCCAGAGCGGCCTGAGCGATGATGGCCTTGGGCGCGACACCCAGTTTCCGCGCTACGGACTGTACGGCGGGCAGGATGGCGGCGACAAAGTCGGTGGCCTGCTGAACCAGCGCCTGCGATGGTTTGGCCCAGGACGGCGATGCGGATGCGGGAGATTGCAGGGCGGCATTGCGCGCCGGAACAGGCATTCCACCTTCGGCTTCTGCCAGTGCAGGCTTACCATGTTCACCCCAGTGCAAGTGGTAACGACTGGCGATCTCCCTGGCGAGCATCTGCGCGATACCCATCCCTTGACCCTGACTGACGGTTTGCGCGATCTGCTGGTTAAACATGGACTTAAACATCGGCCCGGCATTTTTCCCGGTAAGATCGGAGCCAAATGAAGTGGCAGACATCGCCGAAAGCATTTCCTGCATCAGCACCGCCTCAAACTGTTTAGCGACCGCCATGATAGACTGGGGGTTGTGCGCCTGCGCATCACTGCGCAGTTGCGCCAGACCCGAGAAATTCAGGGCATCGCTGGCTGCCGCAGACGCCGCTTTCGGGTTGATATTCACCGCCTGGGTGCTGGCGCTGAGACCTATGGGGCCGCTCATACTACCTCCAGTTGCGCATGCAGTGCGCCTGCAGCCTTCATGGCCTGCAGTATGGCGATCAGGTCGGTGGGCGTCGCACCCACCGCATTCAAGGCACGCACGACGGCCTCCAGACTGACGCCCGGCTTAAACATCAGCAGCTTGGCGTTGGACTGGTTTATGTTCACATTGGCTTGCGGAACAACCACGGTCTGCCCGGCTCCCAGCGGATTCGGCTGACTGACCAGATATTTCTGAGAGATGGTTACCGAGAGGTTACCGTGAGCGACGGCACAGGAACCCAAGGTCACATTCTGGCCCAGCACCACGGTCCCGCTGCGCGCATCGATAATCACCTTGGCGAGCGGGGTTTCCGGGGTGACATCCAGATTCTCGATCTCGGAAAGGAAGGTCACCCGCGGCCCCGGTGATGTCGGAGCCTGCACTTTGACCTCCCCTGCGTTCATCGCCTCGGCAATGCCATAGCCCAGTTGCTGATTGATGACGTCCGCGATCCGCGCGGCGGTGGTAAAACTCGGGGTATGCAGTTCCAGGGTCATGGGCCCGGCCTGATCGAATCCATTGGAGACTGTGCGCTCCACATTCGCCCCATTGGGGATGGTACCGGCCGTCGTCACGTTGACCTGTGCCGAGGCGCCGTTACTACTGGCCCCAAAACCACTGACGATCAGATTGCCCTGAGCGACGGCATAGGTCTGCCCATCCGCACCTTTTAACGGGGTCATCAGCAACGTGCCCCCCATCAGGCTGCTGGCATTGCCGACTGCCGACACCGTGACATTAATGGTTTGCCCAGGTTGCGCAAAGGGCGGCAGATGGGCCGTCACGATCACTGCGGCCACATCCTTGGGCTGCAGATTGGTGGCTACGGAAGCCGGAAGGTTGATACCGAGGCGCTGAAACATATTCAGCAGGGACTGTGTGGTATAGGGCACCTGAGTAGCTTGGTCGCCCGTTCCGTTCAGCCCCACCACCAGTCCGTAGCCCACCAACTGGTTGCTGCGCACGCCGCCGACCGTAGCCAGATTACGCACGGTTTCCGCATATGCTCCGGCCAGATACCCGAGCGCTAGCGTCATGGTTATAAGTATCAGCAGAAGTCGTTTCCAACGAAGCGTTTTCATAATCTGACCTTATCGGCTAAAACGGCCACAGCGACAGGAAAAAACGCGCCAGCCAGGGCATCCGCGCCGCCGAATAAATACTGCCGTCGCCGCTATATTCCACCCGTGCATCTGCAATCTGGGTCGAGAGAATAGTGTTTTGCGGCGTCACATCAGCGGGCCGCACGATCCCGGCCACCCGAATGTATTCATGCCCGCCATTCAGCAATACCTCTTTGGACCCCTCAATCACCAGATTGCCATTCCCCTGCACCCGCACCACCGTCACTTCCAGCATCGCCGTAAAGGTATTGCTCTGGGTCGTGGCACCGGTACCGCCATATTTCTGGCCGCTGGTAGCTCCCATACTGGGGCTGAAAGGGCTGCCCGCCACGCTGCCAAAGGTGGGCGTGATACCGAAGAAATTGGTCAGCGCCGCATTCAGCGAATCCGAGGTGTTGATGGCGGTGTTGGTATTATTGGAAGCGCTGGAATTCTCCTGAATCAGCACCGTGATGAGATCACCGATACGATTGGCCCGGTTGTCATTAAACAGGGAAACATTGGTCCCCGTCTGCCAAATAGCCCCGTTGGCCGGGTGCGCGGCAAGAGATTCCGGCTTTGCCGGGATGGGCAGCGGCCTCAGCGGCTTGAGGTTGTGGTGGCCCTTCAGCGTAGCGCAGGCACCAAGACTGAGCAGCCATCCGACGGCCATAACGACGCGGGCGAAGCCGCGCCAACCATTGGAGAGGGGGCCATTCAGGCCGCTCAGGATCATCATTTCGCCACCCCGCGCTCGCATCAGATGTCCTCAAAGATTCTGGGTGAGATACTGCAGCATGGAATCTGATGTGGACACTGCCTTGCTGTTAATCTCATAGGCGCGCTGGGTGGAGATCATATTCACCAGTTCTGATACCACATTGACGTTGGAAGATTCCAGGTAACCCTGCTGCACGGAACCGAGACCATTCAGGGTCGGCTGGCCGGTCTGGGGCGCACCGGAAGAGCCCGTCTGCAAGTAGAGGTTGTCACCGATACTTTGCAGACCCGTGGGATTGATAAAATTGGCGAGCTGGATGGCACCCACCTGTTGCGGCTGCGCCTGTCCAGGCAACACCACCGATACCGTACCATCGCTGCCGATGGTGATGGATTGGGAGTTGGGTGGGATGGTGACTGGTGGCTGCAGAAGATAACCGTTGGACGTGACCAACTGTCCCTGATTATTCATCTGGAAGGTGCCATCCCGAGAATAAGCAATCGTGCCGTTGGGCTGCATGATCTGGAAAAAACCCTGCCCATTGATGCCCACGTCCAGGGAATTACCCGTCTGGGTAAGATTACCCTGGGTCATAAGACGCTCTGTGGACACTATCCGTACCCCGGTACCCAGTTGCAGACCGGAAGGATACTGCGTCGTCTGGGAAGACTGCGCACCGGGCTGACGCAGATTTTGATAAAGCAAGTCCTGAAAGACCGCCCGGGATTGTTTGAAACCGGTAGTATTGACGTTCGCCAGATTATTAGCGATGACGTCCATCTTGGTTTGCTCGCCTTCCAGACCGGTAGCGGCCACATACAAGGATCGCATCATTGGGCATTGCTCCTGTTTATCATGGCACCACAAGCAGTTGAGTGGCGCTTTGCTGGTCTTGCGAAACGGTCTGCATCAGCTTGGTCTGGATTTCAAACTGACGACTGTCCTGCAGCATCTGTATCATGCTATTCACCGGATTGACATTACTGCCTTCCAGCGCGCCCGGCTCCAGCACGACGTTGGCATTCTCCGGTGCAGATTTGCCACCGCTGGTCTGAAAGAGGCCGTCGGCGCCTTTCTGCAAAGTCTTCTCCGGCGGATTCACCAGCTTGATCTGGTTAATGGCCATGACCGCGTCGGGCTGACTCCCCACGGGGACGCCGGAGACCACCCCGTCGGCACCGATCACCAAAGACTGCATAGGGGGCAGAGAAATGGGCGCGCCGTTAACGCCCAGCACGGGATGACCTGTCGCCGTTGTCAGAATACCTTGCCCGCTGATCTGCAGATTGCCGTCACGCGTATACGCTTCCTGTCCGCCGGGACCCTGCACCGCGAGCCAGCCCTGGCCATTGACCGCCACATCCAATGGCCGCCCCGTATGCACCACCGGCCCGGACTGGAAATCCACACTCTGGTTCATTGTCGCCGTGTAGGCACGGGTCGGCAGGCCCTGACCATACACCGGCAAGGCGCTGAACTGCGCCTCGTCGGCGCGAAACCCCGTGGTATTGGCATTAGCCAGATTATTGGCGGTTACCGTCTGCCGCTGCAGAATCGCATGGGCTCCGGTCATGGCAATGTAGAGGGTATCCATAGTCCCTTATCCTCACAGGCTCAACAGCGTCTGAACCACGGCATTCTGGGTCTTGATGGTCTGGGCGTTAGCCTGATAGGCCTGCTGCGCGACAATCAGGTTTACCAGCGACTGCGACAAATTCACATTCGACTGCTCCACCGCACCCGACTGCAACACCCCCAGATTGGTACTGCCCGGCGATCCCGACAGGGGCTGCCCGGAAGCATAGGTCGGCGCCAAGTAGTTGTTACCGAGATTCTGCAAGCCGTTATTGTTGGCGAAGCGGGTGAGGGTGATCTGTCCCATGACCTGCGACTGGCCGTTGCTGTAGCGGGCGAAAATATTGCCGCTGGGATCGATGGAGAGGCCGGAGAGTTGGCCAGTGCCGTAGCCGTTGCTGCTGGCATTGATGACCGCGTTGGCGGAGTTGTAGTTGGTACTGCCGCTGAAATTGACGGCGAGGGAACTGGGGGCGGCCCCATCTGCCCACTGGAAGCTGACGGTTCCACTACTGGGCGGCTGAACTTGCCCGCTTGAGTTGAACTGAAGGGGGGTTGCAAGCGTTCCGCTGGCGGCCGTGCCACTGGCCGTTCCCGTCGCGGAGTAACCCACATTCCACGTCTGGCCGCTGGTGGGGCTGGCCGAAGACAATTGATAATACGTAGTTAACAATTGTGGTGTGCCCAGGCTGTCATATACCGTCGTCGTCGTAGAGTAGTTGTACGTACTGGGATCATTGGGATTGATGGCCGTGCCAGTGATCGGCGTATTGGTCGAATCCAGATTCAACCCGATGCTCAGCCCGGAAGAGGCCTGCGGCGGCAATGCATTCTGGCTGATGGTCAGCGGCCCACTGGCCCCCGTCAGCTTTCCGGTCTGCGCCTGAATGCCGACCAATTCGCCGCCATTGCCATCCACCAATACCCCATTCTGGTTCAGTTGCAGTTGGCCGTTGCGACCATAGACCGTGGCGCCGTTGTAATTGAACTGAAAGAAACCATTGCCGTTAATCGCGACATCCAGCGGATTACTGGTAGTCTGGATATTGCCCTGAGTGAATTGCTGGGCGATGGTCTGCACCTGGGTACCAATACCCACCTGCCCCTGAGTCGGCGCGGCGTTGGCCATCGCCGCCGCATAGGCATCGGCAAACTGGGCATTGGAGCCCTTGAAACCCACCGTATTGGCGTTGGAGATGTTATTGCCGAGCACCTGCAGATTGGTGCTCGCCGCTTGCAGGCCACTTAACGCCGTATTGAAAGTTCCCATATCACCACCCCCTTAAATGATATTCTGAACGGCACTGAAGGGCACTGAACCTTGCTGACCTTGCAGTTCCAGGGTTGGCCCCGCAGCGCCTAAAGTAACGCCGCTGACGACCCCCGCCATGTAGGGCGTACTGCTGACGCTCTGGCCGTTGGCTCCACTCGCCTGCACCGAAAATTGATACGTTCCGCTCGGCAAGGCGTTGCCGCTGGCATCAGCACCATTCCAGCTAAAACTCTGCATCCCCGCCGCCTGCGCTCCCTGGGGCAACACCGCCAGGGTTTGCCCGGCGCTGTTCTGTATTAACACATCGACAGCGCTGGCACCGCTGCTGAGGTCATAGGCGCCCATTGAAGTACCGCCATTCGGAGTCAGTTGATTGCCGGAGGTCGTGACCGACTTGCCGATCAGGGAGGCCGCCTGCAAGCCCTGATTCTGGTTGATCTGCCCCATCAACGAACTCAGCGACCCCTGAATGGCCTGTACCCCGTTGGCGACACTGAACTGCGCCAACTGTGACGAAAGCTGCGAATTACTCATCGGATTGAGCGGATCCTGATTCGTCAACTGGGTGACCAGCAGGTTGTAAAAGGTATTCTCGCTGGCAAGCCCGCTGGCGCCGCTGCTCGCACTACCCGAGCTTGCCGCTGAATTACTCTGCAGAGAGGCGTAAAAAGGATTGATGCTGGATGTCAGAGAATTGACGCTCATGATCAGGCTCCTATAGGGTGAGTGTTTTTTGCAGCAGGATTTTGGCGGTGTTCATGACATTGACATTGGCCTGGTAGGCACGGGATGCCGAGATCATATTCACCATCTCATCTACCGGATTGACGTTAGGCATTTTCACATAGCCCGCCTTATCAGCAAGGGGATTGCCTGGTTGATATACCATCTTGAAGGGCCCCGGCTTGGTCACCACGCCCGCCACCTGCACACCGCTGACGCCGGCAGGCGCAGCATTACCGGAGAGAGGCTGAGCAGCGAATACCACCTCCCGGGCACGATAGGGCTGCCCGTTTGAACTCGTCGCAGAATTGGCATTAGCCAGATTACTCGCCACCACATTCAAGCGATAGCTCTGCGCGGTAAGCGCCGAGCTAGCTACATCAAGCACTGAAAACATGGACATATCGAACCTCTCCTTGCTTTACCTTGCTTTAAATCACATTGCCGGTGATGACTGAGTTCAGGGTTTTGATTGTACCTGTCAGAAAGGTCAAATCAGCCTGATATACGACACTATTCTGCAAAAAGCTGGCCTGTTCGCGGTTCATGTCCACCGAATTGCCGTCCAGGCCCACCTGGCTACCGCGCTGATAATGCACAAAGGCAGCCAGGCCTGCGCTGGCAGGCGATCCCGCCAGTTGCCGCGCATTATCCGTCTGCAGGGCCAGCCCCCCCTGATCACCCGCCTGAACCGCTTTCAAGGTTTTGCTGAACGGAATATCCACTGCCTTGTAGTTCGGTGTGTCGGCGTTAGCAATATTGGCCGACAGCAGTTGCTGCCGGTAACCACTGACCCGTAAGGCATCCGCAAGGGGATTGAGTGCCTGATCCAGAAAACCACCCATACCGGCCTCCTCACTGCTAATCGTCATGTGGCATCGAAAAGGCAAAATCCATGCCTGGACAGCGCACCCGAGCCAACCGGTGAGTTTTGTGTGATTTTTTTCGTCAGCCTCAGTTTAGAAAAACCAACGGGCGTCAAAACCGGCACAAACATACCGGGGACACCTTTGTGCACCACGGTAGCGGCATAATTTTGCCGACACCGCCAAGACGGCTATCCGGCACCCTCAAATAACCTCCACCCCGCGATGGCGCTTATCACCGAGCTCCAGTACCTTTGGCTAAGCGAGAGGAGGCCGCCGCTTCCCATTCCAAAGCACCCCTGGAAAATGGCACATTATTTGCTTATCGTAACTATGGCATGGGCAATTGCCGGGCAGACGTGGGCACGATGATGAAGAGGACCAACCTGGCAAAACTTTCGGGGAACCACGCGGTGGCATCCTGCACCGCCCTGCTCCTGCTTGTCTGCTCGCTGCCGGTGAGCGCTGCGACGGAAAGCGCCGAAGCCATCCGTGCTACCGTTACCCGTTTTGTGCGCAACCACCTTCCCGCCAATATCAGCAACGCCCAGATTCACGTAGATGGCCCCGCACCGGGCTTGCGCTTCCCCGCCTGCGACCACTTGCAACTCGGCTTTTTCGGCTATAGCAACCCCTATGGCAACCAAACCGTAACGGTAAGCTGCTCAAGCCCTTCGCCCTGGAAGCTCTATTTACCGGTACGGCTCGCCATCAAACAAAACGTAGTGGTCGCGGCCCGACCGCTGAGCGCCGACCGGGTGCTCAGCGCCGCGGATCTCAGCGTGGTTCAGCGCAACACGAATGGTCTTGGTGGTAATGCGCTGAGCGATCCGCAGCAAGCGATTGGCCAGGTTCTGCGTTTTGGCACGCTGGCTGGACAACCTATTACCACATCCATGCTCAATGCGCCGGAGGTTGTTCGTGCCGGCCAACAGGTCACCTTATATGCGGAGGGGGATGGCATTCGTATCGCCACCATCGCCAATGCCATCGAAAATGGCCGCCCCGGACAGGCTATTTTGGTGCGCAACATGCAATCCGGCAGGGTGATCCGCGGTACCGTTACGGCCAGGGGCGCTGTGGTGGTACCATTCTGAATAACGATCTATTTCTCGAAAGTTTTTGTATTACACTTCAGTTCCTGCTTCAATGTGCCGTATCACAGATTTAAGCGTAAAGAGGAGAATCTGTCGTCATGAACCCGATTAACCCTTATTCCGGTTTACCCGGCACGAAGGTGCGGACAAACGCCGGTCCGGCAGTCACGGCGAATCAGCCGGCCTCCGGGGTCGGTACCGCGCGGACCGCCAAAGGTCCGGTCGTGGCGCAAGACCATGTCACTCTGTCTCCTGCGGCTCGCAGCCTGCTCGCCGCGCAGACCTCCGCACCCGCAAACGCCGGGCGCGTGCAGGGCATCAAATCAGCCATCGCCAACGGCACTTATCAGGTCTCACCGCAGCGCATCGGACAGGGGCTCACCCAGGACGCACAGCAGTTCCTGCCCTTGACCACCAACAACAAGGCCTGATGAATGGATAGCCAGACGGACACGGCACTGCAACTCCAAATCGGCGTGCTGGAGGCCTTGCTCCAGTTGCTGCATCAGGAAGGGCGTTGCCTGCAGTCTGGGATCATGACAGAACTGGAACCCATTGCTGCAGAAAAAGAGCGGCTCTACCAGACCATCAGCGCCCTCGAATCCCAGCGCTGCACGCAGCCATCTACTGTCACCCGCATGGGTCTGCAAGCGCAACGCCGAGCACTGCTGGAGAAGATCGTTCAGCACAACCAGCAGAATGGGCAGATCATCGGCGCCCTGGAGCGTTTTAGCCAAGGTGCCTGGCAAATTCTCTTTGGGACCAATGATCCACTCTACACCGATGGCGGGACCACTCAGAACACTACTCAGCGGCACCTGATCGGCAGCGCCTGAGATGCTCGTGCTCACCCGGCGCCGCGGTCAGGCCATCTGTATCGGCGACGATATCCGTATCGTCGTCACTCGTATTGAAGACGGTCAGGTGCGATTGGGGATAGAGAGTGCCCACGACGTGATCATCCTCCGTGAAGAATTACTGGAATCCGTTCGACAGGCCAATCAGTCTGCCCAAGCCGTAGCCCCTGCCCAATTCGATCAGTGGTTACAGTCTCATCGCCCGTCTACCCAGGACGCGGCCAGCATTCAGGAAGAGTAAAAATGACCGACTACTCCACCCGCTTTGGCCTTCTACCTATCTCTGATGCGCAGGTGTGGCATTGTGTCGCCCCCCTGCCGGGCTTTGCGGAGCTGCAGCGGTTTACGCTCCTTCACGTTCAGGAACAAGGCCCCTTCGTCTGGCTGCAATCTCTGGATGAGCCGCTGATCGCCTTTCTGCTGGTTGCGCCGGAACATTTCGGCCTGCACTACCCGCAACGCCCACAGTTTGCGGCGCAAGCAACGGATGGAATCAGCATGGTCATGGTCATCCTGCCACAAAAAACCAATGACTCTTTACAGGCCAATGCCCTGGCTCCGCTGTATTTCTTACCCCACACCCGCCAATTCGGTCAGTGGATTGTCGAGCATGCCGAACCCAGCCTGACAAACATTTCCGAAGCCCAGACGCCTCCGGCAACCCTCGGTGTACCAATCATCCAACTCGGACTCGCCCGCCGGGATAGCACTACTGCCAGCCCTTTAGCGATTGGCGCTGCGTAAACGTTCGCGATCGCAGCGCAAGGCATATTGGATAATCTGCTCCTGCAAGGCGCCAGGGGCTTGCACGAAGCTCAAGCCAATGTCTTGTGAGGCGGTGGTACCGCGGGGATGACCTGCCGGTTCCACATAACGAACCTGCGCCCCCACCCGGTACACCTTGCCCTGAAAGCTGAACTGCACGCTTGCCAGCATCTCGCCGACAGTCATCGGATAGTCACCGGGCGCATGAATTCTTGCGCGCATGCCACCGGCACCCAGATCCACACAGAGTCCGTCGCAACTGCGCGCACCGTGGCGCTGAAGTGACAGCGCCAACCCACCGGCCTCAGCGGGCACCGCGCGCAGGGCGGCGCGGCGCTGCAGGAGGTAAAGCGCATCCGGCCATCGGATGCGCACAGCCCCGTAACGCTGCCAGAGCAGTCTCTCGATCACCGTGCTCTGAAACCCCAAGGGTAACGTCGACGTGCTCCACAGAAGCAAATCTTCTCCACGCAGCAAGCGGGTATTTTCTGCTTCCGGCATCAGTTCATCGAGGATCAGGGTCGCGGTGTCTGTTTCAGCATGAAGGAGCGTGGCCTGGGCCAAAACGCCGCCACTACGCCCGACCATCACCGCCAGTGCTTCACCGCTCGCGGTGAGTTCGGCAAGAGATCGCTCTATCTGTCCTTTCCCCGTTTGCCGATTTTTTTCAGTGAACAGTTGATCCAGGAAGCTCTGGTTTGAAAACATCGTGTCCTCGCGTTTTGCAATTTTAGTCGTCAAGTTTTTGACGATCCTGACGGAAGGCCGTCAGATCCGGGCGATCGTAACGGCCCGTTTCTACGGATAACGTCTCAACAGCATGATTCATGCCGTACCGCTGGGTGCTTTTCGCGGCACGGTTTTCGCTTTACCAAGGGAGTTCGCTGCAGGATCGGAAAAATCGTCTATTTCCCAGAGCGGTTTAGTAACAGGAGATCGCCATGGCGCGCCGTAAGAAAGAAGAGGAATGGGAAAACCATGAGCGTTGGCTGGTGTCTTATGCCGACTTCATTACTCTGCTCTTCGCCTTTTTTGTGGTGATGTATGCCATTTCCTCGGTGAATGAAGGCAAATACAGAGTCCTGTCGAAAACCTTGGTATCCGCCTTCAGTGGGCAACCCTGGTCACCGGTCCCCATCCGCTCTGACGCAAGGCCGTCCCTCAGCCAGGCGCCTGTAGATCTGCCCGCCCTGCCTAAAATTGCGGACATGGCGCCCGTACCTCATGTGCAAAAAGGCCAGGTTTCTCCCCAGGCAACGAACAACCCACAAACACCGTATCCCGCCGCCGCCATGCGGCAAATTGAAAAACAGATGGAAACACTGCTTAAGCCTCTGATCGCGCAGGGTAGCGTAGTCATTCACCGGAGCAACCTGGGCGTCGTCATCGATCTCAACGCCAAAATCCTGTTTCACTCGGCACAGACGCGGCTCAGCCCGAATGCCACCGCCACTCTGGGGACTATTGCACAGGTCTTGCGTCAGGTGCCTTACCAGGTCCAGGTAAACGGTTTTACCAACGATCTACCCATTCGCACCGCCCAATTTGCATCCAACTGGGCACTGTCCGGCGCGCGTGCAGTTGCCGTAGTGGAACTCTTCATCCAGCATGGCGTGAATCCGCAGAATCTGGTCGCGGCGGGCTACGGCAAGTATCATCCGGTAGCACCCAACGATACGGCGAAGGGCCTCGTCATGAATCGACGGGTAAGCATCGTGGTAGTCGCCCCGCAGAATCCGAGTAAGGCCGGAACCGATCCGATCATGGCTGGCGCCATTGATCAGCGCGGTTAGATATCAGGAAAGATTCGATCAATGACATCCGACGAGATCAGTAAAACGCAAAAGCAGCAGAGGCGCCTCAATCGCGTCATCATCGTCGCTCTCCTTCTACTGGTTGTGGTCGCCACGGGGGTATACTGGAATCATTCCGAACGACACGACGAAAGCGCTTCAAAAGCCCTTCAATCCAGTGGGGCCAGCGTTTTTTTGAGCCTGCCGCAACCCATCGCGGTACTATC
Source organism: Acidithiobacillus ferruginosus (assembly GCF_018854495.1). Taxonomy (GTDB): domain Bacteria; phylum Pseudomonadota; class Gammaproteobacteria; order Acidithiobacillales; family Acidithiobacillaceae; genus Acidithiobacillus; species Acidithiobacillus ferruginosus. The sequence goes on from NZ_JABBDR010000096.1 coordinate 47,643, forward strand.
CCCTGTTAACTCCACCAAACCCACCGCAGCAGTTATCACCCCGACGATCTCAACTCGGTCAGCAACCGCCATCAACACGAGTGCGAATCCAATTGTTTCACCCACAGTCATTGCCAAAGGATCCAGACGGTCTCCAGTTCGCCAAAAAATTGTCGCGGCCAACCCGCGCCCGACACCCTCCCCAGTGCCCGTATTGACTCGTCCCGCCCTGACGCAGAAGTCTGCTCCACCCACCCATAAAGCACCAACGGCCCCCGCCCCAGCCGTTGACAACACCTGCAGCAACG
>NZ_JABBDR010000097.1 GCF_018854495.1 Acidithiobacillus ferruginosus
AGATCGTGCCATGCGATATTGCCACACCTGCCGCTGAGTGGGCCTTCCAGTGTGCCCTCCTGCGAAACCGCCCCGCCCACCGGAAAATTGGCCACGGATTGCGTCGATATGGCGGGGCCTACGGTCTGCGTAGCCGCCGTCGTCTGCGCAGGCACCCCGGTCTGCTGATTCTGCCACCAGAAGAACAGCACCACCGCAACGACCAGCACCAACAACAGCACGACCAGCCAGCGCCAGCCACGCGTCTTTTCCGCTTCGTCCATGCATTGCACTCCCACGTGTCCGCTCCATGAAGACTTTAGCAAGAGCGGGGGAGGAATGCCAAAGAGCCGCCGCCCCGACCGGGAATACTGGCGAACGACACTCCATTTTCGCTATAGTCGCGGGCAGGACAGGAGGTGTGGGCATGAGTGAAAAAATGTGGGGTGGGCGCTTCGCGGCGGGCACCGACCGTCTGGTCGAGGCCTTTACGGCATCCATCCAGGTGGACCGTCGTCTGTACGCGGAGGACATCCGTGGTTCCATGGCCCATGCCCGCATGCTTGGCCGGGTGGGCGTGCTGACGGAAGCGGAGGTGGAGGCCATCGTCACCGGACTGACACAGGTGCGGCAGGAGATCGTCGAAGACCGGCTGCCCTTTGTCGATGCCCTGGAAGACATCCACATGCACGTCGAGTCGCGCCTCACCGAAATCATTGGCGATGTCGGCAAGAAGCTCCACACCGGCCGTTCCCGCAACGATCAGGTGGCCACCGACCTACGCCTTTATACCCGCGGCTGCCTGGATGAGCTCGTCCGGGAGCTGCAGCACCTGCAAAACGTCTTCATCGACCTCGCCGAGCGGGAGGTGGAGACCATCCTCCCCGGTCTGACCCACATGCAGGTGGCCCAACCGATCAGCTTTGGTCACCACTGTATGGCCTACGTGGAGATGTTCCACCGCGATACCCAGCGTCTGCTCGATGCACGACGGCGGGTGAATGTGCTGCCCCTGGGCGCGGCGGCGCTGGCGGGGACGACCTTTCCCATCGACCGCTGGGACGTGGCGCGTCAGCTCGGCTTTGAGGCCGTCGCCGAAAACAGCCTCGATGCGGTCTCCGACCGCGACTTTGTGATGGAAGTGTTATCGGACCTGGCCATCCTCGCCGTCCACCTCTCGCGGCTGTCGGAAGAGCTGATCCTGTGGATGTCGGCCCCCTTCGGCTTTATCGACCTGCCCGACAGCTTCTGTACCGGCTCCAGCATCATGCCGCAAAAGAAAAACCCGGATGTCGCGGAAATCATTCGCGGCAAGAGTGGGCGGGTGATTGGCGATCTCGTCGCTATCCTCGTCCTCATGAAGGGGCAGCCCCTCGCCTACAACCGCGACAATCAGGAAGACAAGGAAACCCTTTTCGACGCCCTTGACCAGATGCGCGCCAGCGTGGAGATCATGGGCCGGATGCTGCCGGGCCTGCAGACCCGTCCCGACGTCATGCGCGCGCAGGCAGAACGCGGCTTTGCCACCGCCACCGATCTGGCCGATTATCTGGTGCGCAAGGGGCTGCCTTTCCGTGATGCCCACGCCGTGGTGGGCCGTGCCGTGCGCCTGGCCCAGGAACGCCACATCGGCCTGGAGGCCCTGCCGCTGGCGGATTTGCAGGCCCTGTCACCGCTCATCGACCGGGAGGTCTATACGGTGCTGGTGCTGGAAGGCTCCCTGGCGGCGCGGGATCACTTGGGCGGCACGGCCCCCCGGCAGGTGCAGGCCGCCATCCAGCGCGCCCGGGAGCGCCTGCAGCGGGAGGCCCTGTGAACCGCATTCGCGCCATCGTTCTCCTCCTGCTGCTAGGCCTCGCCCTGGGCGGTTGCGGCCGTAAAACGGCCCTGACCCTGCCGCCCGCCCACAGCGTTACCCCCGCCGCACCGACGGCCCCCGACCAGAACCCCACATCCGCCGGGCCCACGGCGCCGGTTCAGAGCCCTGCCGCCCCATGAATACCTTCCACTACCGCAACCACACCCTGTACGGCGAAGACCTCCCCTTGCAGGAAATAGCGGAGCATTACGGCACGCCCTGCTACGTCTATTCCGAGGCGGCGCTGCGCGAACGCTATCACTCCTTCAGCGCCGCCCTCGGGGACAACACCCGGGTCTGTTATGCGGTCAAGGCCAACAGCAATCTCGGTGTCCTGCGGATTTTTGCGGAGATGGGCGCGGGCTTCGATATCGTCTCTGGCGGTGAACTGGAGCGGGTGCTACGGGCGGGCGGCGATGCCGGCACCATCGTTTTTTCCGGTGTCGGCAAGTCCAGCGTCGAAATCCGCGCTGCCCTCAACGCCGATATCTTCTGCCTCAATGTCGAGTCCGCCGCCGAACTCTGGCGCATTGCGGACATTGCTGCCGACATGGGCAAACGTGCGCCCGTCGCCCTGCGGGTCAACCCCGACGTGGACCCCGGCACCCATCGCTACATCGCCACGGGGCTGAAAGAGAGCAAGTTCGGCATCCCCATGGATCAGGCCCGCCACCTCTACCTGCAGGCCGCGCGGCACCCGGCGCTGGAGCTGAAAGGTATTGCCTGCCATATCGGCTCCCAGTTGCTGGACCTGACACCCCTGGGGGAGGCCGCGGTGCGGGTGCGCGCCCTGTATGACGAACTGGCGACCCATGGAATTGCCCTCCAGCATCTGGATCTGGGCGGCGGTGTGGGCATTCGCTACCACGACGAAAACCCGCCCAGCCCCGCCGACTACGCCTGGACGCTGGATCAGGCCTTGCAAGGCGTAGCGGTACGGCGGGTAGTGGAGCTGGGCCGGGCGCTAGCGGGCAACGCCGGCGTGCTGTTGACCAAGGTGGAATACCTCAAGGACAACGGCAGCAAGCAGTTCTGCGTGGTGGATGCGGCCATGAATGACCTGTTGCGCCCCGCGCTATACGGTGCCTGGCACGACATCCTGCCCCTGCACCAAAGCGCCGAAACAGGACCAGCCATGGATGTCGTCGGCCCGGTCTGTGAAAGTGGCGACTTCCTCGCCAGGGATCGTCCGCTGGCGGCCAAAGCCGGTGACCTGCTCGCCGTCATGAGCGCCGGGGCCTACGGTTTCGCCATGAGCAGCAACTACAACAGCCGCCCCCGTCCTCCTGAAGTGCTCATCAGCGGCCACCAGCACCGCCTCATCCGCCGCCGCGAGACCCTCGACGATCAGTTGGCGCTGGAAGAAAACCCGACCTCCAAGAAGTCTCCCTTATAAGGGTCGCCAGGCAACCGATCCGTCGCCACCACCGACTATCTGCTATTCTTAGGCGGTAATGGGATATTCCTGTGGGCGTGGCCGTATCGGAGACCATCGCAGCACCCGGCCAGCCGCCCGCTCACCTGTGAGGAGGCCACCATGGCAGAGATGAGAGTATTCAGCACCGGCATCGATCCTGACGACTGGATCGCCAGACGTTTCACCCAAACCGGCGAGGGGCGCACCCCGCCCATCTCCTGGCAGCATCTGCCAACCGACACCAAGAGCCTGATCCTGCTCATGGAACATCGCGAGGCGGAACCGGGGCGCAAGGTCCAGTGGCTGATCTACGACCTGCCGCCTGCCGCTGAAGGCATCCACGAAGATGGCCCGTTGCCCGATGGCGCCAGGCTGGGGCGCAATGACTTCGGGACCATGGCCTACCGCCCGCCGGAGGCAGGTGCCAACCATCAGCTTCAACACTACGACTTTATCCTGATGGCGACCGACCTGCCCACCCTCGGGCTCGCCGAAGGCGCCAACTGGGAATCGGTGAAGGGAAGGCTGCGCAAGGGAGGTCAGGACAGCGACCAACTCGGACCACCTCCCGCCGCGGACCCCCGCGCCCGTGAATTCCATCCGCTCGGTCACATCCTTGACCACGCGGAGTTTTCGGGGCATTTCGCGCTGGATACGGACAAGCACGTTTGAACGATTTTGCTCCGTCCACTACGGGGAAGCGATGGGAAGCATACTGGTTCTGGGACTGGGTAATGTCCTGCAAGGAGACGATGGAGTGGGTGTGCACATCGTCCGCTGGCTCGCCGGGCAGGCACCCATGACCGGCGTCACGGTCCTGGATGGGGGCACGATCGGCGCGTCGCTGCTGGTTGAACTGGAGGGAGTGGATGCTTTGCTGGTGGCGGATGCCGTGGAATCAGGACAAGAAGCAGGGCGGGTAACCCTCTTCCAGGGAGAAGAAATGGATCGGCTCCTGACCCGTCCCAAGGCCGGCAGCGTTCACGAAGCCGGCCTGGCCGAATTGCTGGACATGGCGCGTCTGCTTGGTTGTCTTCCGGCCCGACGGGCCTTGCTCGGCATTCAGCCCCGGACGATCGCCTGGGGTGACACCCTGAGTCCGCCGCTGGCCCGGTCCCTGCCCGAAGCAGGGTGTCGCGCCCGAGCGCTCCTGGAGGAATGGGGGCGTGAAGATGCTTGACACCATTCCCATCCGTCCTGCCCCCAGCCCCGCCGCCAACGCGCCGGCCCTGCTGCGGGAGATCGCCGCGGCCCTGGACGCCTTGCTCCTCTCGGGGCGGCGGCACTGCATCGACCTTGGCTCCTTGCCCCTCTCCACCGCCGACCGGGATCTGCTCAGAGAGGCCCTGGGGACGGGAGAGATCCGCATGGAACTGGTGGCCCTGGGAAGCTCCCGCATCGAGGAGACCGGGGTGCCGGGTGTGTGGTGGGTGCGCCATTCCAGCGAGGACGGGATCCTGCTGACAGAGTCGCTGGAGATATGCCACGTGCCGGAGATCGTTCCGGCCGATACCACCGATATCGCCAATGGGCTGCAGCGGTTGCGGCAAGCACTCGCACTTCGCGAATCAGGAGGACATTGATGGACGAGACCATCCTCGACGCATTCCGGCAAAACGGCCTGAGCCGCCGCGCCTTCCTGAAGTTCTGCGCCGCCACCGCCTCCCTGCTGGCCCTACCCCCCGCCGCCGCCGCGGCCATGGCGGAAAAGCTGGCGAGCACCCCCCGGCCCACGGTGATCTACCTCTCCTATCAGGAATGCACCGGCTGCCTGGAATCCATGACCCGCTCCTTCTCCCCCACCATCGAACACCTCATGTTCAACAGCATCTCCCTGGCCTTCAACGACACCCTTCAGGCAGCCGCCGGGGAGGCCGCCGAGGCGGCCCGGAAGGAGGCCATGCGCAAGGCCTGGGGCAAGTACATCCTCATCGTGGACGGGGCCGTGCCCATGGGAGCGGGCGGCGCCTACTGCGTGGCCGCGGGGCAGAGCGCCGTCGACGACTTGCGCCATGCCGCCCAGGGGGCAGCGGCCATCATCGCCGTGGGGACCTGCGCCGCCTTCGGTGGCGTCCCTTACGCCGCGCCCAATCCCACGGGGGCGGTGCCGGTCTCGGAGGTCATCCGCGACCGCCCGATCATCAACGTCTCGGGCTGTCCGCCCATCCCCGAGGTGATGACCGGGGTGGTCGTCTACTACCTGAGCTTCGGGATGCCCGCCCTGGATCGCCAGGGGCGGCCGCTGACGTTTTACGGCAACACCATCCACGACCGCTGTTACCGTCGGCCTTTTTATGATGAAGGTCGTTTCGCCCACACCTTCGACGACGAGGGCGCGCGCAACGGCTGGTGTCTCTACGAGTTGGGCTGCAAAGGGCCGGTGACCTACAACGCCTGCGCCACCCTGAAATGGAACCAGGGGACCAGCTTCCCCATCCAGTCCGGTCATGGCTGCCTGGGCTGCTCCGAGCCGGATTTCTGGGACAAGGGCGGATTTTACCGGCCGCTGCCCGCGGCCACCGGCCACTGGCCGCGCGGGGAGGTTTTGGGCGGTGCGGCACTAGGGGGGACGGTGGTCGGGGTGGGGGCGGCGGCGCTCGCCCGCTCCCGTCAGCAAGCGGCCGCCGCGAAAAGCGCCAAAGAGGTGAGCAGCCCGTCCCCCAAGGAGGATTCCCATGAGCACTGAGACAGACCTGCTGGATTTCGCCCGCGGCCCCGCCCTGGAGGCCGCGCTGATCATCCTGGTCTTCGGCATATTCTGGCGGCTCGTCGGGGTACTGGCCCTGCGCCGGCCCCGCGATCTTTCGGAGCCCCGGGTGCGCCACGCCTGGCTGGGGGGCGTCAGGACCATCTTCACCCGCATGTGGCCGCGCCGGGAGTTCCGGCCCCGCATCCTGCACTGGGAGATGGTGAGCTATGTCTTCCACATCGGCCTGGCGGTGGTGATCCTGGGGCTGGTGCCCCACATCCTCCTCATCCGCGACATCACGGGTCTGTCCTGGCCGGGTTTGCCGACGGGTGTAATCACCTTCGCCGCCGGCGTCGCCCTGATCAGCCTCCTCGCCCTCCTCGCCCATCGCGCCACCCACCCGGTGCTGCGCCGGATCTCCAATTTCGATGACTACTTCAGTTGGCTGCTGGTCTTTACGCCGCTGCTCACGGGGCTCATGGCCTATTACCATCTGGGTGGTCGTTACGAGGACCTGCTGGCCATGCACATGCTGAGCGCGGAACTCCTGCTGGCGTGGCTGCCCTTCAGCAAGCTCGCCCATACCGTGCTCTTCCTGTTCTCCCGTGGCGTCACCGGGACGATCTACAGCCGCCGGGGGGCGCAGATATGACCGGCACGGATACGCAATTTCCCCTGGAATTGAACCAGCCTCGCCTGAGCATCCAGAAACCCGAGCCACGCTACGACAAGCAGGGCGAGATGGCCGACACCGAGCGGCTCGACCGGGCCATGCGCGGCTTCGTCAAGGATTTCGGCGCCACCGCCGCCCTCTACATGGAGTCCTGCGTGCATTGCGGCCAGTGCGCCGAGGTCTGCCAATACTATGTGCAGACCGGTGATCCCAAGTATACCCCCATCTGGAAGCTGGAACCCTTCAAGCAGGCCTACAAGCGCGAGACGGGGCCTTTTGCGCCCTTCTTTCGCCTCTTCAACCTCAAGCGCCGCGTCACCGTGCGGGAACTGGAAGAGTGGCAGGAGCTGATTTACGACAGTTGCACCCAATGCGGACGCTGCACCATGGTCTGCCCCATGGGCATCGACATCGCCAGCCTCGTGGGCCTGGCCCGGCACGGCATGGCCGCCGCCGGGCTGGTGCCCCACGAACTCTGGGCGACGGTGGAACGCGCCAAGCGGGAAGGCAGCCCCCTCGGCGCCACCCCGGCGGTTCTCAAGGACCGCATCGCCTGGCTGGAGGACGAGCACAGCGTCGAGATCCCCCTGGACCGCAGCCAGGCCGATGTCCTCATGACCATCTCCTCCATCGAGGTCATGAAATATCCCCAGTCCATCGTCGCCCTGGCCCGGATCATGAAGCGGATGGGCGCATCCTGGACCTTTCGCAGCGACGGTTACGAAGCCACCAATTTCAGCATGTTCGCCGGCGACCAGCAGGGTCAGCGGGAGGCGAGCCTCAAGCTCATCGAGGCCGCCATCGCGGTGGGCGCCAGCGTGCTCATCCTGCCGGAATGCGGCCATGCCTATCAGGCCCTGCGCTGGCAGGGTGCCAACCTTTACGGCAAACCCCTGCCCTTCCGGGTGCTGCAGATCGCCGAGTATCTGGCCGAAGGGATCCGCCAGGGTAAGCTGCAACTGCAACCGGTGCAAAGTTCGGTGACCTTCCACGATCCCTGCCAGATCGTGCGCCGCGGCGGCGCCACCGAGGCGCCGCGGGAGGTGCTGCGCGCCTTGGGGGTGGAGCTGCGGGAGATGGACGCGCACGGCGCCTACAACTGGTGCTGCGGAGGCGGCGGCGGGGTGGTGACCATCCACCGGGCCGATCCCCTGCGCTACAAAACCTACCAGATCAAGATGCAGCAGGTGGAGGACACGGGGGCGGAAATGCTGGTATCGACCTGTTCCAACTGCCGCCAGACCTTCGACGACGGCCAGGCGCATTTCCATTGGGACAAGACGGCCCAGAGCCTGCTGGAACTGGTGGCCGACCATCTCGTTACGGAGCAGGAGTGATTCATGGTCAAGCAAACCGTCGTTGTCGATCCCGTCACCCGCATCGAGGGCCATCTGCGCATCGAGGCCGAGGTCAAGGATGGCCTCATCACCGGCGCTTCCAGTTCCGGGACCATGGTGCGCGGCCTGGAAATCATCCTCCAGGGCCGCGATCCGCGTGACGCCTGGGCCTTCGCCCAGCGCATCTGCGGGGTCTGCACCCTGGTGCATGGCATCGCCTCGGTGCGGGCGGTGGAGGACGCGCTCCATTACCCCATCCCGCAAAACGCCCAGTTGATCCGTAATCTCATGATCGCCGCTCAGTTCGTCCACGATCATGTGATGCATTTCTATCAACTGCACGCCCTGGACTGGGTGGATGTGCTCTCCGCCCTCCAGGCGGATCCCGCCAAAACGGCCGCGCTGGCCCAATCCCTGAGTGATTACCCGCGCTCCTCGCCGGGCTACTTCGCCGAGGTGAAGGACAAATTCACCCGTTTCGCGGCCTCCGGACAGCTCGGCATCTTCGCCAATGGCTACTGGGGCAACCCCGCCTACAAGCTGCCTCCGGAGGCCAACCTCATGGCGCTGGCCCATTACCTGGACGCCCTGGCCTGGCAGCGGGAGGTGGCCAAGCTCCATGCCGTCTTCGGCGGCAAGAACCCCCATCCCAACTTCGTGGTGGGTGGCGTCCCCACGGCCATCAGCGTATCCCCCGCGGCGCTGCACGACGGCGCGGCGGCGGGGGTCGGGGCCACCGCCGTCAATATGACGGGCCTGGAGATCGTGCAGAACGTCATCCGCGAGATCCGCCGTTTCGTGGATCAGGTCTACCTGCCCGACACCCTCGCCATCGCCGGCTTTTACAAGGACTGGTTCGGCAAGGGTGAAGGGGTGGGCAACTTCCTGACCTACGGCGAGTTTCCCTCCATGGGCATCAACGACCTGGACGGCCTCATGATCCCCCGCGGCATCATCCTCAACCGGGATCTCTCCACCCTCCACCCCCTGGAGCTGACCGCCCCGGACCAGATCCAGGAGTTCGTGGCCCATTCCTGGTATTCCTACACCGTGGGCAAGGACCAGGGGCTCCATCCGTTTGCGGGACAAACCCACCTGGACTATACCGGACCCCAACCGCCCTACGCACATCTGGACAGCGCGGCCAGCTATTCGTGGATCAAGTCGCCGCGCTGGAAGGGCAAAGCGATGGAGGTGGGCCCCCTGGCCCGGATGCTGGTCCTCTATGCCAGCGGTAACCAGGAGGCCCGCACCCTGGTGGACAGCAGCCTGCGCAAGCTGGACCTGCCCGTCGAGGCCCTCTTTTCCACCATGGGACGGACCGCCGCGCGCACCCTGGAGAGCAAGATCATCGCCGACGCCATGCAGGGCTGGTACGACCAACTCATGGCCAATATCCGCGCCGGCAAACTCGAAACCTTCAACCCAGCCCTCTGGGAACCCTCCTCCTGGCCCGCCGAGGCGCGCGGGGTGGGTTTCATGGAGGCACCCCGTGGCGCCTTGGCCCATTGGCTGGTCATCAAGGACGGTGTCATCGACAACTACCAGGCGGTGGTGCCCAGCACCTGGAATGCCGGCCCGCGGGATGCCGCCGGACAGGACGGCCCCTACGAGGCGGCCCTCCAGGGCACCGAACTCCCCGACCCTACCCAGCCTCTGGAGATCCTCCGCACCATTCACAGCTTCGATCCCTGCATCGCCTGCGCCGTCCATCTGGTGGACCCGGCAGGGGAGGAACTGTTGCAGGTCAAGATATGCTGAAGAGCAGACGGAACGGGAACATCTGATGTCTCCGGTGAGGCGTCCCGCCCCCGAAGGCCCGTGCCGGTATGCATGAACTCTCCTTGTGCGAAGGTGTTCTCCAGATCCTGGAGGAACAATCCCGGACCCTGGGCTTTATCCGGGTACATCGGGTTTGCCTGGAGATCGGCGCCCTGGCCAGCGTGGAACCGGAGGCGTTGCGCTTCCATTTCGATGTGGTCACGCAGGGCACCCTGGCCGAGGGATCCCATCTCGAAATCGTGACAATGCCGGCCCAGGCGTGGTGTCTTCCCTGTGGCGAAAAAGTCTCCATCGGGCAATATTTCGACGCCTGCCCCCAATGCCGCAGTCGTCAGCTGCAGGTCATCGCGGGAGAGGAGTTGCGTATCCAGCAATTGGAGGTGGAATGATGTGTACTACATGTGGTTGCGGCAGTAGTGAGGTGAAGATCGCGGGGCATGGAGGCGAATCCCAGCCGGCCCACGTTCATGCCCCTGGCATGGACGGACGGCGCATGGTGCGGATCGAGCAGGACATTCTGGCCAAGAATCAGCGCCACGCCGACGCCAACCGCCGCTATCTGGCCGAGCGGGGTATCTTTGCGCTGAACCTGGTCTCCAGCCCCGGATCGGGCAAGACCACGCTGCTGGTGCGCACCGTCGAGGCCCTGCAGCATCGGCTGCCGGTGGCGGTGATCGAAGGAGATCAGCAGACAGGCCGGGATGCCGAGCGCATCCGTGCCACCGGAGTGACCGCACTGCAGATCAACACCGGCAAGGGTTGCCACCTGGACGCCCACATGGTGGGACATGCGCTGGAACAGTTACAGCCCGCCGCTGGCGGGGTGCTGTTCATCGAAAACGTCGGGAACCTGGTCTGCCCGGCGGGGTTTGATCTGGGGGAGGCCCACAAGGTGGTGGTGCTGTCGGTAACCGAAGGGGAGGACAAGCCCCTCAAATATCCGGATATGTTCCATGCCGCCGACCTCATGCTCCTCAACAAGGTCGACCTGCTCCCCTATCTGGAATTCGATGTGGACGTCTGCATCGACTATGCCCGACGGATCAACCCCAAACTCTCGGTCCTGCAGGTTTCCGCCATCCGCGGCGACGGCATGACCGCGTGGCTGGACTGGATCGGAAGGGGCGCCGGGCTCGCGTCGGCCGCCATACGGTAATAAGGAGCAAGATCATGTGCCTGGCGGTCCCCGTGCGGGTTGAACGATTGCTGGACAACGAGATGGCGGTGGTCGGGATAGGCGGCCTGCGCAAGGAGATCTCCCTGGCCCTGGTGGACGGCGTCCGGGAGGGCGATTACGTCATCCTCCACGTGGGCTATGCCCTGACCCGGCTGGACCCGGAGGAGGCCGAACGGACCCTGGCCCTTTTCGCGGAACTGGCCGCCCGACTGGACGGCAGGGAAGAGGCCGAGCGGTGAAATATGTCGACGAGTTCCGTGACGCCACCCTGGGCCGCGGTCTGGCGCGCGCCATCGCCGCCGAGGTTTCTCCCCACCGAACCTATCATCTGATGGAGTTTTGCGGCGGCCACACCCATGCCATAGCCCGCCACGGCATCCCAGACCTTCTGCCGGCCAATATCCACCTGATCCACGGACCCGGGTGCCCGGTCTGCGTCCTGCCCATCGGCCGCATCGACAGCGCCATCGCCCTGGCCCTGGATCATGGCGTCATCCTCTGCACCTACGGCGATGTGCTGCGCGTCCCGGCATCGGGACGCCGGAGCCTGCTCCAGGCCCGCGCCGCCGGAGCCGATGTCCGCATGGTCTATTCCAGCCTGGATGCCCTGCGCATTGCGCGGGAAAACCCGGATCGGGAGGTGGTCTTTTTCGCCATCGGGTTCGAGACGACCACCCCGCCCACCGCCGCGGTCCTCCGCCAGGCCAGGGCCACGGGGGTCAAAAACTTCACGGCATTCTGCAACCATGTGCTGACCCCGGCCGCCATCCGCGGCATCCTGGATTCGGCCGCGCCGGAGGGGGCGCGGCTGGACGGCATCATCGGGCCATCTCATGTCAGCACCGTGATCGGCAGCCGACCCTATGAGTTTGTCGCGGAGGAGTATCATCGGCCGGTGGTGATCGCGGGCTTCGAGCCCCTGGATGTGATGCAGTCCATCCTCATGCTGATCCGCCAGATCAATGCCGGGCAGGCGGAAGTGGAGAACGAATTCACCCGCGCCGTCCGTCGCGACGGCAACCCCAAGGCCCAGTCGCTGATGGCCGAGATCCTGGAACCGCGGCCCGCCTTCGAGTGGCGTGGCCTCGGCAGCATCCCCCGCAGCGCACTGCGCATCAACGCCGCCTACGGCGACTTCGACACCGAGCGCCGTTTTCCCGTCCCTTACCGGGCGGTGGCCGACCATAAGGGCTGCGAGTGTGGCGCCATTCTGCGCGGCGCCAAGGAGCCCCGGGACTGCCGACTCTTCGGCACCGCCTGCACGCCCGAAAACCCTGTGGGTTCCTGCATGGTCTCCTCGGAGGGTGCCTGCGCCGCCCACTACACCTATGGTTGCCATCGGGATTAGGGGACGTTGGGGTGCAAGCAGTCGATCTTTTCCGGCAATTCGGGCATTATTCAGGTGACCTGCTGTATCACGCGCTGCCCCGCAAACGTCAGGTATCATGCTGATGAGCCGGTCGGCCTCCGAATGCATAAGGAAATGATGGACGCATGAAACTCTTGCTTACCGGCGCCAACGGCTTCGTCGGCCAGTATGTGCAGGCGGCCCTGCCCTGCGTGCCGTTGCCCGTTGGGCTGGATCTGCGCGACCGCGCAGCCCTGACCGCCGCGGTGGCCGCCGTTCAGCCGGACGCCGTCCTGCATCTGGCGGCCCAGAGCTTCGTGCCCGCCGCCTTCGAGAACCCCCATGAGACTTTTGATATCAATTTCACGGGCACCCTGAATCTGCTGGAGGCACTGCAGTCCTGCGGATTTACGGGGCGCATGCTCTTCGTTGGCTCGGGCGATACCTATGGACAGGTCCCGGAGACCGATCTGCCAGTGCGCGAGGATCACCCCCTGCGTCCCCGTAACCCCTATGCCGTGAGCAAGGTGGCCGCCGAGGCGCTCTGCTACCAGTGGAGCCAGACTTCTGGCTTTGAGATCATCATGGTGCGGCCCTTCAACCATATCGGCCCCGGCCAGAGTTCCCGTTTCGCCATCGCCGACTTCGCCCGGCAGGTGACAAAGATCCGCGTGGGGCGCCGCGCACCGGTCCTGCTGGTGGGCGATATCGACGTCACCCGTGATTTTACGGATGTGCGCGACGTGGTACGCGCCTACACCCTCTTGCTGGAAAGGGGTCAGAACGGCGGCATCTACAATGTCTGCTCCGGACGGGAATACCGTATCCGCGACCTGCTCCGGCAATTGCTCACCCTTGCCGGTGTCGAAGCCACCATCGAGCAGGACCCGACCCGCCTGCGTCCGGCTGAACAGCGGCGCATGGTCGCGAGCTTTGATGCTTTACAACGGGACACCGGCTGGCAACCGGAGATACCCATGGAAGAAAGCCTTCAGGATTTACTCAACGACTGGGAGAAACCACGGCAATGACGAAGCACGCCCTCATCACCGGCATCACCGGCCAGGACGGCGCCTATCTGGCGCAATGGTTGCTGGAAAAGGACTATACGGTCTATGGCCTCATCGCCCGCCGCGGCACCGATACCACCGGCCGATTGCACGAACTGGGCATCGCCGATCAGGTGCGCCTGCTGGACGGCGACCTCATCGATCTGTCCTCCATGATCCGCGCCATGGAAAAATCCCAGGCGACGGAAGTCTATAACCTGGGCGCCCAGAGCTTTGTGGCCACCTCCTGGGATCAGCCGATTCTGACCGCCGAGGTCACCGGCACCTCCGTCGTCAAGATGCTGGAGGCCATCCGTATCGTCAACCCCCAGGCGCGTTTCTATCAGGCATCCACCAGCGAGATGTTCGGACAGATTCAGGAACCGCTCCAGTCCGAGCGCACGCCCTTTCATCCCCGCAGCCCCTACGGCGTCGCCAAGCTCTACGGCCACTGGATCACCGTCAACTACCGCGAGAGTTTCGGTCTGCATGCCTCCAGCGGCATCCTCTTCAACCACGAGTCGCCTTTGCGCGGCACCGAGTTCGTCACCCGCAAGATCACCCTGGCGCTGGCGCGCATCCGTCAGGGTGTGCAGGACGTGCTGGAGCTGGGCAATCTCGACAGCAAACGCGACTGGGGTTATGCGGGCGACTATGTGCGCGCCATGTGGCTGATGCTGCAGCAGGAACAACCCGATGATTATGTCATCGCCACCGGCGAGACCTGGACGGTGCGCACCTTTGTCGAGAAGGCCGCCGCCCATGCCGGCTTCGATCTGGAGTGGCGGGGCGAAGCGGAAAAGACCCAGGGCGTCGATCGCCGGAGCGGCAAGGTCATCGTCCGCGTCA
>NZ_JABBDR010000098.1 GCF_018854495.1 Acidithiobacillus ferruginosus
AGTCCGCGCCCCCCCCCCCAGCCAAGCCAGAAGGAGGCCAATGATACCCATCAGCGGCAGTGTCGGATAACCCACCCACTGCATTAGTGGTCCGGTAAGGAAGGTGCCCATCACTGTGGCCACGGCTCCTGCCGCATTGAAGAGTCCCATGGCCGCCCCTTCGCTGAGAGGTGCCAAATCAGCCGTCAGTATGGTGCCGGAAATACTCTGTAATGGCCATGCTATTATTATAATAATAAAGCCTAGCAAGCCTGGGATCATGGGCGATACAGGCAGGAACAATCCCAGGGCAAGGAGGATGAATCCCAACAGGCGGGTCAGCAGTGACCAGCGATAAACCCGATCCGCACCCATACGACTAGAGACCTGTCCGCCTAAGGCATAAAGACTGAGAGCGGCGGCAGCTGTTAGTCCGTAAACACTGGAAGTGAGGGCTGGAGCAACGTCGTAGGCCTTCTGCATGGCCACTGGAAAATAGGCAAAAAATGCAGACACACCAAATGCAGCGGCAAACCAGGAGAGCAGAAAGCGGCCAAAGGCTGTTCCTAAAGTCTTTTTCATTTGCCGAAGCCCCCCCAAAGAAAGGTGGTGGGAAAAACGCATAAGATCACCACCGAGGAGCTCTGGTCGACCAAACTGTGCTATAAAATGCCAATCCAGATCCTGTCGCATTTTCTGACCAATTTCATTCCGCCAGTCATGATGCTGCGCTTTGATGGGTAAACCTTTAGCCCCAATCCATAGTGCAGGGAGCAGGATGAGCGCTGAACAGATCATACCCAACTTAAAATTGGTGACAAAAATACCGGCTAGAAAAAGGCCTGCTACCTGTCCGGCACCATTAAAAGTCTGAAGCCAACTAAGACGCTGTTCCCACTCCGTCTTCGGCGCAAACTCTACTACAAAGAGCGTCGCCACTGTTGCTACTGTAGACGTCCCCGCGCCAGCGAGGAAAACCAGCAGACACCAGGTGAGTAAGCCTCGCAGGAAGGGTAGCGCTGTCAGAGTCCCCGCAAGAACAATAAATCCTCCAAAAAAAAGCAGGCGATGCACATGCCTCCTATCGGCCAGACTACCCCAGAGGGGCGAAGTGAGAAGGCCGAGGTTAAAAGCGCCCATGACATAGGCCACCCAGCTCAGATGGTGGCTTAGGGCAACAATCATGAGAGGAATCAGAATGGGTAGGAGCCCAGAAGTAACGGCGCCTTGCAGAGCGTAGGCAAAAAACCAGAGAGAAATCCAACGTTGCGGTGCACTAAGAATACTTCTTAGGCGTTGGAGGGATTGCTGGTCCAGGCGTATTTTTGCATATGGCTTTGTTTCCATCATAGCAATCCTCCGGCCATAAAATAAGTAAAATAGATTAAACGCTTAAAAAACTACTACGTTCTACTAGAGATTATAGTAAGCGGCTAAAATCCATTTCCACCGACGATCTGTCGGCCATTAAGCACCATCTTAGTGTCGTCTATGGCTTGTCCATTAGACTCGACGATGAAATTCTTAAAGATCTGCTTTGTAGGCAAAACGGTCTCCAGATGTTTGTGCAGTGCAGAGATGTCGCATTGTCGATCACATGTTTCAAAAAGCTCGGCCCTACGGCGTGCTCCCGAGTGATCTGGAATTTCTCAAAGAAAGAATGACTGAAAGTAATAATTTTTATTTCCCCATCAAGCACAATCATGGGGTCGCGTACGGTGTCGACAATACTCTCCGACATGCTCAATATTCGGAAAGCACGACGAATTCATCCCCACCCTGGCGACTAAATGGTGTACGAGTGTCGCAGACCACCCTTCAGCCGTTTTGCCACAGATTGCAGCAACTGATCGCCCACCACATGTCCCTATAGCAGCCCAAATGTGGAGCACATTATAAATAATACATATTTTTCTTCTGAAAAGCCATTATCCCGCCCTCGATGGAGCTTTTGAGGGGTGCTGCAGGGGGCATGGTGCTTTATGGATTCACCTTGCCTGGAAGTGGCGTTGCTTTGGTGGGCGGGCTGGGCTGCCTAACACCAGTCACCCTGATCAGTTGATCGTTTCCACTCACGCACACTTTCAGACCGGACCAAAATGAACGACTGGACATCCATAGATAAAAATTAGGGAGCTTTGACAGCACAACCTAATTGCCCGAGGTGGAGAGTATGGTGGAGAAAATCTCAATGGGTAACATTTGGGGCATGGTCCCATCACGATTCAGCATGTTTTTTGCCATCATATTCACATAGCGTGCAATCGTTTCTATGGATAATGTTTCGACCTCACAACAGCGAACCGTAATCCAACAGCCTGCTTTATAGGCATTTCCGTGGTGGAGACACAGCTGATCAAAAACGCTGCGAGGAACCCGAACCCTCAAAGGTTTGCCAGAGGCTGTAGTGAAATCCATGGTAACGGAAAACGGACCGGGAGAATAAACGCGCTGGCGGATATCAGGCGGCAAGCGATGGCACTGTTGTGCGTCTTGAATATGAGACATGATATGGACCTGAAGCAGGAGATATGAGGGATGGTAAATCAACCGCGACGTATCCTCTGTGCTTTGCATCACATTGGATAGACAACCGTAAACCACCGACCACTCACCTTATGGCAGGAAATCGGTTTACCGGCACACGCGTATGGTGAGTGCGTGGGATTGGTGATGGCCTCAACCTGCCCTCGTCGTCATGGTCCGGGGATGCGGAGGGCCAGAAATGGTTGACGAAAACCGGATCTGATAGCGATGATGGAATCCCGTCAAGGAAGATAAACCGTGAACATTCCTCCGTTTCTGCTTTCTGCCGCTCACTCGGCATTGCCCATCATTCATCGATACGGGTTGTGGGCCATATCCGGTGCTCTCTTCCTTGATAGCTTCGGGGTGCTATTCATGCCTGCGGAATCCATACTGGTGGCAGCGGGCTTTTTAGTCAGGTATGGCGCACTCTCCATCTGGCCGCTTATTCCGGTGGCCGTTATCGCCGCCACTCTGGGAAATTATGGGGCTTATGGCCTCGGCAGCCGGTTCGGTCATCTTGTCCCGCTGCGTTGGGGTCGGTGGATTGGGATCACCGCGTCGCGCCTGGAGAAGACGGGTCGTTTTTTCAAACAACATGGTCCAGTGGCGGTCATGCTGGGGCGCTTCCTCGTTCCCTTGCGGCAATTGCAGGGTGAACCGCCCCGGATTTTGAGGAGGCTCCTTTTTCCAAGAGAATGGAGCCATGATCCCCCGGTGTCAGGGTAGTTGTCGCCTCTCTGAAATAGAGTCAGGCGTAGGCCCCTTCCGAATTTTGGCTTGCCAGCCGATGAGGAGGTCTTCGCGAACGAAAAAGGAGTTAGGCTATAATTTCCTAACTCCTCGTTTTATTTGGGGTGGCTGACGGGGCTCGAACCCGCGACAACCGGAATCACAATCCGGGACTCTACCGACTGAGCTACAGCCACCATAGACAGAGCGCAGATCATACAATGGCCGACGCCCGGCCGCAAGGTCGGTGAAACGGCCGATCAATCCATGAACAGCGAACTGACCGAGTCCTCTTCCGCAATCCGGCGGATGGTTTCGGCCAGCAGCTCGGCAACGGACAGTACGCGGATCTTGCTGCTGGCCCGGGCATCCGGCCTGAGCGGTATGGTGTCGGTGACGACCAGTTCGTCCAGATCGGATCGCTCGATGCGCTCCATGGCGGGGCCGGATAGTACCGGGTGAGTACAGTAAGCGCAAACCTTGACGGCGCCCCGCGCCTTGAGGGCATGGGCCGCTTCGCAGAGAGTGTTGGCAGTATCGACCATGTCGTCCACGAGAACACAGGTGCGGCCGTCCACATCTCCAATGATATTCATGACGACCGATTCGTTGGGGCGCGGCCGGCGTTTGTCGATAATGGCGAGATCCACTTCGAGGCGCTTGGCAATGGCGCGGGCGCGGACGACACCGCCTACATCCGGGGAAACCACAATCAGCTCCGGATAGCTCTGGCGCCAGATGTCGCCGAGGAGAATGGGTGAGGCGTAAATGTTGTCCACCGGCACATCGAAGAAGCCCTGAATCTGGTCAGCATGTAGATCCATGGTGAGGACCCGGTTGGCACCAGCACTGGTAATGAGATCGGCGACCAGTTTGGCGGTGATGGCTGTGCGGGAGCGTGACTTGCGATCCTGACGGGCATAGCCGAAATACGGCATGGCGGCGGTGATGCGATTGGCCGAAGCGCGTTTCAGCGCGTCGATCATGGTCAGCAGTTCCATGAGGTGATCGTTGGTCGGCGTGCAGGTAGGCTGGAGCACGAAAACATCCCGCCCGCGCACGTTTTCCAGTATCTCGACAAAGACTTCGCCGTCGCTGAAGGCGCTGACTTCGGCACGGCCGATAGGGATTTGCAGGAAGCGCGCTACCTGGGCGGCCAGTACGGGATTGGCGTTTCCGCTGAAGACCATGAGATTGCCGTGGGCCATGTGATGTCGTTCTCTCTTCGCAGGTGGCAAAACAGTCCGAGGACAATTTGGCTGGGGCGCCAGGGATCGAACCTGGGAATGCCGGAATCAAAATCCGGTGCCTTACCGCTTGGCTACGCCCCAATAATCATTGCTCGGCGGGATCGTAAAGTGGGTGCTGGTTACGTCCGCGTACCGCCCATGCCCGCCAGGGCGGGGGCGCCAGCGCGGCAACCTGCTGTGCGGCAACGGCATCTGCCACCACTCCGAAAACGCAGGCTCCGCTACCCGTCAGCCGAACATCGCGCACGCCATGGTCTCTTAACCAGCGTATGCTGCGATGGACTTCGGGATAGCGGGCACACACCACGGATTCCAGAGTGTTTTCCGTCGCCCCGCCGAGAAACGCGCTTATTGTGATGGGCACATGGTGCCGTGTCAATTCAGGGGCGGTGAATATCTCCCGGGTACTTACCGATATCTGCGGATGCAGCAGCACATAGTGGCTTTCCTGGAGGGCGTCGAGTGCCTGCAGGCGCTCGCCCACTCCCTCCGCCCAGGCGCTGCGCCCGAATAGGAACACCGGAACGTCGGCGCCAAGGCCGGTACCGATCTCCATGAGCTCCGCGCGACTCAGACCGGTGCGCCACAGCCGGTTGAGCACGATGAGGGTGGTGGCGGCATCCGAGGAACCACCCCCGATGCCGCCCCCCATGGGCAGGATTTTTTCCATACGAATGTGGACCCCCTCGCGGACGCCACCGACCTCGGCCAAGCATTGCGCGGCGCGGATACTGAGGTCATCGGCTTCTGCCACGCCTTTGGGCCCACCGCTGCGGGAAAATTGTCCGGCAGGGCGCGAGCTGAACCATAGCCGGTCGGCCAGGTCGATAAACTGGAACACCGTCTGCAGTTCGTGATAGCCATCGCTGCGCTGGTCGATAACGCGCAGCATCAGGTTCAGCTTGGCGGGGGCGGGATAACTTTCGCTCATGGCGTGCCGGGTTTCCCCATATGCCACTGGGTGATGGCCAGGCGCAGGGTGATGCCCTCCGGCCCCGTGGCCTGGAGCAGCTTGGGCATGGTGAGGCCGCCTACCGGCGCATATTGGAGATATTGGATCCGCCAGGGGCCGCTGCGCAGGACTTCGGGCAGGCCCGCGGCATTCTGCTGCTCAGTCGCCGTACCGCGGCGCAGGCCAAGCATCCAGTCCGGCAACTCATTCGCCGGCAGATCAACATGGAGGACCAGCGCTAGGAGTGCCTCCAGAGTATCCGCCTGTCGGATATCACCGTTGGCCAGTTGCAGGTGCGCGCCTCGGGGATCGACGGTAATGCGGGCGACCGTGCGGCCGAGGGGGTCGTAAACGGAGAACTCCTGGTGCCGGGGGGACTGCTTCCAGTCGAATCCGAAGTCTTCGCTGCTTTTGGGGGTGCTGAGGGCTGCCTGGCCGCTGGCCTGCCACTGTTTCAGGCTGGCGACGACCTGGTTTCTCTCGGCCGTCGGCAGGATGACCCTGGGGGATGGCGAAACGGGGGGGGTGGTCGCACAGGCGGACAGTACGCCGGTAAGCAGAAGTGCTGCCAGTGTGCGAACGGTTCTCCGGGACCGAAGCCGGGTGGGTGGCATGGCGTGGGGAATCCTCATGGCTGGCGGTGGAGAGCCCTTTTGAGGGCAGCATCATCTGGGTGTTTTTGCAGCGCGTGCTGCCAGACCTGCCGTGCCTCCGCATGGCGTCCCAGCGACCAGAGGACTTGTCCGAGGTGTACGCTGACATCGGCCTCATCCGGCAATGCCGCATGGGCCCTCTGCAGATATCCCAGGGCTCGGTCATTGTCACCCTGCGCATGATAGAGCCAGCCGACGCTGTCCAGAATCTCGGGATTGTCAGGGCTCAGACTCAGGGCCTTGGTGAGCAATTTTTGTGCTTCGGTCAGGTCGCTGTGCCGCTCCACCAGGCTGTAGCCAATGAAATTGTAGGCTTGTGCATGGTTCGGCGCGAGGTGGATAACCGTACGCATGGCCTTTTCCATGGCCGGATAATCCTTCAGTTGCTCATAGATGGCGCCCTGGGCGTACCAGAGGCTGGGCTGCTCCGGCATGCGTTGCAAGGCGCTGCTGATTACCTGCAGGGCCTGTGGGAGGTGACCGCTGTCCTGTAGCAGGCCCGCTTCCAGCAGCGGAATCTGCGCATCCTGCGGATGCGCGGTCGCCAGTGCCCGCAGTTTGTCGGTAGCCTGGTCGTGATGACCCAGCAGGTATTCCACCCGGGCGCTGCGGATTTCGACTTCAGGGTAGAGGGGGCCCGAATGGATGCGTTGATACCACTGCAGCGCCTCTGCCCATCGGTCCTGTGCCTCGTAGAGGCGGCCCAGATAGTAGACCGGGACGGGGGACTGAGGCGCCAGATTCCGGGCACGCAGCAAAACGCTTTCCGCTCTCTTCCAGTCCTTCCGGTCGATGTCCATGAGTCCGAGAGAAAGGAGGATGTCGGGGTCATCGGGGTTCTGCCGCGCCATGTCCTGATAGAGGCGATAGGCTTGGGTCAGGCCGCCCATCTGGAGATAGAGCGCCGCCAGATATTGGCGAGCGAGAGTAGCCTCGGGATGGCTGGCGGTGAAGCTTTGAATGCTGCGCAAGGCGGCTGCCGGGCCTTGAACGGCCTGCAGGGCTTCGGCGAGGCTGATGGCGGCATCCTGCCAGTCAGGGCGGATGGCGAGGGCCTTCTCCAGCCAGGAGATGGCGTGTTCCGGTCGCTTTTCCAGGAGATCGATGCGCCCGAGCGCGTAATAGGCGGCTGCGGATTTCGGGTCTTTATCGACCAGTGCGCTCAATAACCGCCGCGCCTCACCGCTGCGCCCGTGGGTCACCAATAACTCGGCGAGCTGCAGGGTGACCTTCGGATCGTCGGGGAAGCGGGCCAGTGTGGCCTGCAGCAATTGCAAGGCCTGCTCGTCCTGGCCTGTGGTAAGAAGCAAGGCGGCTTCAAACTGATCCGCTTCGGCGCTCCCTGGGGCGGCCTGCCGCCAGCGTCTGGCGATTGGCAGCGCATCCTGAAAATCGCCAAACCGGGCGATGACCTGCGTTGCCCGCCCGAGAACATTGGGTTCCGGTGCCAGTTTGGCGGCTTTCTGCCAAGCGGGAATGGCCAGTTGCGGTTCCCGCTGTGCGGTGGCGAACTCAGCCACCAGCAGATAGTAGAGCTGCTCCCCGGTCATGCCGCCCGAAGGGGAGTCGGCGGCCGCACCTCCGGCGGTAAGGCACAGTGCAATACCCGCCACGATGCCCCCAAGCCTGCTCCTCATCCGCTCGTTCTCCACGTTTTTGCCAGCGGGCACAATACCCGTTGGGGCTCCGGCTTGCAATCCTGTCCGGCATCGGCGACAATCCAGCCCCCTAATCGTCGCTCCGCAGGGACGGTCACCACTATTTTCTGCTTCGGACTGAGTCACCATACTGCCCCCATCGCGGTCCGGGAAAAAGTCGCTTTTTCTCCGGAGAGGCTTGCTGCAGCCTATCACGACCTGGCGGAGCGGGGCTTGGCCGCCGAGTCGCTGATCATATCCACCTGCAACCGCACGGAAATCTACGTTCACGGCGGCGCTGGCTACCATCGCCAGGCCTTGCAGGACTGGCTCTGCCATTTTCACGGCGTGGACCCGCGATTGCTGGATGGGCATATCTACCATTCGAGCGATGCGGAAGCCGTGCGCCACTTGTTTCGCGTGGCCTGCGGGCTGGATTCCATGATCATCGGAGAACCGCAGATTCTCGGTCAGGTCAAGGATGCCTATCAGGCGGCGGCGGATAACGGCGCCGCCGGGCCGGTATTGAATCGCCTGCTGCACTGGGCCTTCCGCGTGGCAAAGCGGGTGCGCTCGGAGACCGCCATCGGTTCGGCCCCGGTCAGTGTCGCCTATGCGGCCGTATGTTTGGCCAAGCAGTTGCTGGGCAGTCTCGAAGGCAAATCGGTGCTGCTGATCGGTGCCGGGGATACCATCGAGCTGGTGGCGACCCATCTGCGCGAGCATGGGGTGGAGAGATTCGCCGTAGCCAACCGCAGTGCGGAACGCGGTCAGCAACTCGCCGAAAAATTTACCGGCGACTCCCATGCGCTGGAGGCTATCCCCCATCTGTTGCACGATGCCGATGTGGTGGTCAGTTGTACCGCGAGCCTGCTGCCCATCGTGACGCGGGAAACGATCTCTGCAGTCATGGCACGGCGGGCGCGGGGTGACCTGATGCTGGTGGATCTCGCCGTACCCCGGGATATCGCCCCGGAGGTGGAAGGTGTTGCGCAGTGTTTTCTCTATACGCTGGACGATCTGAACGATATCGCCCAGGCGGGCATGCGCGCCCGCCGCGAGGCGGCGGCGGCGGCGGAGCTGATCATTGCCGATGAGGTCGGCGAGTTCCAGCAATGGCGGGAGAGTCTGGACGTGGTGCCCGCCATCCGTCGCCTGCGTGATCATGTGGAGGGACGGCGCCAGGAGGAGCTACGGCGTTTTTCCCATTACCTGGATCAGGGGCAGGACCCTCGTGCGGTTCTGGAAGCCTTCTCCAAGGCCTTGATGAATAAAGTTCTTCACGATCCCATAGCGACCCTTCGCCAGCCTTGTCAGGACGCGACCAACGAAAGTCTGGTCGCGGCACTGGATATTCTCTTTCGTCTCAGCGACGCCGAAGGATGAGCCTCAGTCCGCGGTTGCAGAGCCAGCTCGAGCAGTTGGCCTTTCGTTTTGATGAATTGAGTCAGTTGCTGGCGAGTCCTGGCGCGGCCGGCGATACCCAGCGTTTTCAGAGCCTCTCCAAAGAGTTGGGCGAGATCGGCCCGGTCCTGGAACTGCTCCGCCGTCATCAGCAGCGGCAGCGGGATCGGGACGAGGGTGGGCGTATGCTGATGGAAGAACAGGATGCGGAACTGCGTGCGCTGGCCAGCGAAGAGGTTGCGGCGGCCGAGGCGGAACTCGACCAGATCGAAGCAGCCCTGCGGGTACGCCTATTGCCCAAAGATCCCAATGATGATCGTAGTGTCTTTTTGGAGGTGCGGGCAGGGACCGGTGGTGAGGAGGCCGCGCTCTTTGCGGGAGTGTTGGCCCGGATGTATACCCGTTATGCCGAGAGCAAGGGCTTTGCGGTAGTCATTCTTTCCGCCTCCGATTCAGAACGGGGCGGCTACAAGGAGGTCGTGCTGGAAATCAGTGGACGTGGCGCTTACTCCTGCCTGAAATTCGAATCGGGCGGACATCGGGTGCAACGGGTACCCGAGACCGAGACGCAGGGCCGTATCCATACTTCCGCCTGTACGGTGGCGGTGCTGCCCGAGGTGGATACGGTGAGCGAGATCACCATCAATCCCGCCGACCTGCGCATTGATACCTACCGCGCCAGTGGCGCGGGGGGGCAGCACATCAATAAAACCGACTCCGCCATCCGCATTACCCATATCCCCTCCGGTCTGGTGGTGACCTGCCAGGAGGACCGCTCCCAGCACAAGAACCGGGCGCGGGCCATGGCGCTGCTGCAGGCCCGTCTGCTGGAACAGGAGCAGGAGAAGCAGCAGAGTGCGGCGGCGCAGACCCGACGTCTGCTGGTGGGTTCCGGAGATCGCTCCGAACGCATCCGCACCTACAATTTCCCCCAGGGGCGGATCACCGATCATCGCATCAATCTCACGCTGTACCGGCTGGAAGCGGTGCTGGAGGGTGATCTCGATGCCGTTATCGAACCGCTGATCAAGGAATATCAAGCCGATCTCCTGCAGCATATGGGTGATGAGCTCTGATTCAGGCGTAGCACACCCTCTGTCACGCAGCCTGCGCGACTGGCAGCATCATCTGCGCGAACGACTGCGGGTAGTCAGCGATCAGCCGGAGCAGGAGGCGCGCTGGTTACTGGCCGCTGCCCTGGGGCTGGATGCGACAGCCCTGCTCCGCAATGCCTTGCTACCCATTTCTGCGGACCAGGGCGCGCAGATTGCCGCACTGCTCGTCCGGCGCCTTGCAGGAGTCCCTCTGGCCTACTGTCTGGGCGAGTGGTCTTTTTACGGGCTGGACCTGCGCGTAAGCCCAGAGGTGCTGATCCCCCGCCCGGATACCGAGACGTTGGTGACCCTGGCTCTGGAGGGGCTGGCGGAGGAGGGCGCGGTGCGTGTGCTCGATCTCGGCACCGGCTCCGGGGCCATTGCCCTGGCCATCGCCCTGGCGCGGCCGCAGGCGGAAGTCTGGGCCGTGGAGCACAGCCCGGCGGCGCTACGGGTGGCGCGCGCCAACGGTGCGCTTCTGGCGCCGCGGGTACATTGGGTGGAAGGCGACTGGTATGCGCCACTGGATGGCGCCCTGGGTTTTGACCGGATAGTAGCCAACCCCCCTTATCTGGCTGACGATGACCCTCATCTTCCCGATTTGCACCATGAGCCCCGGGACGCCCTGGTGGCTGGCCCCCGTGGCCTGGAGTGCCTGGAACGCATCATTGCTGGCGCATATGAACGCCTCTCGACCAGCGGCATGCTTCTGCTGGAGCACGGCCCGGATCAGGGGGCCGCGGTGCGTCGCCTGCTCGGCAACGCCGGCTTCCGCGCCGTGCAGACCCGCTGTGATCTGGCCGGGCGCGAACGTGTGAGCAGCGGAACGAGGATCTAGCCATGCCCGAGTTGCCCGAGGTCGAAGTCACCCGTCTGGGTATCGCTCCCCATCTGCGGGGACGGCGTCTGGAGGGGGCCGTGGTGCGGGACAGCCGCCTGCGACTGCCGGTGAATGACGACCTTGCGGCGCGGGTGAGCGGGCAGCTTCTGCTGAACCTGCGGCGGCGGGGCAAGTACTTGCTGCTTGATCTGGAACGGGGAACGATCCTGATCCATCTGGGAATGAGCGGACACCTGCGCGTCCTCCCCCAAAGCGCCCCGGTGCAGAAGCATGATCATGTCGATCTGCTGTTTGCGGACGACCTCTGTCTGCGCTTTCATGACCCGCGCCGGTTTGGAGCCGTACTCTGGCTTGCCGATGCCGACCACCATCCCCTCCTGCAGCATCTCGGGCCGGAACCCCTGGGCGATGCTTTCGGCGCGGAGTACCTTTACCAGCGGGGCCGAAATCGGCAGATGCCGGTCAAATCCTTCCTCATGGATGCCCATATCGTTGTGGGCGTCGGTAATATTTACGCCAACGAATCGCTGTTTGCGGCGGGTATCGATCCACGCCGTCATGCGGGACGGATCGCCCTGCCGCGTTACGTGAAACTGGTGCAGGCGCTGCGCACCGTCCTGGAGGCCGCCATTGCCCAGGGTGGAACGACCTTGCGTGATTTTACCCGACCGGATGGCGGGAATGGATATTTTCGACTATCTCTGGCGGTGTATGGACGAGAGGGGGAGCCTTGCACACATTGCGGTGCGCCGTTACAGGGCGTCCGTATCGGTGGCCGGGCGACGATCTATTGTTCCCAATGTCAGCGCTGATGGGTCGGGAGTAGGCATGAGTGAACCGGGTTTGTTGGAATTGTCCCCCATTCTGCAGGGGCTGCGCGCGTTGAACGGCTGGCGGCAGGACGTCATTACCGGCCTGCACGGGATGGCCGCGATGATGGCTGATCTGGGCCTGTTACCCAGCGGGGCCATGCTGCAGATGGAAACGCTGGCTTATGAAACGGAACAGGACAGCTTGCGTATTGCCTTTGTCGGCGAGTTTTCCCGCGGCAAGACCGAGCTGATCAACGCGCTCTTTTTCTCGGATATGGGGACGCGGCTGCTGCCCTCCGGTTCCGGCCAGACCACCATGTGCCCAGTGGAGATCCGTGGTGCGCCACAGGGGCGACCGGGGTTGCAACTGCTGCCCATTGCCAGCCGCAGTCTGGATGTCAGCATCGAAAAACTCAAGAGGGCGGGGAGCGCGTGGACGCGCCTGCCGCTGCCGCTGGAAGAGAAAAGCGAACTCAACCAGACGCTGTTGCATCTTACGGAAACGGTTTGTGTGACGGTAGAGGATGCCCGCCGCATCGG
>NZ_JABBDR010000099.1 GCF_018854495.1 Acidithiobacillus ferruginosus
CGGTCGACCGCGTCTAACTGTTCGGCGACAACCCATTGCAAATACTGAAAAAATTCCACACGATCGGACTGGTGCGCGGCAAACTCCGTTACCGCAGGTGCTTCGGGACGACGATATTTTTCAGGCCAGACCGGCCAACCCCAGGGGGGAGGATCCTGGGTCTGGAGGTGTTCCCGGAGGGCCTCGAAAACCCCCAGACGGAAGAGTGCCTCACCGCCCTCTTTTTGAAATTGGCGGAAAGCGCGGGCGCGCTCGCCATTGCCCGGTAGTTCCGTTTCGCGAAAGGCGTGATAGAGGAGTTCCAGAATCTCCCGCTTGGCAGCGGCCACTCCCCCATAGTCCACCAGGTCAGTGCCGCGCAAGGCGCGCAGATCGGCCTGGAAATGCGCGTCATAGACCCTGTCGTGGGCCGCGTAACAATGGGCAAACTCTGGCACAGCCTCCACGTCCACATAGAGAATATTGAGGAATTTTCGACTAGAAGGGCTGTAGGGACTGGCATGGTGGGGATTGTCCGGGAAAAGCGCATGTAATGGGTTGAGCCCCACCAGCTCCGCGCCAGATTGGGCCGCAATGTCCAGCACCTGCAGGAGATCGCTGAAATCACCCATACCCCAGTTGCGACCCGAACGCAACGCGTAAAGTTGCAGCGCAGGGCCCCAGACTTTCCGGGATTCCTGGATCGCTTCGGGCGTATAGCAGGCTTCAGGGACCGTGATCCACGGCATTTCTGCGCGGAGACCGTCTGGCCCCTGCAGAGTAAGGCGGTGATAGCCCAGGCCCGGGCCAAAGGGCAGATCCAAGCGCCAACGCCGGAAGACTTGCTCGCCGATGCGACCTTCTTCCAGCAGCTCTAGGCTGGCCGGCTGGAATGTGCCTTCCCGGGCGTTCTCCTTTTCAGGACAAAAACGCCAATGCCAGATATCCTGAGCGACATCCACCGGCAAAGAGAGGGCTACCCAAGGGGGCTCGGTCGTGATCCGCTGCACCAGTAGCGGCGGCAGGAGAGATTGCCAGGATGCCGTCTCTTTCTGTCGCAAGGCTTCGCGGGCATCTTGCGCATTTTCTGTCGGTACGCCCAAAGCTTTTAACAAGGCCAGTAAGGTGCCTTGAGGGACAACGCGTTTCCTTCCGACGGCGTTGTGATAATGCTCCAGAACGCCATAGCTTTGGCACAGTTCACGGATCAGGTTTTTGTCGAGGGGCGCTTTCATGGGTGTTGCTCCCCAGCCTCTTCATCCAGCAGACAGAGCACTCCCCAACCAGGGAGGCGTTTTTGTTGCAACAGGGCGGTTGCCTCCTGTGGTTGCGCAAAGACCAACCGGCCTTTAGGAATCAGGTCCAAAAACAGGGGTTCAGGTGCCCATTGCCCGTAGAGAGAGAGTATGGCGCCGTCGGCCAAATGCCAGTGCACTGCCAGGCCGGTTTTTCCCAGAAGATGCCAAGTGCCGCTGTCCCCCGGGACTCCGGCGAGACGGGGCACAATCTCGTCCCTCCGGATCTGTAGAAGCCGGCGGTAATACTGTAACCAATCCGCGTGCGGGACGAGATTACGCTGTGTCCAATCCAGTGTGCTGGCGATAAAGGTCGATTCAGCACCAGGGTCTGGGATTTGCGCTGCTGTCTTCCCGGTGGAAAAATGCGCGAAAGCGGCAAATTCCCAGCGCCGTCCCTCCCGCACAGTTTGACTCAGTTCTTCACCGAAATCACAGAAGAACAGGAAAGGGCTGATGGCGCCGAACTCTTCCCCCATGAAGAGGAGCGGCACCGCTGGAGAGAGAAGTAACACTGCGACGGCAGCACGCAGGGCTGCGGCGGGGCAAAGACTGGAGAGCCTCTCGCCCAGGGCGCGATTGCCAATCTGATCATGGTTTTGCAAAAAGTTGATAAAAGCGACGGGGGGCAGATAGGCGCTGGCTTCACCACGGGCACGATGGTCGCGATAGACAGAAGGTTGGCCCTGCCAGGCAAAACCCTCCGCCAGACAACGACCCAGATGATTGGTGGGCTGGTCGGCAAAATCCCTGTAATAGCCGTCCTTCTCCCCTGTCAGCAGCACATGCAGCGCATGGTGGAAATCGTCATTCCATTGGGCCCGATAGCCCCCTGATCCAAGATAGTGAGCAGCATTGTGATCATTTTCGAGCATCAGGTGGATCTGACGATCCTGCCCGGGTCCGGCGGCCACAGCGGCGGCGATTTCTTCCAGGATATCGGGATGGGAGTCGTCGCAGATGGCATGTACGGCGTCGAAACGCAGTCCATCAAAATGGTATTCCTCCAGCCAATACAGGGCATTATGCCGGAAAAAGTCGCGTACCACGCGGCTGTTCGGTCCGTCAAAATTGATGGCGGGACCCCAGGGAGTATGATGCCTTGGGGTGAAAAAATCCTCGGCATAGCGATGCAGCGCATTGCCTTCGGGGCCGAAGTGGTTATAAACCACGTCCAGGAAGACCATGAGCCCTTTGCCATGGGCGGCGTCCACCAGAGCCTTGAGATCTTCCGGCCCGCCATAAACGGCATCCGGGGCGAAAGGGAGCACGCCATCATAGCCCCAGTTCCGGCGGCCGGGAAAGTCTGCTAATGGCATAAGTTCCACCGCCGTAATGCCCAGATCTGCCAGATCATCCAGGAGTTCCATGGCGGCCCGGTAAGTCCCTTCGGGGGTGAAGGTCCCCACATGGAGTTCGTAGATCACGGTCTCATGCCACGGTCGACCCCGCCAACGGTCATCCTGCCAGGCGTAGGCGGCGGGGTCGATGACCAGCGACGGACCCTGGGCATCTTCGGGTTGATATCGGGAGGCGGGATCGGGGACGGCACTCCCGTCGGGCAGTAGGAACTGATAACAGACGCCGCTGCCCAGGCCCGGAGCGAAGTGGTGCCACCAGCCACCAGCCGCGCTCTCCATGGTGCGCCGTTTCTTGCCGCCCGCCCAGGACAGAACGATCTCCAACTGCTGCACGCGCGGCGCCCAAAGCCGAAAAAGGACCCCTTCCGCCTCCAACATTGCCCCAAAGGGCATGTCGTGGCGGCGGATCATTTTCTCATTCCTCCGTGATGCAGGAGGACGAGGGAACGCCCTTGCAGCGGATAGCTCTCTCCACTCTGCTGCACCCCTTTGGCCGCGCCGTCGTCCTGAGCGGTATCCAGCAGGAGTTCCCAGGATGATTTGTTATCAGGCAGCGACGGCAGAGTAAAGGGTATACCATCGTGAAAGGCATTCAGCAGGAGCAGAAAATCCTCGTCCTTTACCGGCCGACCCTGTGCATCCAGATCTGTGAGCTCCGTGCCCGCCAGGTATAAACCCAGGCAGTGTGCGTCACCTTCCTGCCAATCTTCGGCGTCCATTTCTCGTCCGTCGGGATGAAGCCAGATGACATCCATAGTCTGGTCTGGCGCTACGGCCTGGCCGCGGAAAAAATGCCGGCGTCGCAAGCTGGGATGATCCCGGCGCAACTGGATTATTTGTGTGAGGAAATCCAGTTGCTTTTGCTGCACTGCGTTGACGTCCCAACTCAGCCAACTCAAGGGGTTATCCTGGCAATAGACGTTGTTGTTGCCCTGTTGACTGTGGCTGAGTTCATCACCCGCCAGCAGCATGGGTACCCCTTGGGAGAACAGCAGACTGGCCAGAAGATTGCGCTGCTGCCGGGCGCGCAGGGCGTTAACCTCAGCGTTATCCGTCTCGCCTTCGGCGCCGCAATTCCAGAGAAGATTATTATCGCTGCCGTCCTGATTGTCATTCTGATTAGCTTCGTTGTGTTTTTCGTTGTAGCTCACCAGATCATGCAGGGAGAAACCATCATGGACGGTAAGGAAATTGATGCTGGCGGTGGGGCCGCGCCCGGCCCTGGTATACAAATCAGCGGAGCCGCCCAGACACGCGGCAAGTCCTCCCAGTTGTCCGTCGTCGCCTTTCCAGAAGGCCCGCAAGGTATCGCGGTAACGGTCATTCCACTCCGCGCAGCCGGGCGGAAATGCACCCAGTTTGTAACCACCTTCCCCCAGATCCCAGGGCTCAGCAATGAGTTTGACCCGGGCGAGCACGGGATCCTGGAGCAGGATTTCGAAGAGTGGTCCCATGCGGTCATCGGAGCGGAAGGGGCGCGTCAGAGAAACGGCGAGATCGAAGCGGAAGCCGTCCACGTGCATTTCTTCCACCCAATAGCGCAGGGAGTCCAGAATAAGCTGCATGACCCTTGGGTGATCGGCGTTGAAGGAATTGCCACAACCGGTAGTGTCGATGTAATAGCGGGGCTTATCCGCTACCAGGCGATAATAGGCGGCGTTGTCGATACCGCGGAAGCTGAGGGTGGGACCCAATTGGTTGCCTTCGGCTGTATGATTGTAGACCACGTCCAGAATCACCTCGATACCCGATTTATGGAGTGCCTTGACCATTTCCCTGAACTCGTCGATTTTACCGCTCGCCAGATACAGGGGATGGGGTGCGAAAAAGCCCAGGGAATTGTAACCCCAGTAGTTGCGCAGCCTACGCTCCACCAGATCGCGGTCATCTACAAAAGTCTGTATCGGCAACAATTCGATGGCGGTCACTCCGAGCTTTTGTAGGTGCCCGAGTATGGGCGCTGAAGCAAGGCCAGCACAGGTCCCGCGGAGGTTTTTGGGAACCTTGGGGTGCTGCATACTGAGCCCACGCACATGGGCCTCATAGATAACCGTGTCCGACCAGGGGGTCTGCGGCGGCCGGTCATCGCCCCAATCGAATCGGTTATCCACCACGGCTGCCTTGAGCATCTGTGGAGCATTATCCCGCTTATCTAACGACAGATCCGCTTTGGCGTTGCCAATGCGGTAGCCAAAATGCGCGTCATTCCAGTCCAGTGTGCCCACAATCGCCTTGGCGTAGGGGTCCAGCAGAAGTTTGTGGGGATTGCAGCGTTGGCCCTGTTCGGGTGCATAGGGACCATATACCCGGTAGCCATAGACAAGGCCGGGCTTGGCATCGGGCAGATAGCCGTGCCAGATTTCGTTACTTTTCTCGGGTAGGGGGAGTCGATGCGTCTCCCGCTCCCCCTGAGCATCGAACAGACAGAGTTCCACGCGCTCGGCCTGCCCGGAAAAAAGCGCAAAATTGATTCCACTGCCATCCCATTCTGCGCCTAATGGATAGGAATGACCCGGCCACAGTGCAGGTTTCCTTTTCATTCTTGCATGCCCTTCATGTCAAAGCAGCCCAAATAGCGTCGCCGGGTGTTTGTTCAGGTGCAGCATCCATACTGGCCAAAAGAATCTGTAGGGTGCTGCGCAGGGAATCTTCTTGCAGTGGCTCTAGGAACTCAGGGATGCCGTCCAGGAGACGCTCCCAGAGCGCCAGCTCCAGGAGACTTTCCCGGAGAAATACGTCTGCCGGATAAAACGCGGCCCCGGTCGCCACCTCGTCATAGGCATGTGTGAAGGCGTCCAGACTTTGTTTTACCCAGATTTGGACGCCTTCCCGTATTTGTAGCAAATCATTTCCCGCACTCGCAGAAATGCGGCTCAAGGTGGCAAGGGCGGCAGCGATCAGCGAGAGGCGCATAGCGGCCAGATCAAGTAGCGGGGACTTTTTGCGGCGTCTTTGTACGGGTGATAGACGCGGATCACCACCGAGATTGATGAGAATAAAATCCTCTTCTACAAGTAAAGCCTGAGCGAGGCCCAGGTAGCCTGGGCACCGGATACGGGTAAGCGTAGCGGGTAAGGGCAAATGGCGCCACGCGGCCAGGCGCTCGTGGATTCGGTCCTGTACCGCAAGCCAGTCTTGCGTGTTTTGGCGCAGTCCCTCCGGCAAGCCTGGCAATATCCTTTCCAGAACGGCAGCGGCTTTTTCCGCAGCCCGGGCCGTGTGGTTCACCCACTGTGCCAGGTCTTCTACGGTAAAGGGTTCGGGATCGAAGGCCTGGTCGCCGCTGGGCTGTGCCAAGGCGCGGTGCAGTTCGGCAATACGCCGACCAAGGGTGGCCATACGCAGCCGGTAAAGGCCGTGGTCGCTCTCAGTTGGCGGGGAGTTATCAGCGCTTGGTGCAGCGGTCATACGTTCGGCCAGTGTACGTTCCAGATAATCCACGCTGAAAGTCCAGGCATCGCCCTGATTTTCTACATAGCGGCGCAGGAGAGCTAGCGCAAGGACATCGCCCTGCGCCGGACGGAATTCCACCCGACCGAGAACCTGCGCCATATGGGGGTAAGGGGATATCTCCGTAAGGAAGACGCCTACTTCGAACTCCGGATCGCCCCCTGCCTGCAAACGACGATAGCCTTTAAGATAGAGCTGCTCTCCAAGAACAATATTACTGTGCCGTTGCTCCAGACTGGGGCGTCGCAGTGTAATCAACTCACTTTCGCTGAAATCGTAGGCAGCGCTTTTTCCAAAGACCATGACGCCACCGGCAAAGGGTTGCTCGTCGCCTTTACCCATGCTACGGACCAAGGTGCGGCAGAAAGCATCGTTCCCGAAGGCATCCAGCAGTACGCCGAGCCGCTCCTTTTGCCGAACCTTGGCGAGAATCCAAGTATGAAAGGTGTCCATGAGATTTTCCTGCTCGTCTTCCCAGGCGATGGCAAGGGGCAGAGAATAGTAAATATTTTCGCCATCAGCGCCGGGGGTCTCGATGATCATCCAGAACCAGACCTCTTGGCCGCTCGGGGAGCGCCATTCATCCTTGATCTCGATGCCGACCGCGGCAACGGCCTCCTGATCGCCAGCCACCCAGCGCTTGCTCTTCAGATAAGGTGCGAGGACTTCCACTTGCAGTTGTCGGCGGGTTCGGGTGGCGAGGGCGCGGCGAGTAGCGCTGACATCCCCGTCCAGAGAGAGAAATGTATGCCAACCCTCCAGTAGGACGAGGACAGGTAGCTCCGGACGCGCCAGACGTTCTTCGTGCCAGGCCGGTGGATTGGTGTCTTCGTCGAGAGAGAAGGCCAGGAAAGTATGGGCTGGAAGGGTCAGGAGATAGGGTAGCTGTCCGATGGGCGGGAAGGCGCTTTTCCCAATGAGCTCCACCGGGGTACGGCCAGCGTATGCTTCCAGCCCCAGTTCCACCGCCTGCGCCGTACGCGAGAGATTGGCCACGCAGAGGACGGATGCTCCTGCGTATTCCCGCAAATAGGCCAACATCTTACGGTTGCCTGGGCGCAGGAAGCGGATATTCCCGCGACCGAAGACTGGGTGCTCCTTGCGCACGGTGATGACTTTGCGGGTCCAGTGGAGCAGAGACGAGGCATTGCGACTTTGGGACTCCACATTAACGGCTTGGTAGCCATAGACCGGATCCATGAGGAGTGGCAGATAGAGCTGCTCAGGGTCAGCGCGGGAAAAGCCACCATTGTAGTCCGGGCTCCATTGCATGGGGGTGCGCACACCCTTACGATCGCCCAAATAGATATTGTCGCCCATACCGATTTCGTCGCCGTAGTACATGATGGGCGAACCGGGCATGCTCATGAGCAACCAGGTCAGGAGTTCGATCTTTTGCCGGTCATTGCTGAGCAAGGGAGCGAGGCGTCGGCGGATGCCAAGATTCAAGCGCATGCGAGGGTCCGCGGCATACTCCCGGTACAGATAATCCCGTTCCTGCCGGGTCACCATTTCCAGAGTCAGTTCGTCGTGATTGCGCAAAAAGATAGCCCACTGGCAGTTCTCGGGGATATCTGGCGTCTGGCGCAGGATATCGGTGATGGGATGGCGATCTTCCTGCGCCAACGACATGTAGATGCGGGGCATTAAGGGAAAATGGTAGGCCATTTGGCATTCCTCGCCCTGCCCGAAGTATTCGCGTACGTCTTCCGGCCACTGGTTGGCCTCAGCCAGGAGGACGCGGTCGCGGTAGTGGGCATCTACGGCAGCACGGATTTGCCGGATGACGGCATGGGTCTCAGGCAGGTTTTCGTTGTTAGTGCCGGCGCGCACGCAGAGATAAGGAATGGCATCTAGACGCAGACCATCCACACCCATGTCCAGCCAGTAGCGCAGCACCCGAATCATGGCCTTGACTACCTGTGGATTATTGTGGTTCAGATCCGGTTGATGGGAGAAGAAACGATGCCAGTAATAGGCTTTGGCGATGTCGTCCCAGGCCCAGTTGGATCGCTCGGAATCGGAGAAAATAATACGTGTTTCCGGAAATTTTTTATCCGTATCGCTCCACACATAAAAATTGCGCTTAGCCGAGCCGGGCGGAGCGCGTCGCGCCGCCTGGAACCACGGATGCTGATCAGAGCTATGGTTGATGACCAGTTCGGTGATGACCTTCAGACCCCGGCGATGCGCCTCATGGAGGAAATGACGAAAATCGTTCAGCGTACCATAGTCGGGGTGAATGTCCCGATAGTCCGAGATATCATAGCCGTCATCGCGCAGGGGGGAAGGATAGAAAGGTAAAAGCCAAAGGGCGTTTACCCCCAGATCCTGGAGATAATCCAGCCTGCTGGTGAGGCCCGGGAAGTCGCCGATGCCGTCGCCGTTGCTATCCTGGAAGGTGCGGACGTGCAGTTCGTAAAGCACAGCATCTTTGTACCAGAGGGTATCCCCGTCAGCAGAAGCTACCGCTGCCGTGTCCGGCGCGGCCCCCGTCTCCATTTTTTCTGCTGTCAAAACCTTCCCCTCGATCTTCTGGGCCTCAGCAACCTCTGTGTAACCTATAGTTCAGTGCCGCTGATTATGCAAAAACGACGATTAAAGGCGCCGACGTGCCCGCCACAGAGGGGCATCGGTTTACGCCCACTATCGCCCTGACAAGATCACCAGCTGTGCCCAAGGGCGCCATTGCGTCCATTTCGCTCAGGAAACACTCCCGCTTGGTCACCTTGCGCCGTCACGAAAGGCCTTGATCTTCAGCGAAGGTCACCTATCCGGACATACTGTTTTTCCCTACGCTATCTGATCGGACTGTTGTATGAACGGTCTAGATCAGAGACCCCCTAACGCTTTTCATCCTCCAGAATTGAGCGACGATCGCTCTTGGTCAGTTTTTGGTATATACCAAGTCCGACCAGCGCAAGAGTGGATGCTAAAATAACGGTAGCTGGGTATAACAATAATGAAATATTTTCTAATCCTGCCTTGAATAGATAAACCAGCCCTTCAAGCCCCACGGAAACAATAATAATAATAAATATTTTTATGAGGCCTCCGGTGATTTCTTTCTGGGTCAGCAAATCCTGAGATCTCGATGTATAGACCTCTTCTTCGATGATGTAACGGACGACTTCAAGGACTGCCATTGCGACCACCGCCACGCTGATCATGCTCAGAAGCGCTTCCGGTAGGAATCCGCCAGAAATTAAATCCATCAATAGATTCCATAACGACCAGGCCATCAACCCGAAGGCTGCCAGAAAAAGCAGGCAGGCCGTTATAATAAAGCTGAGGGCTATCAGTTTCTCAAATATCGATTTCAATTTCTGATTCCTCGCTGCGGGGGCCAAACCATACTTGGCCTGCCTTAATCCAGGTAGAACTCGACATTGCGTTCACGGCGGTCATCCACGGTCAGAAACGACGGATCCAGACTGTGGTGGACAGCCTGAACGCAGCAGCGAGCCATTTCTTGGCTAGGTCAGCGCTCCTTAATGTTCTGGTTTTTTGCTTTTACCTGCAAGACCATCTGTTTTTGGCCCTGCAGCTCCCACACCCTTGCTGTTGATGGCGGCTGATTTCGTACTTCTCTGCTGTTGATGTATTTCCGGTCGCGCCGCGTTCCGGCGCTGGTGCGCATATTCCTGTTCTGCTTTTCGTTCTTCCTTGGCTTGTGGAGAATTTGCGGCGAAAGGTATGTTGTGCGTTACCGGGTATGGTGTGGAAGTTGTGGCCGCAGAAGTTATTGCGGAGTCGGCGCCGGCAACGGTAAAAACGCTACCTATGATGATGGTGGTGCCGGCAATGGCGGTAAAGATGGTTTTCATGGCATTTCTCCTTGTGGTTTAGCAGTTGAAAGCCGTGTACTTCGTGATGTGGCAATCATAGGGCAATTCAGCGAGCCATGCCATTCATTACGCGATCGGTTCCTGAATATCTGTTGGACAGGTGTCTGGCCAATCCAATGACTGCAATCAGTCTTGGGACCATCAGGACTCAACGGCGGCAGGGCAGCGGAAGCGGTCGTCCAGCGGACTGACCATCATGTTCTCGAAACTCGTCACCATGACTGTAAACCGTAGCAGTCTTTTGATAATGGTTTTCGATAATTGCAACCCTTTGATTTACCGTGCAACAATCACCGCCATCTGAAGACTCTCGAAAACGGTCGGTTCAGAGATCACTAGGACAGGCCTTTCATGAAGCGAAGAGTGAACGCAGCACACACCAGAACTATGCCCACATTCGCCATCAGCCTTGCCCAAAAGTGACCCCGGAAAAAGGCAATGTCCACACTGACAATGATTACGGACAACATAATAACGTAACAGGATACGACCAGAGCCTTTGTCATCGTGGGGTCCCCTCAGGTGCTGGTATCGCCAAGCGCAGAAAAATGGCTCGCCTGATCATAAAGCCGGAGATATTCGCGGGGGTCAGAAACATACTCGATGAAGTGTTCGCGCTCCGGTTTTGGGTGAATTTGCGCAAAATAATGCGGTTCTTTAAACACCGGCAAAAAAACATCAGGATGTTTCTGGAGGTGGCGATACAGGGAAGTGGTGCCGCCTTTGACGGTGCCGGTAATGAAGAAATTGGGCCACCGGGATAGGCTTGCGGTTTCTGTTTGGGCAGGGCTTGGGCTGTGCAAATGTCCTCCTCAAGGGGGTCTTAGTCATAGGTCGAAAAGGCTAAATGCCGATCTCGCGTGGCGCAGTATAGCATTCATCGTGTAACGGCCAGCCCCTTCCGCAGTGCTTCTGGGCTACGGCAGGAGCACCGGCGATGCGTAGGCCGAGGCGGGTGCTGGGGGTGGTAAAAGCACGGTCGGCGGCCGCGTGGAAGGTGGGCGGATGGGCCTCGGTGGGGGGCGGTGCCAGCGAGAGGGGCGCCCAGGGCGATACGTTGGAAAGGGCCCAGGGCCGATATAGGCTGGTATATATACATGCTGTCGGGGTTCTGGGGGCGTAGGCAAGCTGCTTTGGTAGTTGTTGAGTGCAGTAAGCAGATTCAGGCGTTCGATGGCCGTCAGGGTTTTATTTTTGTCTGCCGGGGGCGGCGCTGCGGCCGGCTGGACGGGTTGCG
Organism: Acidithiobacillus ferruginosus; assembly: GCF_018854495.1. Taxonomy (GTDB): domain Bacteria; phylum Pseudomonadota; class Gammaproteobacteria; order Acidithiobacillales; family Acidithiobacillaceae; genus Acidithiobacillus; species Acidithiobacillus ferruginosus. The sequence goes on from NZ_JABBDR010000099.1 coordinate 11,171, forward strand.
GTTGTGCAACGGCTGGTGGTGCCGGAGGAATGGGTGGCAGCGCCTGCAACTTTTTTGCGTTTGGTGGCGGCTGGTCGCCATAACTGACGGTGCCATTGGATGAAACCCAGCGATAAATGGCAGCCTGGGCGGACAGCGGCGCTATGCCACCTGCCCATACAAGCAGCGCGACACAGGCCATGAAGGCGGAGCGCCGGTTGCGTGAAATGCCACTCAGAAAAGCATGACACATGGCAGTGTAACCTGAGGCAGTAACGGCACGCACATGACGCTAAGGCTGCGCATCTTTTGCCGCCGCCAGTTCGGCCTTCATGCGGGCGATTTCACCGCGGCCGGGCGTCAAATGGGGACCAAGGAGTGCTTCATGCATAGAGCAACCGCCCGCGTGGCTCTGGTATAGAGCGCCCCAGATCCGTTGCTGTCTCGACCCATTCACCAATCACCCGTTCCGCATTGGCTACCGCCTCTTGATAAGTGGCGCCATCAGCCATGCAGCCAGGGAGTTCAGGAACTTCCACGATAAAAGCGTTGTCTTCGTTACTCCAATAAATGACCAGTTCATACTTACTCATCGTTATTAATCCCCAGGGATACTTGGTGAGTATGCCGCGCGCTTGCTTCACTTGGTAGGGCTTCGCCATGCGTCCTATGGGTTGGAGATTGATGATCTCGGCCACCCCTTCTTTGGTAAGGATATGATGGTCACCCTTCACGCGAAGCTTAAATCCAAGCCCATCTAACAAGGACAAAAGGTCAGCAAAGGCTATGTTGGCATCGCTCCGACCACTGAGAACGGCGGTCTGGATCTTTTCGTGTTTACCCAAGAATTACACCAAGCCTGAACGCTTCATTCGTTTGATTCATGGCTCGGCCTCCTTCTGGAGTAAGCGATTCTCGCTCTGATAAGCGTAACCCAATCAAACGTCCGCTTCCAGTCTGGCACCGCCCTTTGAGTTCGCAAAAAATGGTCTTCTTCTCACAACCATGGAGACCGTGTCATGCCAACAGAACTCAACGGCACCCAGCACCCACAAATCCCTTGGAACAAAGGCAAAGTCATAGGTCAGAAACGGCCCTTGAAACTACAGGAGGTATGGGCCATTAGAATTCGCCTGCAACTGGCCCAACAGATCCGCGAATTAGCCCTCTTCAACCTCGCCATCGATAGCAAATTGCGGGGCTGCGACCTCTTGGGACTGCATGTTTTCGATATCGCACATGGTCACACCGTCATGCACCGCACCATCGTGCTCCAACAAAAAACTCAGAGGCCCGTCCAATTTGAGATCACCGAGCAAACCCGAGAGGCCCTGACCACATGGATCGCCCATGCCAAACTCAAGGATGACCAGTTTCTCTTCCCCAGCAGGAAACACGCCTCACCTCATCTTTCCACCCGGCAGTATGCGCGTGTTGTAGAGCGTTGGGTTATTTCCATAGGGTTGGATCCGTCCGCCTATGGCACGCATACCATGCGCCGAACCAAGGCCACATTGATTTACAAGCGCACCAAGAATCTCCGCGCCGTGCAACTTCTGCTGGGGCACACCAAGCTGGAGAGCACCGTCCGTTATCTGGGCATTGAGGTCGATGATGCTTTGGAAATGGCCGAACAGACGGAAGTGTAGCGGAATTGATTTTGGCCTTGAGATAGTGCAATGATTTCCCTATCATGAAGCCATGACCAACTACTCAGTAGGGGATGACTGGCGTGTACGCGTCAACGGCCGGGAGCAGCATCCGCTTCCGCACGTCCATGTGCAGTTTCGTGACGGATCCCGTGTGTCGCTTGCCATCGAGACAGGCGCGCTTCTGGTCGGCTATGTCTCGCCCCGGAAGCGATTGGAACCGGTGCGGACCTGGATTGAGGCGCATCGGGATGTCCTATTGACGGAATATCGGAGGTTGAATCCATGAATCAAGCACCCAGAATTGAAACGGCGACGATTACTGGCCCGTTCCAGATAGAAATCCATTGGTCCACCGGCGAAGTGTTTACCACGGATCTCAAGGATCTTATTGGTCCGCCACGGAAGGAAGACCCCTTTTGCGCGCTTCATGATCCGGCCTTCTTCGCTCAGGGGCATGCAGATGACTGGGGCGATGGCCTGAACTGGCCAGGCGGATTGGATCTGGGCGCAGACCGTCTCTATGCCTTGGGGAGGAAACAGACAGGATTACCAACGCGTGAGGACTTCATCCAGTGGATGGAGCGGAACAATCTCAGCCTGACTCATGCGGCAGAAGCCATCGGTATGACTCGGCGCATGATAGCCTACTACAAAAACGGCTCTCGCCCGATACCAAAGACCGTGTGGCTAGCCTGCATCGGTTATGAGGTGCTTGAACGCCACGCAGCTTGATTAAGGTGAATAATGGCCGATTTTGCAGCGGAAGCGGTCGTCCAGAAATTGGTGGTCAGTATGTAGCGCGCTTTGGTGACGCTTACTAGACATAGAAAGGCGGACAGATTCAGGGCTGGATTTGACCTCAAAAGTGCCTGAAAACCCAGTGTCGATTAAACGTTCGTTTTTTAAATTATTACTCTTCTATAGATGGTACCCCTCACTTGTACATTATCACTTGTTGCCTGATCGCTTGAGTGTGCCATCGCAGGCACCGAGTTTCGGCAGGGAGCCTGGTTGCGCAGTATCCCTGCCGGAGCAACCCGCAGCTACCAAGAACAGGCGAGGGGCATGGACCGGGCATCGGCGGTGCGTGCCGTGGGGCGTGCCAACGGCGCGAATCCCATTGGTATTGTCATTCCCTGCCATCGCGTCATCGGCTCCGATGGCACCTTGACCGGGTACGCGGGCGGAATAGAGCGCAAACGCTGGCTGTTGCGGCATGAGGGTGGTGATTTTTAGGGTTGCGCCCACAAACGCATGGCCGCATAGGCCCGCCAGGGCCGCCATGCTTCGGCGAGCACCAGCATTTCTGCGGGGTTGGGGCGCCCACTCTCCGTTTCCAGTGCGCGTAGTAGTCCCAGGTCTGAATGGGGGAAGGCGTCCGGATCACGATATCCGCGCATGGCGATGTAGTGCGCCGTCCATGGGCCGATACCCGGCAGTTTGCAGAGGTTTTTGATGATGCTGTCGAGGGGGTGCGCCGAAAAAGCCAGGCGGCCCTCTTGCATGGCCACAGCCAGAGCCTGCAGCGCTTTTTCTCTGGCCCGGGTTAGGCCGATAGATCTCAGGTCGGCAGCCATGACGGCGACGGGTGTCGGAAATATCCTGGAGATTCTCGTGCCATCTGAAAGTCGCGCCATATCCTCTGTGAGCAATTCCCCAAGGGCGGCAACAAGCCGACCCGATAGCGTGGTCGCTGCTGCTACGCTAATTTGCTGACCCAATATCGCGCGCACGGTGAGTTCGAACAAATCCCATGTGCCCGGGACACGCAACCCCGGCCTCGCCCTGACGCGTGAAGCCATAAGCGGGTCTATGGAAAGATGCTGGTCGATCCTAATGATTTCCGTATCCAGATCAAACAGGCGGCGCAATCGCGCCACGATGATGCCTATTGGGGGGATTTTCGTTGCGTATATGGTTGCCAGAAGCTGATCGGCTGCCGGATCAGGGTGGACTTCGACCAGGCCCTGTGTCCCTTCTAACTGAAAGGAACGCCAATAGTGCCCGGACTGTACGGCCTCCACTCCCGGGATGGCACGGCCCGCCAGAAATTCCAGCAGTGCCGTCCAGTCATAAGGCGTGGTATAGGGCAGCTTCAAGGTGATACCCGCAGCCATATCGCTCTTTGAAGCAGAAGTATGGCGCAGTGCACTGGGCGCACACCCACAATGGCGCTGCATGACCGCATTGAAACGGCGGACGCTGCCAAATCCTGCAGCAAGTGCGACATCGGTCATGGAGAGTCCGGTTTCTGCAATCAGTTTTTTGGCTAGCAGAATGCGCTGCGTCTGCGCCAGGGCCGTCGGCGTGCTACCAAGCACGCGTACAAACAGTCGCCGCAAATGCCGTCCACTGACACCCAGTTGTACAGCTACCTCCTCCAAACTAGCGCCATTCAAGGCGCCGTTATCACTCATTTGCTGCAAAGCCCGAGAAACCATCAGGGCGCTGGCCTCTGCGAAAGGTTCGGCCCCCGCCAACTCCGGGCGACAACGCAAACAGGGTCGGAAGCCCAACTGTCGGGCTACCGCAACGCTGGGTATAAAAAAACAATTTTCCAGCTTGGGGGGGCGTGCGGGACATACCGGACGGCAATAGATGCCCGTGGATAACACCGCCGTGTAGAACTTGCCATCAAACCGCACGTCCTTTGCGAGGACGGCGCGGTAGCACACTTCGCGATTCAGGTCCGATGTATTCATAGTGTGTTTATAAGCCAGGCGGCTGCAAGTGTCTCGTCATTTTCGGACGTCGATATTGAGGAGGCGGCGCGCAAAAACAAAGCCACCCCATTCTTATCAATGCTTTTCCTGATTAGCACGATGCTTTTTGTGGTGTGGAAGCCCCGTCCTTCCCGCTCTCAAGAGATGTCCACCCCTATCCGAAACGTTGATGAAGGGCATGGTTTCTCCTGGCGACAGGGCATCCAGGGCACCATTGAACTGAAGCTGCAACTCAAGCATATCGCGAGGTTCGAACGCAAACCGCCAGCCGTTTGGGGTTGAGCGAAAGTAATCCAGGAGGTACGGTGTCAGCGTTGCCCGATGTATTCTTCGAACGCTTCACGGCTTGGAAAGGTACCGTCCCAAGCTAACACAAACGACGCATCAGCATCAGGCGCGGCACCGATGTCCTCAATGACAAGTGCTTTTACACGCTCGGAATGATACGCAGCGAGCCCTTGACCGTATCCCTAGCCGCCGATCGGAAGGACCTGAAAATCGACAAGCTCGTCCGGTTCTCCGCTATAGACCTGATACCCGGTGGTCTCGATGGCCAAAAAAGCGCCATGAGCCAACCCTGCCGGGTGCAGAAGGTAGTCCCCCGGGAAAAGACGCTGCCGTCCCGACTTGTCACCGTGGCCGCCAGTGAGAATGTAGATGTGTTCGTCGGAGCGGGCGTTCGCCACGATCTTGATGAGCATTCCAGGGGGTGGGGAGAAGCGGACGATCTGCGCCATGCCGCCGCCTTCGGATCTGCGGTCGCTCAAGACCTTGAAATGAACCGTTTCCTCGCCATGGAAGAGGGACAGATCCCCCAGTGCCTGGCTGCCGGGGATCCAAGGAATCTGCTCTGGCGTGGCGGTGATGGGGTGCAGGGACATGACATTCTCCTTTTTTTGCGCGTTCACGAAAGAGCAGCCACTATACTCCCATGAGGGAATCACTGGTTTCGATGATGATCGAAATATGGAATAAGAAGGAAGTGCGCACATGGAGCTGCACAAAGTGGTCGCGTTGCTAGGAGTTCCGGCCCGTGCAGCCATGGCCTGGGCCCTGGTTGGAGGCGACGCGTTACCCGCCAGTGAACTGGCCTACCGGGCAGGGGTGACCCCCCAGACTGCCAGCCACCATTTGGCCCGGATGGTGGATGGTGGACTGCTTGCGGTGGAACGCTGTCTACGCTACCGCTACTATCGTTTGGCCAGTCCAGCGGTGGCCGAAATCCTGGAGAGTCTGATGGCACTATCCGGCCCGCCGATCCTCAAGAATCGCCCAGACCGCGCCGCGGTGGATCCATTGTGCCAAGCACGGAGTTGTTACGATCATCTGGCGGGGAGTCTTGCGGTCGCCTTGGCAGATACCCTACGGCGCAACGGGTGGATAAGCCTCCAGGAACGCGATTATCAGGTTACAGAGATTGGCGAACATGGATTCGTGGCTTTCGGGTTGGATCTGCCTGCCTTACGTCATCAGCGCCGGCTTTTCGCGCGGCGCTGTATCGATTGGAGCGAGCGTCGACCCCATATCGGTGGAGCGCTGGGGGCCGCTTTGATGACGCGCTTCCAGGAGTCTGGATGGATACGAAAAAACCCCGGAGATCGAAAAATCTGGGTTACGAGTGTCGGCCAACAAGGGCTGTGGAAAACCTTTGGTGTTGATGCGACACTATAAATGGCCGCGCCATGCCGATGCACCGCCAAGAAGGCTCGGTCAATATCCTGCCTCTTGCGCATAAATAGTCGCTCCATAAAAACCTCCCTGCTCCGCACAAGAGGTCATGATAAATAAAACTACACAACGTCGCCGCTGCCTATGGATGACCGGGGAATCAGTGGCCGGATGAGACTGGAATACGCTGCCCTTATGGGGGACCAATATACGGATGACGTAATGTGATTCACCGCCAATGAACGGCCGCCAAGACATAAGTCTGGCACTGCCGTTCGCTCCGCAAGGTACCACGGCACTCCGTCGCCTGTAGACAATGCCTGTCGCAAGAGGCCAAAGACGGTTGTCGCCGCGCGCTTCGGGCACACACTCCCGCGGCTGCTCTCACGCCGTCTATAACTAAGGGCGACCCTGTCCTACAAGCATACTCTATTCATGCGGGCATCCCTTTATGTTATCCCTTAAGATAGTGTTCACGCGCTGAATCGGCCTGTAACCAATGGAAACAACACACGCCGCAGAGTCAGCAAATACTTATATAGAACATGATTCGTCTTCCTCAAGGTCAGCCCGTAACATTTCGCAACAATTTCCTCGGTGGCCACATCTTCCTTATGACCCCGCTTTCCGGGAGAATGGCGGCTCCACTGCCGAGGAGCCTGAGCGTGCCCCCCAAAGTGTTATCGCTGGCTGTCTGTACCGTTTTCTGTGTGGCTCAGGGCGCGCTGGCGCAAGCCAGCGTCGGAGCGTGGCTGGCGGACCCTCTGGATACCGAAAGCGGTATGAGCGCCAGCCCCGCCCAGGCGTGGACAGCGCCTGGCGGACTCCCCAGAGTCCCCAAGCCCCAAACCCTCCCTGCGGCAGAGCAGGGCCAGGTCTGGACACTGGCGCAACTCACTGCGTATGCCCTCGCCCACAACCCGCAGACCGCCGCCGCCTGGGATGGTTTGCGCGCCCAGGCCGCAGGCCTGGGAATGGCGGAAAGCGCCTGGCTGCCCAGCCTCACCCTCAATACCGGTTTCAGTCGTCGGCAGGCGGTTTCCACCGTCGGCTTCACGGTGCCGGCACGCAACAGCGCCAACCCCAATCTGACCCTGAGTTACACCCTGTGGGACTTTGGCCTGCGCGCCGCCAAGGTGGATGCTGCCCGCGCCCAGGAATGGGTGGCGGGCTTCACCCAGAACCAGAGCATCCAGGCCGTGGCCTTCAGCGTCGCGCAGGCCTATTACCAGCTCCTCGGCAATCAATCCCTGTTGCTGGCCGATGAAAAGACCGTGGCGGAAAACCAGAAAAACCTGGAGGCCGCCGAGGTCCTGCATCGTGCCGGGCAAGCCACCATCGGCGCCCTCTATCAGGCCCGGGCCGCCATGGCGCAGGCGCAGTCTACCCTCGCCGCGCAACGCCAGACCGTGCGTAGCAGCGAAGGGTTGCTGGCCAGCACCCTGAACCTCGGTCCCCAGACCTCGCTGAGGATAGCGCCCCTCAAACTAGGGCAGAAACCGCCCCAACTCCACAGCGCCGCCGAGACGTTGATGCACGCCGCCCTCACCGCCAATCCCGCTTTGCAGCAGGCGCGGGCCCAGGTCGCCGTAGCCCAGGCCAATGTCCGCAGCTCCGAGGCCAGCGGGCTGCCTAGCCTAGGGGTCAGCAGTTCCTACGGTTACGCCTTTCAGAACGGCTATCTGCCCGGCGATACCTGGACGGTGGGTTTTACCCTGACCGTACCCCTCTTCACCGGCTTCAACACCCATTATCAGATACGCCAGACGCAGGCCCTGAGGGACCAGGCCCAATCCAACCTCGCGGCCGGCCGCAGCAGCACCGAAGCCACGGTCTGGCAGGATTTTCACAACTTCCAGGGCGCGGTTGCGGCCTACCCCGGCGCACAGAGCGGTCTGGAAAATGCGAGGAAGGCGCTGGAGGTGGTACAGGCCCAGTATCGCGTCGGTCAGGCTACCATTCAGGATGTCCTCCTTGCCGAATCCACCCTGGCGCAGGCGCGCTATACCCTGATTCAGAATCTGGTTAACAGTTATGTCGCCCTGGCGCAACTCAGTCAGGCCGTCGGCATGCCTTTGGGAGAGAATACACCGTGACCCGTTCCCCCGTTGTCCTTCTGCTGACGTTGGCGACCCTCTCCCTGATGCTGAGCGGTTGCCAGACCAAGGCCAAACATGAGGCCCCGCCCCTGCAGGTCAGCCTGGTCAGCGTCAGCACCCGTCCCATGACCCATTATGAAGGTTTTCTGGGCACGGTGACGCCCCTGCAGACGGCGACCATCGTGCCGCAGACTTCCGGCATCCTGCAGAGCGTGCGGTTTACCGAGGGGAGCATGGTAGACAAGGGACAAACCCTGTTCACCATCGACCCGGCACAGATGCAGGCAGCACTTGCCCAGGCCCGGGCCAAGCTGGTGGCGGATCAGGCCACTGCGCGCTATAACCGCAACATCGTGGAGCAGGACCGTCCATTGGCGGAAAAGGATTTCATCACTGCCCAAAGCTTCGATCAGGCGGTTTCCCAGGCGCAAGCGGCAACGGCGCAGGTGCAGGCGGATCAGGCCGCCCTGGAACAGGCTCGCCTCAATCTCTCTTACACCCGCATCACCGCCCCCATCAGCGGCCGTATCGGCCTGGCCCAGGTCAAGGCAGGCAACCTGGTTGTCGCCAACCAGACGCAATTGGCGATCATCAACCAGATTGCACCGATCACCGTGAATTTCAGCGTTCCTCAGAGCCTGCTCTCGGCAGCGCGGCTGGCCCAACAGCAGGCGATTCCGCTGCCGATCGAGGATGAGAAGGGTGGTACGGTGCTCGCTCAGGGCAAGCTCACCTTCATCGACAACAGCGTGAGCGCGGGAACCGCCACCATCAACATGCAGGCCACCGTACCCAACGCCAACCTCGGCCTCTGGCCCGGACAGTACGTGCAGGTGCAGATGCCGATCCAGCAGTTGGCGCAGGCCACCGTGCTGCCGGTGGGCGCCATACAGCAGGGCAGTACCGGGCCCTTTGTCTACACGGTGAAAGATGGCACGGCCGTGGATAAGCCGGTGCAAGTGCTCTGGGAGTCGGGCACGGATGCGGTGGTGCAGGGGATAGAGGCGGGTATTCGGGTGATCTATCCCCTCCCCGCACGGCTCTATCCGGGGGTTAGGGTGGCGCTGAGCGGCACGGGCGGGCCTGCCATCCAACCCGCAGGGACGCCGGGGAAAAGACCATGAATTTCTCCGCCCTGTTCATTCGCCGCCCGGTGATGACGGTCGTACTGATCCTCGGGCTGGTGCTCTATGGCATTTTTTCCTTCACGAATATGCCGGTGGCCCTGTTGCCCAGCGTGGACTTTCCGACGGTCTTGGTCGCGGCGAGTCTGCCGGGGGCAAGCCCGCAGACCATGGCCAGCGCCGTGGCGACACCGCTGGAAAAGCAGTTTTCCTCCATTCCCGGACTTTCCTCCATGAGCTCGGTGAACAATCAGGGCTCGACGCGGGTCATTCTGCAGTTTGACCTCAGCCAGAACATCGATGTCGCCACCCAGAATGTGGAAAACGCGGTCACCCAGGCCTCTCACCTGCTGCCGCCGGGCATGCCCAGCCTGCCCTTCGTCAAGCAGCTCAATCCGTCGGCGGCGCCCATCGAGTTCATTGCCCTCGCTGCGCCCAATATGCCCATCTACCAGCTCAACCAGTACGCGGTGGACAAGGTGGTGCCGGCCATTTCCGGTATTCCCGGCGTCGCCCAGGTGCAGATCTTCGGGGAGCAGAATTACGCGGTGCGCATTCACGCCAACCCCTTCGCCATGCAGGCGCACGGGATATCGCTGCAGGCCCTTACCCAGGCCATTTCCAGTCATAACGTCAACCTGCCCCAGGGCACGGTGCTGGGTGCGGTGCGCAATTATGCGGTAAACGTGCATGGACAACTCCACGACGCCGAAGCCTTTGCGGGCATGCCCATTACTTTCGCCAACGGTGCGGTGGTGCCGCTGGCCGATATCGCCGAAGTCCGCAACGGGGTGGACAATGACCAGATCGCCAGTTGGATCGGTGGCCAGCGTGCCCTCATTCTCGCCGTGGTTCGCCAGCCCGACGCGGATACCGTGGCTATCTCCGACGCCATCCAGAAACGCTTGCCGTTGCTGAGCGCCAGTCTGCCCGGCGGTGCCCACATGACCGTGGTGTACAACAAGGCAGACTATATCCGTGCGGCGGTGGAAGAGGTCGAGGCCACCCTGTTGCTCGCCTCCATACTGGTGGCCGGGGTGCTCTGGCTCTTCCTGCGCCGCGGCAGCCCGACGCTGATCGGCGCGCTGGCAATCCCCGCCTCCATCCTCGGCACCTTCGCCATCATCTATGAGCTGGGGTATACCCTGAATACGCTGACGCTCCTCGCCCTGACCCTGTCGGTGGGCTTTGTGGTGGATGATGCGGTGGTCATGCTGGAGAACATCGCCCGTCATGAGGAAAATGGTGAAGAGCCTTATCAGGCAGCGCTCGTGGGCAGCCGGGAAATCGGCTTCACGGTGATCTCCATGACCCTGTCGCTGGCGGTGGTCTTTCTGCCCTTTCTGGTCATGGGTGGTATCATCGGCCGTTTGTTTCGCGAATTCGGTATCACCATCGCTGTGGTCATCCTGCTCTCCGGGCTGATCTCCCTGACCCTGACACCCATGCTCTGCGCCCGCTATCTGCGGGTGAAACACCAGGGACAGAGTCGCTTCGAGCGCGGTTTCATCCGGCTGCGTGACTGGTATGGACGCAGCCTGCGGGCGATGCTTGGACACCGCGGCTGGATATATGGCGGTGCCTTGCTGAGTCTGCTGGCCATGATCGGGCTTTTCATCATCCTCCCCAAGGGCTTCATCCCCACCGAAGACAGCGGCATGATCATGGGCAACCTAGAATATCCCCAGGGTATTTCCTTTGCCCAACTGGAGACGACCCAGCAGGCCATCGCTGCTGCCGTCGGCCACAACGCCGCGGTGCAGGCGGTGATGTCCAGCGCCGGACAGGGTGCCGGTGCCTTCGGTTCCGGCAACAGCGGGCGGCTGATCATCCGTCTCAAGCCGTTGGGTGAGCGGCCGTCGGGAACCCAGGTCATTGCGGAATTGCGCCAGGCCGTCAGCCATTTCGCCGGGGTGGAGGCGAGTTTCCAGTTGCCGCCCGCTATCCAGATGGGGCCGGTCTCCTCCCAGTCCAATTATCAATATATTCTGCAGAGCGAAGACCAGGACAGCCTGAACGCGGCGGCACCCAAACTGGTAGCGGCCCTGCGCAAGGTACCCGGACTGCAGTCCGTCAACAGTGACCTGCAGTTGGCCAATCCGGAGATCGAGGTACACATCCTGCATCAGCGGGCGCAGGCGCTGGGTGTTACCCCGGAAATCATCGAACAGGCGCTGAACTTTGCTTTCGGCGGCACCCAGGTGGGCACTATCTATGCCTCCACCAACCAGTATGAGGTCATTCTCGACCTGGCGCGGCAGTTTCAGGCGAATCTCGGCGCGCTTTCCGCCATCACCGTGCCGGGCAGCGCCGGGCTGGTGCCCCTGGCCGCACTGGCGCACTTCGCCTACGGCGTCGGCCCCCTGAGCATCAGCCACTACAACGGCCTGCCCAGTGTGACCATCTCCTTTAACCTGGCGCCCGGTGTTTCCCTGGGAAGCGCCACCCAGGCAGTGCAGGACACGGCGGCAAAAATATTGCCTGCGGATGTGCAGGGCGAATTCGGAGGGTCCGCGGCGGCATTCTCCCAGTCCACAGGCAGTCTGCCCATGCTGCTGCTGGCGACGGTAGCACTGATCTACGCCATTCTGGCCATTCTCTATGAAGATTTCATCCATCCCCTGACCATCCTCACTGCCCTGCCCTTGGCTGGCTTTGGTGCGTTGCTGGCCCTCTGGATTTTTCATCAGGAACTGGATCTGTTCAGCTTCGTCGGCATCATCATGCTGGTGGGGTTGGTGAAAAAGAACGGTATCATCATGGTGGACTTTGCCATCCACCGCCGCCGCGAGGGCGCCACGGCGGTGGACGCCATGGTCGATGCCTGTATCACCCGCTTTCGTCCCATCATGATGACCAACCTTGCGGCGGTGCTGGGCATTTTGCCCATCGCCATCGGCATTGGCGCGGGTGCCGAGTCCCGGGTGCCCCTGGGCGTGGCGGTAGCGGGCGGTATCATCGTGTCGCAGTTCCTCACGCTCTACGTGACGCCGGCGTTCTACGTCCTCTTTGAGGGATGGAAAGGGCGCTGGAAGGGTCGTATGGTGGTTTCGGAACCGGCGACGGAGGGCGTCGGTTCTGCAATTTCGCCAAATTGTGATATATAGCGGGCAAAGACCAACACCCGGGAGGCCCGGAACATGCCCGCAAAAATTCTATTTCTCCTGCTCGTGCTTGCCCTGTCAGGCTGCGCGTCCCTGCAACCACCTCCATCCACCAGCACGGCCGGCGCCGCCGCACGGGGCGCCGCGATGGCCAGCCGTGATGCCGAAGCGGCACAGCAACGCCTTGCCGCCGTCGCCGCTCAGCGCGCCGGGGCCGAACAGCAATTCTGCCCGAACTGGCGGCAGGCGCTTGGCCAGGCGCGGAGCAACGCCATGGGTTGCGCGCGAATGCCGCTCGGCGAACAGGCCACCTGCTGGCAGGCGGTGTCTCAATGGGCGCAGGAAGAGAGCCGCTATTTCCATGCCCTGACCCCTCTTTTCCAGGGAGGGGCCTACGCCACGCCGGCGGCGCAGGCGGCACGTTTTTTTGACCTGGCTCAGGGTTGGGCCATTACCTGTCAGGACGGCCAGCAAGCCTGCTCCGCCGCATCCGGCCATCAGCAGATGAATGACCATAAAAATATCGTAAATCGCTTCTGCAGCCGTTGAGGATTAGGTGTTGCTTGTTTTCATCCCCGGATGAACTGAATTATGCTGGTGTACCAGGGGTACTGGAATCGATACGTTATCAGCAGCCGGTTATCACACAGGGAGGTCTTCATGCTCAAAAAATTCGCCCAGGATTTCAAGACATTTCTGCAGCGCGGCAATGTCATCGATCTCGCCGTAGCTTTTGTGATCGGCTCGGCATTTTCCGCCATCGTTACTTCGCTGGTCAGCAACGTGATCATGCCGCCTATCGGCATGCTGCTCGACAGGGTCGATTTTTCCAACCTCTATATCCTATTGAAGCAAGGCACCATTCCCGGCCCTTACCTGACCCTGGAAGCCGCCAAAAAGGCGGGCGCCGTGACCGTAAACTACGGTCTCTTCATCACCTCGTTGATCAGCTTTTTCATCATCGCCCTGGTGATATTTTCCATTGTGCGGGTGATCAACAAGCTCTACCCCAAACCCGCCCCTGCCATGACCACCAAAACCTGCCCCTTCTGTGCCTCCGCCATTCCTTTGGCCGCGATACGTTGTCCCAACTGCACCTCGCAACTGGAGTCCTGAAACGGCGGCGCCGGGGTACCCGCGTCCCCGGCCTGGTTTCATTGGCAAAGGTTGGTGTGCCGTCGCCTTGGCGTCCCGCTTCGCGTATTCTCGAATAACGCTCCCCACACTCAGGACCGGCCATTGATCTGGGAAAACCTGTTGTACCTCATTATCGGTGTTGTGCTCGGTCTGATGGTCGCCGGACTGGTAGCGCGCAGCATGATCCAGCGTCAGCAGGATATCAGCGCGGCACTCCGTGAAGGACAGCAGGCCAGCGCGGCTCAGACGGAGAGCCTGCAGTACGAAATAAATGCCCTGCGGCAACAGGCCCGGGAACAGCAGGAAATCCTCCGCCACGAGAGTGAAAGCAGGGCCGCTGCAGAAGCGGAAAGCCGTCGTATCCCGGCGCTCGAAAATGCCCTGGTGGCGGAACGCGGCAATACCGCGCGCCTGCAGACGGAAAACAGCGCCATTCGGGGCCAGCTGGCAGAACTGGGTGAGCGGCTGGAACAGGAGCGTCTGCGTGGTACAGAGAAGCTGGCGCTGCTGGAAGATGCCCGTCAACGTCTCAGCGACGCCTTCCAGTCCCTATCTGCAGAGGCCCTGCGCCGCAACAACCAGTCTTTCCTGGAACTGGCGCGGGAAAATCTGGAGCGTTTCCAGGAAAGCGCGAAAACCGACTGGGAGGGCCGACAAAAGGCTGTAGGGCAACTGGTGGAGCCTATCCGTGAGTCCCTGGAGAAGGTGGGCACCCGCATCGATGCCATGGAGAAGACCCGCATCGATGCTTACGGCGCCCTCAATGAGCAGATCCGTGGTCTCGTCCAGGACCACCTGCCGCGTCTGCATCAGGAAACCGCGGCGCTGGTGAAGGCACTGCGCCAGCCCGCGGCCCGGGGGCGCTGGGGCGAGATGCAGCTCAAACGGGTCGTGGAGATGGCCGGGATGCTGGCCTACTGCGACTTTACGGAGCAGGAGGGAGTCAATACCGATTCGGGTCAGCAGCGTCCCGATCTGCTGGTGCGCCTGCCCGGCGGCAAACGCATCGTCGTCGATGCCAAGGCGCCACTGAGTGCTTATCTGGAGGCCATGGAAACCGATGATGAGCAGAAACGCGCGCACTTTCTGCACAAGCATGCCAGCGAACTGCGCACCCACATGACCCAGCTCAGCAAAAAATCTTACTGGGAACAGTTCCAGCCGACCCCGGAGTTCGTTGTTCTGTTCGTGCCCGGTGAGGTGTTCTTCAGCGCTGCCCTCCAAGAAGACCCGTCGCTCATCGAATACGGCGTCGAGCAGAAGGTGATCGTTGCCAGCCCCACCACCCTCATCGCCCTGCTGCGGGCGGTGGCCTATGGCTGGCGGCAGGAATCGCTGGCCGAAAATGCCCGTGCCATCAGCGATCTCGGCAAAGAGCTTTACGATCGTATCAGCATTTTGGCAGGGCACTGGGCGCGGGTGGGCAAGGGGCTGGGGCAGGCGGTGGAGGCCTACAACAGCGCGACGGGGTCGCTGGAAACCCGGGTACTGGTCTCCGCGCGCAAGTTCCGCGACCTCAAGGCTACGCCCGAGGCAAAGGAACTACCCGGCATGGACCCCGTGGAACGGGTCCCGCGCCTCCTTCAGGCGGAAGAATTCATCGGACCGGATGCCACAGCCCCGCTCCCGGACCAATGCTAGTCTGCCCGGAGACCAGCCGCAGGCGGAGCAAAGTAAAGGTCAGGCGCCTTCCCGCTGCGTCTGCGCCTGTATCAGCGCCAGAGGCAGGCTGAAAGTCACCTTTTCCTCTACGCCGGGCCTTTCTTGGGGCACTCTCGCGCCCCAGCCCCGGAGGGTGTCTATAATCTCCCGGACCAGGCTTTCCGGCGCCGATGCCCCGGCACTGATACCAATCTTCCCCACACCTTCGAACCATTCGCGGCGCAACTGCTGAGCGTCCTCGATGAGATGGGTCTGCGTCCCCAGCCGCGTCCCCAGTTCTGCCAGGCGGCTGGAATTGGAACTGTTCGGCGCGCCCACCACCAGCAGGATGTCGACATCAGGGGCCAGCGACTTCACCGCATCCTGGCGGTTCTGGGTGGCATAACAGATATCATCTTTTTTCGGGCCTTCGATGAGAGGAAAGCGTGTGCGCAAGGCGACGATCACTTCTGCGGTGTCATCCATGCTCAAAGTGGTCTGCGTGATGTAGGCGAGCTTGTCCGGGTTGCGGGGCGCTAGGGTGGCCACATCGGAGACATTGGAAACCAGATACATCATGCCCTCCTCGACCTGACCCATGGTGCCTTCCACCTCCGGGTGTCCGGCGTGACCGATGAGCACCATTTCCATACCGTCCCGGCTGTACTTCTTGACTTCCATATGCACCTTGGTCACCAGCGGGCAGGTGGCGTCGAAGACGCTCAGACCCCGCGCCGCCGCGTGCTCACGGACGGCAATGGGCACGCCATGGGCGCTGAAAATGACCGTAGCCGCGTCCGGCACCTCATCCAGCTCTTCGACGAAAATGGCGCCACGGGCGCGCAGGTCTTCGACGACATGACGGTTGTGAACGACCTCGTGACGCACATAGATAGGCGCACCGAAAAGCTCCAGGGCGCGATCGACGATCTGAATCGCCCGGTTGACCCCCGCGCAGAAACCACGCGGATTGGCTAACAAAATATCCATGCTGAGATTCCCGAAGTTGACCAGGGAGAATGGTCCGTCCTGCCGCCCGCCCTGTCAACCACCGCAAGCTGGCTATTTCGGTGGTGACTCAGAGATCGCCCCACAGCGCCTGGGCGACGGCGATGGCGGCGATGGCGGCGGTCTCCGCGCGCAGGATGCGCGGTCCCATGCGCAACGAGCGAAAGCCGTGGGCCTGCGCGGCGGCTACCTCTTCTGCGGCCAGCCCACCCTCGGGGCCACTGAGCAGGGTGATCTCCGGCCCCGGATGGCCAAGATCGGTAAAGCGCTGCCCACCCTCCGGGTCGAGTACGAAGGCGGCTCCCCGCACCCCGGCCCATGCGGTTTCCAGCGTAACCGGCGGAGCGAGTTCGGGAATCGTCGTGCTGCCGCTTTGCTCGCAGGCCGCAATGACGATATCCCGCCAGCGCGCCAGACGTTTCTCCCCGCGTGCTTCACTCAGTTGCACCACTCCGTGGCGGCAGGCCACCGGCTGAATCCGCCGCACCCCCAGTTCCACTGCTTTCTGTAGGCTCCAGTCCCAGCGCTCGCCGCGCGTCAGTGGCAAAAACACCTGAATAGCCAGCGGCGAACCGGTCGACCGCGCATGCCGCCCACTGATCGCCAACTGCGCTTGCGCCCCCGAAATCCCCGTCAGGGACGCCTGATACATCCAGCCATCGCCATTGAACAGGGTCAGTTCCTGGCCATGGCGGGCGCGCAACACCTTGAGCAGATGATGGCTGGCACCTGCCGGCAGCAAAAAGGGGCCGCTTTCGGGCAGGTCGGAATCGGCGTATAAGTGAATGCGCGGCATAGGTTACGATATCGGGCAGGAGAACACAGGTGGGATTATATCATCGTGGCGCTGGCGCGGGTGGCGCATGATCAAAGACTCCGATTGCCGTCGCCCACCGGTCTGGCAGACGCGGCCCGGGTTGGTCCCGGCCTGGATATACAACCAGGCCCTCATTCTGCAGCACGCCGCCACCGGCCCCGTCTTCATTCCCCTGCGTTACGTCTCGGTCATGGCAATCCTGCTGGAACG
Organism: Acidithiobacillus ferruginosus; assembly: GCF_018854495.1. Taxonomy (GTDB): domain Bacteria; phylum Pseudomonadota; class Gammaproteobacteria; order Acidithiobacillales; family Acidithiobacillaceae; genus Acidithiobacillus; species Acidithiobacillus ferruginosus. The sequence goes on from NZ_JABBDR010000099.1 coordinate 28,333, forward strand.
CGAGTGGGTATTCTGCGACTACCTCGGCGGCCGTGTTGCCGTCAGCGTCTGGCATCACTTCGACCACCAGTCCAGAGAAAACCTGCACGACGGCGTGACCTGCCAGATGGATCTTTTCAGCCCGGCAGGGGAGGAAATCCTGCGTCGCCTGCCCATGGAGTTTCATCAGGCCCTGAATAACGCCATCAAAAAGTCCGCAGAAAAAAGACGCCACCCTGCCCGGGTGATCGCTCTGGATAGCCTACCCCGCCGGGGCCCGGGGCCTGATATCTAAGACAGATACGGGAGACACGACCATGATACCGGAAATCGACCAGCAATGGGTCGGCAAACTGCTGCGCACCAGTGCCGAACGCTTCGTGCTGCCCCGTTTCCACGCCGTCAGCGCCAGCCGCAAACCCGATGGCAGTATCGTCACCAGCGCCGATATCGATAGCCAGAACTTTTTGCAGGATATGCTCGCTGCCCGCTATCCCGACATTCCCCTGCTGGGAGAAGAAATGAGTGCAACGGAACAAACCCGCCTGCTGCACGAGGCCGACGCCCTTTGGTGTCTGGATCCGCTGGATGGCAGCAGCAATTTTGCTGCCGGCGTCCCGATCTTCGGTATCTCCCTGGCGCTACTGCAAGGCGGGCACTCGGTGCTCGGTTGGGTGTACGACCCTGTGCGCGCCGAGCTCTTCTCCGCAGCAAAGGGGAGCGGCGCGCGGGTGGACGGCGTACGCATGGCGGTTCGGCAGGCACCGGCGCTCGGGCAATGCGTCGGCGTCGTAGACTACAAAAGGCTCGATCGCGCTCTCGCCCTGCGCCTGATCGACGAGCGGCCCTTCCACAGCCAACGCAACTTCGGCGCTTCCGTCCTCGAATGGTGCTGGCTCGCCGCCGGACGTTATCATTTTTACCTGCACGGCGCGCAACAGCTCTGGGATCGCGCCGCAGGCGCCCTGATACTGCATGAGGCGGGCGGCAGGGCCACGCAATTCAACGGCGGCCGCCTCAGCGAAAACGATCTGCAAACGCGCTCCGTGCTCGCCACCCTCGATCCGCGGCTGCACCAGAGCTGGTCTCGGTGGCTGGAAGCGGTCGGTGAAACGCCTGCTCAGTTCCCAAATGCAGCCCTTTGATTTATGCTAAAACAATTCATCTCTCTCAACGAATCCGTCACGGAAGGAAAAGAATCGCATGGCCTCCATAGGTAATCTCGCACTGTCCCTGCTTCCCGTCACTGAATCCGCGGCCCGTGCCGCGAGCGGCTGGATCGGCCGCGGTGAAAAAGAACTCGGCGACGGTGCCGCAGTGGACGCCATGCGCATCGCCATTGCCCAGGTCCCCATGCGTGGGGTGGTGGTCATCGGTGAGGGCGAAAAGGACGAAGCGCCCATGCTCTACAACGGTGAGGTGGTGGGCTCGGGTACTGGTCCAGAGGTAGAGATCGCCGTTGACCCTGTCGAAGGGACCACCTTTCTGGCCCAGGGTATGCCCGGCTCCATCTGTGTGCTGGCAGCGGCTCCCAAAGGCAGCATGTTCCAGCCCGGTCCAGCCTTCTATATGGACAAGCTGATCGTCCCGGCCCCGGCCCGCGGCAAAATCGATCCCGCTGCACCCATGAAGGACAAGCTCCACGACCTGGCCCGCGCCCTCGGCAAGGACGTCCGTGAATTGCGCATCTTCCTGCTCAAGAAGCCGCGTCACGAGGCCATGATCCGCGAAATTCAGGCCGCTGGCGCCACCGTGCGCCTGCAGACAGACGGCGACGTCAGCGGTGGCATCATGGCCGCCCTCGGCACCAAGGTGGATGCCATGATGGGCATCGGTGGCACTCCGGAAGGGGTCATTTCCGCCTGCGCCGCCCGCGCCATGGGCGCCGACATGTTTGGATGCCTCTCGCCGCAGAAACCTGGCGAAGCAGAAGCCATTGCCGCCGCCGGCCTCAAGGCCGGGCAGTGGCTGGGGCGTGATGAACTGGTGTCCAGCGATGACGTGCTCTTCGTGGCCACCGGCCTGACCTCTGGCGACATCCTCGATGGCGTAACCCGCTCCCACTACTTTGTGGAAAGTGAGAGCCTGGTTATTTCTGGTCACGACGGCATTCTGCGCCGGGTCCGCACCCACCAGCGCATCGACTGATTTCTATTTATTAAGGAGTATGTTATGACTGTGACCCGTACTGATCTGGCGAACGCCATCCGCGTTCTCACCATGGACGCCGTGGAAAAGGCAAAATCCGGTCATCCCGGCATGCCCATGGGCATGGCGGACATCGCCGAAGTGCTGTGGAACGACTTTCTGGTCCACAACCCCGCCAATACCCATTGGGCCAACCGCGACCGCTTCATTCTGTCCAATGGACACGGTTCCCTCCTGCAGTACGCGCTCCTCCATCTCACCGGCTACGATGTCTCCATGGAAGACCTCAAAAACTTCCGTCAGTGGCACAGCAAGACCCCCGGTCATCCGGAGTACCGCGACACTCCAGGCATTGAAACCACCACTGGCCCCCTGGGTCAGGGCCTTGCCAATGGCGTCGGAATGGCGCTGGCGGAGCATATGCTGGCCAGTCACTTCAACCGCCCCGATCACGAAATCATCCATCACTACACGTATGTATTCCTCGGTGATGGCTGCCTCATGGAAGGCGTTTCTCATGAGGTCTGTTCCCTGGCGGGCGTCTGGGGACTGGGCAAGCTCATCTGCTTCTACGATGACAACAACATCTCTATTGACGGTCATGTGGGTGACTGGTTCGCCGACAACACCCCGGCGCGTTTCGAGGCTTACGGCTGGCATGTGATCCGTCACGTCGACGGACACGACCCCGAAGCCATCAAAACGGCCATCGTGGATGCCCGCAAACAGACCGGCAAGCCCACCCTGATCTGCTGCAAAACCGTCATCGGCCATGGCTCCCCCAACAAGGCCGGCAGCCATGACTGTCATGGCGCGCCTCTGGGCGCCGAAGAAGTATGTCTGACCCGGGAAAACCTGGGCTGGTCCGCGGAGCCGTTCCATATCCCCGAGGCCGTTTACCGCGCCTATGACGCCCGGGCCAAAGGGGAGGCCGCGGAGGCCGACTGGAAGGCCCGTTTCGCCAAATACCGGGAACTCTATCCCGAAGAGGCGGCAGAGCTCGAGCGGCGCCTGGCCGGTACCCCCGCCGCCGATTTCGATGCGGCGGCGGCGGCGCTCATCGCCGATTTCCGTAAGACGGCACCCAAAATCGCTACCCGCGTGGCATCCGGTCAGTGCATTCAGGCCCTTGCACCGAAGTTGCCCGAATTTATCGGTGGTTCCGCCGATCTGACGCCTTCCAACAATACGCGCTGGAAGGAGGCCATCGACATCGGCCCGCATCGCCTGATGGGCAACTACATCCACTACGGCGTGCGGGAATTCGGCATGTCCGCCATCATGAACGGCATCGCTCTCTACGGCGGTTTCCTGCCCTTCGGTGGCACCTTCCTGATTTTCTCCGACTACAGCCGCAATGCGATCCGGATGTCGGCGCTGATGGGTATTCGCGTGATCTATGTGATGACCCATGACTCCATCGGTCTCGGCGAAGACGGCCCCACTCACCAGCCCATCGAGCAGGTCAACAGCCTGCGTCTGATCCCCAACCTCCATGTCTGGCGCCCGGCGGATGCCGTCGAAACCGCCATCGCCTGGGAATCCTCGGTCAAACTGGAACGGACGCCGTCTCTCCTCGCCCTCAGCCGGCAGAACCTCCCGGCGCTGCCACATACCGACGAGACCGTGGCCAATGCCCGGCGCGGCGGCTATGTGCTCAAGGAGGCCGAAAACGGCAAGGCCGAGGGTATCCTGATCGCCACCGGCTCCGAAGTGGAGCTGGCGCTGGCGGCCCAGGCCAAACTGGCGGAGCAGGGACATCACGTGCGCGTGGTTTCCATGCCGTGCATGAATATCTTTGCGGCACAGGACGCGGCGTATCAGGAGCGTGTCCTGCCAAGCAGCATCACCAAGCGTGTGGCCATCGAAGCGGGCACCACGGGGCTCTGGTACCGGTATGTGGGTCTGCACGGCGCGGTCATCGGCATCGACCACTTCGGCGCCTCGGCCCCGGCCCCGGTCCTGTTCGAGAAGTTCGGCTTCACGGCGGATAACGTCGTCGCGCACTTCCAGGCACTGTAAATCATTCATTCTAAAACTGTTGAGGAGTTCACATTATGGCACTGCGTATTGGTATTAACGGCTATGGGCGTATCGGACGGAACATCCTGCGGGCCGTCTATGAGGCGAACCGCACTGACGAAGTTCAGATTGTCGCGGTCAATGACCTGGGCAGCCCCGAAACCAACGCCCACCTGACACAGTATGATTCCGTGCATGGCAAATTCCCTTTCCCGGTGAACGTGGACGACGGCGACATGCTGATCGGCGACGACCGGGTCAAGGTGCTCGCCGAACGCGATCCTTCCAAGCTGCCCTGGGGCGATCTGGGCGTGGACGTGGTCCTGGAGTGCACCGGCTTCTTTGCTTCCCGCGAAAAGGCGGCCCTGCACCTCAAGGGCGGCGCCAAGAAAGTGCTGATCTCCGCACCGGCAAAGGATGCGGTCGACCTCACCGTCGTCTACGGCGTCAACCACCAGTTGCTCGACCCCGCCAAGCACCACATCGTCTCCAACGGCTCCTGCACCACCAACTGCCTCGCACCCCTGGCCAAGACCCTCAATGATCTCGCCGGCATCGAGGCGGGGACCATGAACACCATCCACTCCATGACCAATGATCAGCGCATCATCGATGTCTATCACGAAGACCTGCGCCGTGCCCGCGCTGCTGGCATGAGCATGATCCCCACCAGCACTGGTGCCGCCAAGGCCATCGGCCTGGTACTGCCGGAGCTGGCAGGCAAGCTGGACGGCTTCGCCATCCGGGTGCCCACGCACAACGTCTCCCTCGTTGACCTCACCTGTATCGTCAACAAGGAAGTCTCCGTCGACGAAATCCACGCCGCCATGAAGGCAGCCAGCCAAGGCGCGCTCAAGGGGGTCTACGGCTACAACGACAAGCCGCTGGTCTCCATCGACTTCAACCACAATCCGCACTCCTCCACCTATGAGTCCTCACTGACCAAGGTCAAGGGCAAGCTGGTCAAGGTCTGCTCCTGGTACGACAACGAGTGGGGTTTCTCCAACCGTATGGTGGATACCGCCCTCGCCATGATGGGTCAGGCCCGCTGAGGAGGAATCTGACCATGAATGTCCTGCGTATGATGGATGTGCCATTAAAGGGCAAACGGGTGCTGATTCGTGAGGATCTCAACGTCCCCATGAATGATGCGGGGGCCATCACCGATGACACCCGCATCCGCGCCAGCCTGCCCACCATTCGCGCCGCGCTGGCCGGCGGCGCGCGGGTGATGCTGATGTCCCATCTGGGGCGTCCCAAGGAAGGCGTTTTCGACGAAAAGGCCAGCCTCGCTCCGGTCGCCGCCCACCTCAGCCAGTTGCTGGGCCGCGATGTGCCGTTGGTACGGGACTGGCTGGATGCCGGTAAAGACCGCCTTGCCCAGCTTCAGGACGGTGATGTCGTCGTGCTGGAAAACGTGCGCTTCAATACTGGCGAAAGCACGGACGACGAGGCGCTGTCCAAAAAGATGGCTGCCCTCTGTGACGTGTTTGTGATGGACGCCTTCGGTACCGCCCACCGCGCCCAGGCCAGCACCCATGGGGTCGGCAGGTTCGCTCCCGTCGCCTGCGCCGGCCCGCTGCTGGTCAACGAGCTGGATGCGCTGGGCAAGGCCCTGCAGAACCCCCGGCGTCCTCTGGTCGCCATTGTCGCCGGGTCCAAGGTGTCCACCAAGCTGACCATCCTAAAGTCCCTGGCGGACAAGGTGGATCAACTGGTGGTGGGTGGCGGCATCGCCAACACCTTCATCCTCGCCGCAGGTCATTCTGTCGGCAAATCCCTCTGTGAAGCGGATCTGGTGCCTGATGCGCAAGCCATCATCGCCGCAGCCAGGGCCAAAGGCGGCGATGTCCCGCTGCCGAGCGACGTGGTGGTCGCCAAGGCATTTTCGGAGACGGCCCCGGCGCGGACCTGCAGGGTGGATGATATCGCTGCCGATGACATGGTGCTCGATATCGGTCCCGACACCGCCAAAACGTTGGGCGATATCCTGCGCAAGGCAGGTACCATCGTCTGGAATGGTCCGGTGGGCGTATTTGAGTTTGACGCCTTCGCCCGCGGCACCGAGGCCATTGCCCGGGCAGTGGCGGAAAGCAGCGCTTTTTCCATCGCCGGGGGGGGGGACACCATTGCGGCGATCAACAAATTCCATATCGAAGATAAGGTCTCCTACATCAGTACGGGTGGGGGCGCCTTCCTGGAATTTCTCGAAGGCAAGACCCTGCCCGCCGTAGCCATGCTGGAAGAACGTGCACGAGGTACACACACTTGATACGCCGGACGAAGATCGTCGCAACCCTGGGTCCCGCCAGTTCCGATGTGCGGGTCATCGATCGCCTGATCGAGGCGGGCGTTGATGTCGTTCGCCTCAACTTCTCCCACGGTGCGGCAGAGGATCACGTCAAGCGTGCGGAGATGGTCCGGGAAAGGGCGCGCGCTCACGGCCGGGCCGTCGGGGTGCTGGCCGATCTGCAGGGACCCAAAATCCGCATCGGCAAATTTGCCGAAGGCAAGATCCATATCCGGGAAGGCGAGCCTTTTATTCTCGATACCACTTGCGCCATTGGCGATCAGACGCGGGTTGGCGTGACCTACCCGCAACTGGTCAATGATGTGGACCGGGGGGCAACCCTGCTGCTCAATGACGGCATGATCGTGCTCTGGGTGGAAAAGGTGCAGGGCCCCGAAATTCACACCCGGGTGGTGCAGGGTGGTGAACTCTCCGACAGCAAGGGCATCAACCGGGCGGGTGGTGGCCTGACGGCGCCGGCGCTGACAGACAAGGACCGGGCGGACATCATCACCGCGGCGCGCCTCGAGGCCGACTATCTGGCGGTTTCTTTTCCGCGCAGCGCCGCCGACATGGAAGAAGCCCGTCGCCTCTTCCGCGAAGCGGGTGGTCACGGCGCCCTGGTTGCCAAAATCGAGCGGGCCGAGGCGGTAGAGGCCATCGAAGAGATTCTGGCGGTGTCCGAGGCCGTCATGGTGGCGCGGGGCGATCTCGGCGTTGAGATCGGCGATGCGGCGGTACCCCCGGTGCAGAAGCGGATTATCGCCTTGGCGCAGAAGTACAACTGTCTGACGATCACGGCGACGCAGATGATGGAGTCCATGATTCACCAGCCGATTCCTACCCGCGCCGAAGTTTCCGATGTGGCCAATGCGGTCCTCGACGGTACGGATGCGGTGATGCTGTCCGCCGAAACGGCGAGCGGAGCCTTCCCGGTAGAGGCGGTCGCCGCCATGGACCGTACCTGTCGTGAAGCCGAGCGCCAGGCACCGGCCACCGGTACCGTGCAGATCATCGACCGGCCGCTGGAACGCATAGACGAAACCATCGCGGCGGCAGCCATTCTGGCCACCATGCGCTCGCCCATCGTGGCCATCGCGGCTTTTACCGAGAGCGGTTCCACGGCTCTGTGGCTGTCCCGCGCCAATCCCCGGGTGCCGATCTACGCGCTGACCCCCCAGGTCTATACCCGGCGCAAGGTGACTTTGTATCGCGGTGTCCACCCGGTCAATTTCCCCCAGAGTCGTCATGATGACCCCCTGCAGGTGATGCATGCGGCCGAGGATGAACTGCGGCGGCGCGGCGTCGTTCGCGACGGAGATTTGATCCTCATCACCATCGGTGAGCCCATGGGCGCTCCGGGTGGCACCAATACCCTCAAGCTGGTGCGGGTCGGTGATGTCACGCACCGCGCCTGAGGCTGGCCAATCCCGACCGTTACGGGGCCCGGCTTGCGGTTTGGGGGGCTCCTCTATACGATTGCTCAAGACCCAATCCATTTTTATTCACATTTAGGAGAAGTGTTATGGCCCTGGTTTCATTGCGTCAGTTGTTGGATCATGCCGCGGAACACAGCTACGGCATCCCCGCCTTTAACGTCAACAACCTGGAGCAGGTGCGCGCGATCATGGAAGCGGCGGCTGCCGCCGACGCGCCGGTCATCCTTCAGGCGTCCGCCGGTGCCCGCAAGTATGCCGGCGAACCCTTTCTGCGCCATCTGATTCTGGCCGCCATCGAAGAGTATCCCGACATCCCCGTCGTCCTGCATCAGGATCACGGCGCGAGCCCGGCGGTTTGCATCCAGGCCATCCGCTCCGGCTTCTCCAGCGTGATGATGGACGGTTCCCTGCTGGAGGACGCCAAGACCCCCGCCAGCTATGACTACAATGCCACGGTGACCGGCAGGGTCGTGGAGATGTCTCACGCCGTCGGTGTGACCGTCGAGGGCGAACTGGGCTGCCTCGGCTCCCTGGAAACCGGCATGGCGGGCGAAGAGGACGGTGTCGGTGCCGAGGGCTGTCTGAGCCATGACCAGATGCTGACCGATCCCGAAGAAGCGGCCCGATTCGTGAAAGCCACCAAAGTGGACGCCCTGGCGATTGCCATCGGCACCAGCCACGGCGCTTACAAGTTCACCCGCCCGCCGACCGGCAAGGTCCTGCGTATCGACCGGATCAAGGAGATTCACGCCCGCATCCCGGATACCCATCTGGTCATGCACGGCTCCAGCTCGGTGCCGCAGGACTGGCTGAAGATCATCCATGAATTCGGTGGCGACATCGGCGAAACCTACGGTGTGCCGGTAGAGGAAATTCAGGAAGGCATCAAGTACGGCGTGCGCAAGGTCAACATCGATACCGATCTGCGCCTGGCGGCAACCGGCGCGGTGCGTCAGAGCCTGGCCAAAAATCCCAAGAACTTTGATCCTCGCAAGTTCCTGACCGCCTCCATCGATGCCATGCGCGATATCTGCCGGCTGCGTTATGAGGCTTTCGGCAGCGCCGGGCAGGCTAGCAAGATCAAGGCCATCCCGCTGGATACCATGTTCAGGCGCTACAGCAAGGGTGAACTCGACCCCCGCGTCACCGGCGTCTAAATAACGCTACCTAGCGATTGACTGGCGAGGGCGCATGGCGCTCTCGCCCTGTTTTGGAGGCAAAATGACCCAGTTCAAGATTTCCCCCTCCATCCTTTCGGCGGATTTTGCCCGTCTGGGTGAAGAAGTGCGCGCCGTCGATGAGGCGGGTGCCGACTATATCCATATCGACGTCATGGACAACCATTTCGTCCCCAATCTGACCATCGGACCGCTGGTGGCGGCCGCCATCAAGCCCCACACCCAAAAGCCGCTGGATGTCCACCTCATGATCTCACCGGTGGACAGCATCATTCCCGATTTCGCCAAGGCCGGCGCCGACATCATTACCGTGCATCCCGAAGCGACGATCCATCTGGACCGTACCATTCAGTTGATCCACAGCCTGGGCTGTAAGGCTGGCGTTTCCCTCAATCCTTCTACGCCCCTCGATGTGCTGGACTATGTCCTGGAGAATCTTGATCTGGTGCTGGTGATGAGCGTCAACCCCGGTTTCGGTGGGCAGAGCTTCATCGAGTACACCCTGCGCAAGATCGAGGCGATCCGCAAGCGCATCGAGGCGACCGGCAAGGCCATCGAGCTGGAAGTGGATGGTGGCGTCAAGGTGGACAATGTGCGGCGGGTCGCCGATGCCGGCGCCGATGTCTTCGTGGCGGGCAGCGCCATCTATAACACCCCCGACTACGCCGCGACCATCGCCGCTTTCCGCAAAGCCCTGGCGGGCTGAATCATGGCAACGCTGAATGCCGACACGCTGTTTACCGCGCGCGTCGTCCTGCTCGATCTGGATGGCACGCTGATAGATACCGCGCCGGACCTGGCCGGTGCGGCCAACCATGTGCTGCAAAAACTCGGGCGTGCGCCCGCCGAAATGCCGGTCATTCGTGGCTTCATCGGTAACGGTGTCCGTGAACTGATGCGTCGCGCGCTGGCGATCCACAGCGATCCCAGCGAAGTGGAACTGGATGCGGCCATGGTCGATTTCAGCAAGTACTACGGGGAGCATCTGCTGGATCATAGCGTGATCTACCCGGGCGTGCGCAAAACGCTGGAGACCTTGCAGGCTCAGGGCCGGGAACTGGTATGTATCACCAACAAGACCGCGGCCTTCACCGTGCCGCTGCTCCAGCGACTGGACCTCTACGATTTTTTCGGACTGGTCTTGTCCGGCGATAGCCTGCCGCGCAAGAAACCCGATCCATTACCCCTGACCCATACGGCTGAACATTTTCATCAGCCGGTGGAAAACTGCCTGCTGGTCGGCGATTCACGTAACGACACGCAGGCGGCCCGGGCAGCGGGTATGCCCATTGCCTGCGTGACCTACGGTTATAACGGCGATGAGCCCGTCCGTTGCCTGGAGCCCGACGCGATACTGGACAACATGAGCGAATTATTGGATATTCTGGCGTAGCGTTGCGGGGGATCAGAGGCACCATGTGGAAAGCACTGCGGTGGGAGAGACGATGGCGTTGCTGCTGAAAGGCAGTGACTTCTTTATCTATCGCTCTAACGAGGTGATCCGTGATTCCAAAAGCAACCTTTGAGGCCTTGGCGCGCCAAGGCTACAACCGTATACCCCTTTCTCGAGAGGTCATCGCTGACCTCGACACTCCCTTATCGGCTTATCTCAAGCTGGTCGATGGCCCCTATGCCTACCTGCTGGAATCTGTGCAGGGCGGCGAGAAATGGGGCCGCTATTCCATCATCGGTCTTCCGGCACAGCAGATATTGCGGGTCACCCAGGGCATTGTCACTGTTCATGTGGATGGCGTAGAGACCGAGCGGGCGACCCCGGCGGACCCCCTGGAATGGATCAGCGCCTTCCGCAAGCGCTTCCATGTAGCACCACTGGAAAATGCCGATGAGCGCTTCAGCGGTGGTCTGGTGGGCTATTTCGGCTACGACATCGTCCGCAGCATCGAACCCCGCCTCGCCCGCAGCACGCCCTTGCCCGACCCGCTGGAGCTGCCGGAAATTCAGCTGCTGGTGGCCGACGAACTGCTGATCTTCGATAACCTGCGCGGGACCCTCCGCCTGCTGGTGCATGCCGACCCCGCCCAACCCGAAGCCTGGGAGCGTGGCGCGACCCGCCTGCGGGAGCTACAGCAACGGCTGCACGAGCCGGCACCGCCGTCCCCACCGCCGGTGAGCACCCGACACGTCCGCGAGGAAGATTTCACCGCCAGCTTCAGTCGTGAGGGGTATATGACGGCGGTGCGCACCATCAAGGCCTATATCGGCGCTGGCGACGTAATGCAGGTGGTGCCCTCCCAACGCCTGTCCACTCCGCTGACCGCGCACCCGCTGGATCTCTATCGCGCCCTGCGTGGCATCAACCCCTCCCCCTACATGTTTTATGTGGATCTAGGTGATACCCATCTGGTGGGCTCGTCGCCGGAGATACTGGTGCGGGTCGAAGATGATCAGGTCACGGTGCGCCCCATCGCCGGTACCCGTCCGCGCGGCAAGACCCGCGCCGAAGATGAGGCGCTGGAACAGGAACTCCTCGCCGACCCCAAGGAGCGCGCCGAACACCTCATGCTCATCGACCTGGCGCGCAACGATGTGGGGCGTATCGCCGACACCGGCTCGGTGCGGTTGACCGATTCGTTTGGTATCGAACGCTACTCCCATGTCATGCACATCGTCTCGCAGGTCACGGGACGATTGCGCCCGGAGCTGGACGCCATGGATGCCTTACGAGCGACCTTCCCGGCCGGAACGGTTTCCGGTGCGCCCAAGATTCGCGCCATGGAAATCATCCGCGAGGTGGAGCCGGTAGCGCGCGGCGTCTACGCGGGGGCGGTGGGCTACTGGGGCTGGAATGGCAATATGGACACCTGCATCGCCATTCGCACCGCGGTCATCAAGGATGGCATGCTGCACATCCAGGCGGGCGGCGGCATTGTCGCCGACTCGGAACCCGCGGCGGAGTGGGAAGAAACCATGAACAAACGCCGCGCCATGTTCCGCGCCGTAGCACTGGCCGAAAACGGTCTCGACCCCGAAGGGAGGGCAGATCATGTTGCTCATGATTGATAACTACGACAGCTTCACCTACAACCTGGTGCAATACTTCGGCGAACTGGGGGCGGAAGTGCGGGTTGAGCGCAATGATGCCATCGACGTGGCGGCTATCGAACAACTAGCTCCCAGCCGCATCTGCATCTCCCCTGGACCCTGCACGCCCAACGAAGCAGGTATCTCGCTGGACGTCATCCGTCATTTCGCGGGGAAAATCCCGCTGCTCGGCGTTTGTCTCGGGCATCAGGCCATCGGTCAGGCTTTCGGCGGCAAAGTCATCCGGGCCGACAAAGTGATGCATGGCAAGACCTCACCAATTTTCCATAACGGCAAAGGAGTCTTCCGCGACTTACCCGACCCCTTTGCCGCCACCCGTTATCACTCCCTGATCGTCGAGCGCGCCTCTCTGCCGGATGCGCTGGAGGTGACGGCCTGGACCGCAGCAGGAGAAATCATGGGCTTGCGCCACCGCACCCTGGATGTGGAGGGCGTACAGTTTCACCCCGAGTCCATTCTTAGCGAGCACGGCAAGACCTTGCTGCAGCACTTTCTGCAAGGGAGCGCGCGATGATCGTCCGGGACATACTGGAGCAAATCGTGGCGGGGCAGGACTTGTCGCGCAAAGAGGCACAAACGGTCTTCGCCGGCATCATGGCCGGGGACTGGACGCCCGCACAAATCGGCGCCCTGCTCATGGGCCTGCGCATGAAAGGGCAGCGAGTCGAGGAACTGGTCGGTGCCACCCAGGCCTTGCGCGCCTGTATGACGCGGGTGGAGGTCTCTACCGATCACCTGCTGGATACCTGCGGTACCGGCGGTGACGCACTGAGCACCTTCAACATATCGACGGTGTCTGCCGTGGTAGCGGCGGCCGGCGGGGCGCGGGTGGCCAAACACGGCAACCGTTCCATGGTCAGCCGCAGCGGCAGCGCTGACGTGCTGGAAGCCGCCGGTCTGCGCATGGACATGAGCCCCGCCGAAGTCGCCGACAGTATCGAGCGCATCGGTATCGGTTTTCTATTCGCGCCGGCGCACCACGGGGCCATGCGTTACGCCGTTGGTCCGCGCAAGGAGCTCGCCATCCGTTCGCTGTTCAACCTCATGGGGCCACTGAGCAACCCGGCGGGGGCGCCGCATCAGGTACTCGGCGTTTATGCCGAGCGCTGGCTGATTCCCATGGCCGAAGCCGCCCGGGAACTGGGATCACGCCATGTGCTGGTGGTACATGGGCACGATGGCCTGGATGAGATCAGCCTGTCCGGGCCATCAGACATAGCAGAGTTAAAAGACGGGATGATCAGTCGCAGCCGGATTCAGCCGGAGGACTTCGGGCTGTCATCAGCACCGCTGGCGACCCTGCAAATCGACAGTGTGGCGGCGGCCCTGGCGGCGGCAGAAGAGGTATTACAGAATCGCCCCGGCCCGCGTCGCGACGTCGTCCTGCTCAATGCCGGAGCCGCACTCTATGCGGCAGACGTGGTCCCCGATATGGCTGTCGGCGTGGTAGTCGCCCGGGCAGTGCTCCAATCCGGCGCCGCCTGGGATAAGTGGCAGGCATTGCTGGGCAGGACTTCACAGGGATAAGACATGACCGACATACTTCAGGAAATCATTGCCCATAAGCGGGAGGAGCTGGTGGCGCGCCAAACCCGTCTGGGCCTTGCGGAGCTGCAGGCGGCAGTGGCCCTGACGGCACCGCCGCGCAACTTCGTCGGCGCCATTCGGGCCAGAATAGCCCAGGGACAGGCCGCGGTGATCGCCGAAATCAAAAAGGCATCGCCGTCGGCGGGGGTAATCCGCGAAGACTTCAATCCGGTGACCATTGCCCAAGACTACGCCGCCCATGGCGCAGCCTGCCTGTCGGTTCTGACCGATGAACACTATTTTCAGGGCGCCGACCTCTATCTCGCCGCCGCCCGTGAAGCCTGCCCACTGCCCGTGCTGCGCAAGGATTTCTGCATCGATCCCTATCAGGTCTGGGAAGCACGGGCCATTGGGGCCGACGCCATCCTGCTCATCGTTGCGGCCCTGAGCGATGCCGAGCTGCAGGGTCTGGAGGCAACGGCGCAGAGCCTGGGCCTGGCGGTGCTGGTGGAGGTGCATGATGCAGCCGAGTTACAGCGCGCATTAAAATTGCGTACCCCACTGATCGGCATCAATAACCGGGACCTGCGGCGCTTTGTCACCGAGATTGAAACCACGCTGAAACTGCTTCCGGAGATTCCCCGAGAGCGGATCGTCGTCACCGAAAGCGGCATCCGCAGCCGGGAGGAGGTGGCCACCCTGCGCGCTGCGGGAGTCGGTGCCTTTCTCGTTGGCGAGGCATTTATGCGCACTGCCCAGCCCGGAGACGCCCTGCAACACCTGTTTTTTGATTAAACGCAGTTTACACGGCTAGTTGATTGTCATTAAATGGGAATCGGTGATTTCCGGGAATAGGGAGCAAAGAGTGGAAGCACGCGTACAATGGATGGGTCCTGGGCAGATGAGCTTCGTCGCCGACGCCGACAGCGGTCACGCCCTGGTCATGGATGGCGCCGCCGAGATCGGCGGACGTAATCTCGGCCCGCGCCCCATGGAGCTCCTGCTGATGGGTCTGGGCGGATGCTCCAGTATCGATGTGGTGATGATTCTTCAGAAGTCCAGGCAAGATATCCGCAGCTGTGTGGTGGAGCTGGCTGCCCAGCGGGCGGAGCAGGACCCGAAGGTGTTCACCGGGATTCATCTGCATTTTGTGGTATCCGGCAAGGCGCTTGATCCCAAGCGGGTAAGCCACGCCATCGGCTTATCCGCAGAAAAATACTGCTCCGCCAGCATCATGTTGGGTAAGACTGCGGCGATCACCCATGACTATGAGATTCTAGAAGAATGCTGAGGATGCCTCCATGCTACTGAGTAAAACCAGCGAATACGCCTTACAGGCCCTGATCTACCTCGCGGCACAGCCATCCGGGGAGCCGGTGCTGAGTCGGGACATATCCGATTACCTACACGTCCCGGCCCAGTATCTGGCGAAGATCCTGCAGGATCTGGCCAAGCGCGGGGTGCTCGATTCCTTCAAGGGCCGCGGCGGTGGCTTTGTCCTGCGCCCCGGAGCAGGACAGATGAACATCCTCGACATCATCGAGATCGTGGAAGGGCAGCCGTTTGGTCAGGGCTGTGTACTCGGCCTCAAGG